>NZ_JBEPRF010000040.1:0-43948 GCF_040548225.1 Bradyrhizobium sp. S3.12.5
CGGGATCGAGGTCATCGCAAAGCCGACCGACCGTCAGCCCACAACCGCCGCCGCCTGACCGGCCCCGGCCGTCACCAAAATTTGGCGATAGCTCTACTCCGGTCCTGATGCACTTGCGCGAGCAGCATTCGATTAGGCCAGTGCGTGTGTGTTGGCCGCAGGGCAGTGTTCAGGGCCCGCGTGCCGCCGTCTTTTGATCCGTCCGCCTTCTAGTACCGGTGAAGCAACGGAGGTAATCCGGAACATCGAATAGTCGTCAGCAGCATCGTCGGACTAAGCCGCACGCGATCACCGCACCGGTTGGCGCGCGGATGTCGGCAACTGCAATGCCGATCCCCCTCCATTGCCGAGGAGTGTTCGGCACTCCCAAGTCGATTTTGCGTCGATCGCTATAGCGCGACAATCTGGATGGGAATACGCACTTCCATCCTGATTGCCGCGCCGCAGATCGCTAAGCTTCTGTTCTCAAAGCTCGACCAGCCAAGCGCGCAGTCTCACGATTAACCGCATCTGCGAGCGCTGCCTCCCGCCGCCTTCGGAAGCGCAGCGGGTTGGGCGCCGGGACGCAGAGTGGTAGCCCAACGCCCTTTCGCGATCCTGCGCACCATTATAGGTCACCCAGGCTCCATCAAGAGGGCGCCCATGCCCGTGATTGTGGTGAGCAACTCCGTCGCACTCTGGATGATCTGGGGACCAGCAGAGTACCATCCCGCCGCCCGAATTAACACCTAAGCAGCGAGGCGGCTACATCGCACTCATCTGCGCAAACAGAATTGCCGCCTCAGACGGTTCGAGCCCGACGATGCCCACGAAGGCTGCCGGAGGCGTCGGAATGACCTCGCTGATCGGTCTGCAGAGATGCAGGCAATACCGGCTATTGTTGACATACTGCGAATGAGGAGGATGCAGCTGCATCACGCATTCCTCTTCATCCCAAAACAGATCCTTGACGAGGCACATCTCCTCCCAGTTTGGCGAACGCCGTGGCGTCGACACAGAGACATGCTCCCATCCTGGGCGGACGAAGCCGATGATCTTGAGTTGACAGCCACAAGGCCCCTGCACGAAGAAGACTCCGGAAGGACCAGATCCCGGTGCGGTGACGAATCGGCCATCGCGGACGCGTCCTGCCTCGAGCCTTTCTACAACTTGCTTCCTCACGCGTCCTCCTTCTTTTGGGCGATAGAGTCGAATCCGGCACCACTCGTGTCGCGCGACTCATGGATCGGACGGTTGCCACCCAGCCATCGGCGGTCCTGAACACTCCTGATCATTTGCACCTAATTTATCTTGAATGAGAACATCGAATTATCCACCCAAGAGGCCTTTCGACATCTAATTGTCAGTCGATTTTCTCGTCATGCGCGCCTTGGCTGCGAACTCGCCTCGTGCAGGCGATGCGCGCAGACATTTACGACGTTTGGCTTCGCAAGCCGCCCCAGAAGCGAGCTTGTGCTCACTTCTTCGGCGCAACGTTTCGGCTTGAGCTAACCGTGCTTGGCGCAAGATGCCAGGATCGACTAAAACGCCTCACAGCCAAAATGGCGGCGGAGGGCAATTTGCGTGGTATGATCTGGCGAACCGGCTACATTGTAACGCAAAGATACCTCGCAGACTTCAGCTCATGATCGAAAGCGACCACAGATTGTCGCCAGTTCGTCGAGCGAGAGGCTTGTAAATTCGCGTTCCGACGGTCTGACGGTGGGCTTGCATCTGGATCCATCTCATGTGTGGCGGTTAGCAGTTGCCGCCTGAGACACCGTCAATGCGTCATCTATGTGGCCGGTGAGGCCCGCCTCACGATGGATTCAGGGTCAGCGGCTCGGACGCGCAGACCGCAGAATCGAGCAGCCTCGTCCATTTGCCCTACCGCACGAGAGATTTTCGCAATTCAGCCCAGAGCCCCTTTGACGGTTCATGGAGACGCTTCAGCGCCGTGGTCGCAAGGCCTGCACCCTCGATGCAACGGTCCGCTCCGGTGGCAATCAGAACTGTCCGTCAACCTCATTTCTTTGCCGCTCCTCCGCGAGGCGAGCCAGCTTATCATATTCTTTAGCGATCTTGAAAAGCCTGCATCTGCACGCGTCGTCCTCGAGCGACTCCGCTTTTGTTCGCGTCGCTTCCGCACGGCCTCGCCAGTGTTTGGCGTCGGAGAATGGCTTCTTCTGCTTCATGCAGAGCAACATGCATTTTCTAGATCAAGAAAATGCGACACATGCCCTCCGTAAGATCCCGTAGGCTGCCTTCGCAATGCAACCCTATTTGCGGTTATCTGCGACTCGCATTGTCTGAGATCAGACAAGCTGCTCACAAACGGATGCAAGCGCGGCGAGCAAGCTTCACTGCGTCTCCTTCTCGGTTGAAACGCCGCTTTGGAAACCCCTTCACGCTAACGGAGCATGACCGGGGACATTGGGCTTCTCTGCTGGGTTCGCGTCCAATCCTGCGTGAACTGCACGACTCCCGACATAAGGGCTTGAATCGTACGTAGGGTAAGGTTGTAAGGTCTTCATGCCGCTGGCGACCTTGTCTGGCCGTACAACAGTTTCAGGAAAATTCGGAGTATGTGACCAGCTCAGATCCACCGCGACGCCTCCAAACGGCGCACTGGGGTCACGTCGGCGAATCACTGCAAGGTATCGCAAGCACGGAGCACCGAATCCTGGCGATTCGCCCAATTCAAGATGCTGCTCTCGGCGGCGTGGACGTCGGGAGGTCGGCCCCTCGCAGCTCAGAGAGGAATGACAATTGGAGCATAGACTCAACTTAGCTGGTCGTGATCAACCCGGTGAACCTGCAAATAGCCTACTCGCGCCGAAACGGGGCAGCTGTAGGCATACAAGCGGCCGTAGTGTTTGGGACGCATCCTCCCATCCCGAGGTTGTCGGCATGGAACGATGGAAAGCTAGTCGATCACGAGCTGCCTCACAGCTTGCTGAGCAATCCAGGAAGGTCGACGCCCTGAAAAATTACCAGCGCTTTCACAAGGTGCGGTTCGAGACTTCAAGGAGCCCGACTGCAAGTCCGCTTTGGCGCCGACGATCGGCTGTTGGAGCAGGTCACATGTCTTCAGCCAGCGTCTTACAAAAACAACAGGGCTTTGGGCGCCCGCTCCAAAGGACCGCAATGCAATGCGGGATCATCCCGAGCAAGCGCCGCAACAAACCGCCTTTGCAACCCGAGCGATCGTAGTGGGCGGCGGCTCGCAAGTTCGTTCAGCGAAACGGATTTGCGGTAGCGCCTTCAGCGGGCGGAGGAGAATGTCCGTAACACTTTCGTGCGGAGCGCCCGTGCTCGTGAGATCTTCGGCAGCCTGGCGGCGTATGACCATACGGATTGCCTGCGATCTGGATCCTCTGCAGGACGCCATTGCCGCTAGGTGGAGTGAGGACGGTCGGCTCTATGTCGAACGACAAATTGAGCCGCCAACCCTGTTCAGGTGCAGGTGCGCTAGAGACGACGTACCGCGCGAACTCTGAGGGAGTCACGATTGATGCTCTGTCCGAAATGTCACGCAGTTAATTGGTGCGAGGTCGTACTGCACGATCCTTGGACTGGGCGACCGGTGATCACCTGCAATTCTTGCGGTGAGTATGCCGAGTACGATTGCCTCCAGCGCAGAACTGCGCACGCGATCATCTCCGCTACTTTGGCCTGCGTGAGCCTAGAAGATCAGCGCGATCCGCGGGCGGTTGTTGATAGGATTTTGGATACGCTCGAGAATGCCGGCCTAACAATCGCCCGCACCTCAAGATGACTGGAAGACGCGCCCATGGGCGGCGCTACGAGATGCTGGCCGCTCGCCAGAGAGCATAGCTAAATGTGCGGTTCCCGCCCGATCTGTGTTGCACGCGACAGCAGCCACTCTTTTAGAGCGAACCAGAATTGGAGCAAGCACCGCAATCAGGACCCAAACCGCGATGCTGTCAACGGTACCCAGGGCGGAGCAACGGTTCGGCGCGGGATGCCTCCTTGTGGCACAGCGGCAGATGTTCCCGCAAGTACCGGACGCGCGATGATCGTCGACGTGTTCAATGTCGGGTGCCCTAACGCGACTTGGGCTCATTGACCAGAGTGACGCGCTGCCCATCGATCTCATTCCATATTCTGCCTGGCCACCACGGCACGAGGGAGCCACATCATATTGGTGACAACGGCGCGAGAACTCGGCCGATAGATCAAGGCAATCAGAGAGCGCATGCCAGAGACGGAGGATTGACTCCCGCGGCGAGGCATCTCCTATACAGTAGACGCCTCGAGTCGATTTGATGGCTCGCCTGCTCGCTTGGTACCAGCCACTGGGCAGCTTCACAACCGCGCGTAACTGTCCGCGCACACTCCTGCGGATCCACTTGCGCGCCGTTGCACAGACGACCAATACGACAGCAGCAGCTTCCGCGCCAGCTGCTCTGGAAAGGCCTGCCCTCCTCGCCTGCCTCCTAGGGAACAAGTGTAGTTTGGCATATTCACGTCAGGGCCCCACGGGGGTTGAACCGTACGTAGCGTCAGATTGTAGAGTGCAAGCTAGCTGGGCCAATCTTCGCGCGCTTCAGAATTCCCGTGGAGGAGAAGCGGGACACACCGATTGCGTCAGACGAGAGGTGCTCTGCCAAGTGGCTGAGGATCGCGCTAAGTGCGACGGATGCTGCTTATGTTCCGTTCACGCCGATAGCCGAGCCGCATGTCGACACCTCGCCTTCATGTACGAACGACAAATCCAACCTTAGAAGCTATCGAACAAGCTTGCAGCCACCTAGGGCCCAACGAGCCGCCGCGAGATCGACGCGGTCCGGAGCAATAACGTGAGAAGACCTGATGACTCCATTAGAGTTTTGCTGATCGATCAAAGTGAGGGCCAATGCCGGGCCTTGTTGCATTCAAGAATGGCGCTAGAACCGCGTTGATGTGCGGTGAACTTGTTGTGACGGGACCGCGGCAAGAGCTGTCATCATGGTGCGCTTGTCGTCGTTTCCGAATGCATGTCGTGCCATGGTCGGACGGACACAGCGCTGTTGAAGGACGGCAGACTAGATGAGACGAACGCGCGCGATCGGGTGGCGGTCATCGGGTAGCAAGAGAGAAGCTGGTACGTTCGTTGTGATTTGGCAGGTATCGCTTAGCTTGTGCACATGAGCACATCGGCCGCTCAGCTCCGGGCAGCCGTTCCTGCCTGATCACCAACATGATTGGACAGCAATCGGTTGATCACGATAAGCGCGCGCGACAGAACACGAATTTCAAGGCTTTGTTTGCGGCGCTGTTCGCGGGTTATACAGGATGAGACGCACCCGAACGATGGACACGGCAAACGCCTTCGCTCGGGATAAGCCCAACAATTCCGCCGGATTACAAACGTTCGTATACTTCTTCAAAACCCTTCGATGTGGAAGGTTTACCTGCTTACAGTTGTGCGTTCGATGCAATGCCTGTACACGGTCGATACTTCGGTGCTTCGAAAGCGAGAGCCTTCCGCATTCGAACAGGCCAGACGCGATTGAAGGTCATCGATCGCGGAAAGACATTCACCTGCCCAGAGAACTAATTTGTCAAACCAAAAGAGAAGAGGGCGGGTCGCTCTCATCACCGGCGTGACCGGCCAGGACGGCGCCTATCTCGCCGAATACCTGCTGTCGCTCGGCTATGTCGTGCACGGCATCAAGCGGCGCTCGTCCTCGTTCAACACCGCGCGGGTCGACCATCTGTACCAGGATCCGCATGTGGGGGACGTGCCGTTCCTGATGCACTACGGCGACATGACGGACTCGACCAATCTGATCCGTCTGGTGCAGCAGATTCGGCCGACCGAGATCTACAATCTCGCGGCGCAAAGCCATGTCGCCGTCAGCTTCGAGAGCCCCGAATACACCGCCAACGCGGACGCAATCGGTGTGCTGCGTCTCCTGGAAGCCATCCGCATCCTCGGCATGGAGAAGGAGACGCGGTTCTACCAGGCCTCGACCTCCGAACTCTATGGTCTGGTGCAGGAGATTCCGCAGAAGGAGACCACACCATTCTATCCGCGCTCGCCTTATGGCGTGGCAAAACTCTACGGCTACTGGATCACGGTGAACTATCGCGAAGCCTATGGCATGTTCGCGGCCAACGGCATCCTGTTCAACCATGAGAGCCCGATCCGCGGTGAGACGTTCGTCACCCGCAAGATCACCCGCGGGGTCGCCCGCATCGAGCTCGGTCTGGAGCAGACGCTCTATCTCGGCAATCTCTCGGCCAAGCGCGACTGGGGCCATGCCCGGGATTATGTCGAAGGCATGCACAAGATCCTGCAAGCGGACAAGCCCGACGACTTCGTGCTCGCCACCGGCGAGACGCGGTCGGTGCGCGAGATGGTCGAACTGTCGTTCGCGCAAGTGGGCCGCCGCATCGAATGGCGCGGCGGGGGGGTCGACGAGACCGGCGTCGACGCGAACAGCGGCAAGACCGTGGTGAAGATCGATCCCGCTTACTTCCGCCCGACCGAGGTCGATCTCCTGGTCGGTGATGCCAGCAAGGCGCGCGACGTGCTCGGCTGGAAGCCGAAGCGAACGTTTGCGGAACTCGTCGCGGAGATGATGGCGAGCGATCTGGCCGAAGCCAAACGGGACATCGCAAATGGCAAGCGCACCGTTTGAGCTGAAGGGCAAGAGCGTCTACGTCGCCGGCCATCGCGGTATGGTCGGTGCGGCGCTGGCGCGCCGGCTGGCGCGGGAGGACGTGAAGCTTGTCACGGTGGAGCGGCGCGAGGTCGATCTCTGCAACCAGGCTGCCGTGTTCGACTGGTTCGCGCGGGTGCGGCCGCAGGTGGTCTTCCTCGCCGCGGCAAAAGTCGGCGGCATCTTCGCCAACAACACGCTGCGCGCCGAGTTCATCTACGATAACATCGCGATCGCAGCCAATGTGATCCAGGCCGCGCATCAAAACGGGGCCGAGAAGCTGATGTTTCTGGGCTCGTCCTGCATCTATCCGAAGCTGGCGCCGCAGCCGCTGCGCGAGGACTCGGTCCTATCAGGCCCGCTGGAACCGACCAACGAGCCCTATGCGATCGCCAAGATCGCGGGCGTCAAGATGGCGGAGGCCTATCGCAGCCAATATGGCAGCGACTTCATCAACGTGATGCCGACCAATCTCTACGGTCCCGGCGACAATTATCACCCCGAACTGAGCCACGTCGTCGCGGCCCTGATCCGGCGCTTCCACGAGGCGAAGGTCGCGGGCGCCAACAGCGTCGTGGTGTGGGGCACCGGAACGCCCCGGCGCGAGTTCCTCTACGTTGACGACATGGCGGACGCCTGCGTGCACCTGATGAAGACTTATTCGAGCGCGGAGCTGGTCAACATCGGCACCGGCGAGGACATCACCATCGCCGAATTGGCCCGCGTCGTTGCCGGGGTCGTCGGTTACAGCGGCGAAATCAGTTTCGACACCTCCCGTCCCGACGGCACGCCGCGCAAGCTGCTCGACGTCAGCCGCCTGGCAAGGCTCGGCTGGCGTGCCACGACGTCATTTGCAGCTGGAATGCGGCTCAGTTACCGGGCCTTCTTGGCGGAATCAGCTACATCGGGCAAGAGGAGACAATCGGCGAGCTGACGACGCCTACTTGTCCGGTTTCCCGAAAGTTGTTCAAGATCGACGCTGTTTCGGGCAATCCGAAGGAGCTTTACTTGTAGTTGGAGCTCGAGCCGTGCCCCAGAAGAGAGCAAGCCGCTAGAATGGCGAATAGCTTTAGGTAGCGAATTCGCCGGGCGCGCCTTGCGGTCCAAAGATGGTCTGTTTTGAACTTCAGGTAAACCAATTAGCATGTGCGGAATTGTCGGTATCTTAGGGCGCGGTCCGGTCGCGGATCGCCTCATCGATTCACTTAAGCGACTGGAATATCGGGGCTATGACTCAGCAGGCATCGGAACGCTCAAAGGAAATCATATCGAGCTTCGGCGCGCGGAAGGCAAGCTGAAGAACCTTGAAACTCGCCTTCGCTGCTATCCGCTCGCTGGCGATATCGGGATTGGGCATACCCGCTGGGCTACTCATGGCAAGCCGACCGAGCACAATGCTCATCCGCATGCAACGGACAATGTTGCAGTGGTCCATAACGGCATCATCGAGAATTTCCGCGAGCTGCGTGCAGAGCTGAAACAGGGTGGCGCCCTTTTCGCCTCTGAAACAGATACGGAAGTGGTGGCGCATCTTCTCGACTTTTATCTGAAGAATGGCTGCTCCCCGGAGGACGCAGTAAAAGCGTCGCTGCCGCGGCTAGCGGGCGCGTTTTCGCTTGCAATCCTGTTCAAGGGCCAACACGACCTCATGATCGGGGCGCGCAAGGGCTCACCGCTTGCGATCGGGTATGGTGAAGGCGAAATGTATCTCGGATCGGATGCTATCGCGCTCGCCCCGCTTACCGATTTGATCACCTATCTCGAGGACGGCGATCTGGCTGTACTCAACCGCAACTTCAGCGTGGTCTACGACGTACAAGGCATCGTCGCTCACCGCGAGGTGGTGACATCCGGCGCGTCGTCACTTCTCGCTGACAAAGGAAACTACCGCCACTTCATGGCGAAGGAAATCCACGAACAACCAAATGTAATCGGGGAGACACTGGCGCATTACGTCGAGGTCGCCACCGCGAGCGTGGCACTGCCGCAGCAGGTTCCGTTCGATTTCAATGAGGTCGGGCATATCTCGATCACGGCTTGCGGTACGGCAGGCTATGCCGGCCATATCGCCAAATACTGGTTCGAGCGGCTGGCTCGTCTTCCGGTCGAGCTCGATGTTGCCTCCGAGTTTCGCTATCGTGAGGCACCGATGCGCAAGGGAGATCTTGGTATCTTCATTTCGCAATCAGGCGAGACGGCCGATACGCTGGCCGCGCTCCGCTACGCTAAATCGCAAGGCCTGCATACCCTCTCGATCGTGAACGTAATGGGTTCGACCATTGCGCGCGAAAGCGGGACAGTATTGAGGACACTCGCGGGACCCGAAATAGGCGTCGCCTCGACAAAGGCATTCACATGTCAGCTGGTCGTTCTGGCGGCACTTGCGGTCGCTGCGGGCAAGGCGCGCGGTGAATTATCCGAGAGGGACGAGGTCGAGCTCGTACGAGCGCTGATCGAAATCCCCCGGCTAGTTGCATCGGCGCTTGCCTGCGAGCCGCAGATCGAGAAGCTTGCACGCGACATCGCCAAATCGCGTGACGTGCTATATCTTGGTCGCGGCACGTCGTTTCCACTAGCGCTTGAAGGGGCATTGAAGCTGAAGGAGATCTCCTACATTCACGCAGCCGGCTATGCGGCCGGAGAGCTCAAGCACGGGCCCATCGCCTTGGTCGACGAGAGCGTTCCGGTAATCGTCATCGCTCCTTGGGACCGGGTGTTCGACAAAACCATGTCGAACATGCAGGAGGTCGCCGCACGCGGCGGCAAGATTATCTTGATCACGGACGCGAGGGGAGCTGCGGAGGTGTCCCTAGATTCACTCGCGACGATCGTGCTGCCGGAAATGGGAGCGACATTTACGCCCATTGTCTATGCCATTCCGGTGCAGCTCCTAGCCTACCACACGGCCACCCAGATGGGCACGGATGTCGACCAACCTCGAAATCTCGCGAAATCAGTTACCGTCGAATGAGCCAAGGCGACGGCACTTGGGATTGTGGTGGCTCAGAAACGGAAGCCGCACAAAGCCCCGGCCCTTCTCATCACGATCTGCCTCCCGGTTTCAGGCCCGACGCAATCGCATGGCGTGCTGGTTGTGCCGGTTCATGGTCTTCGTCTACGCAAGCTGGGACGGTGCGAAAACTCTAAGGCCAATCAGGTGGCAGCGCTGACGTAGCCTTGCCTCCGCCGAGCAAGGAGCTGACTGATGGCGGCGTTCCGATTGCTGGGACGGGCTCATAGTTCGTGACGAACTCCAAGTTTTTTGAGAGGGCGGCATATTGCAGCCAGATGGACCTGTTCGATTGACAACGAATGCCTGTCGTCGATGCACGGCGCATTTCTCTCTTCACTACTGGTTTCGACCGTATTTGGACCGTGGCGCCCTCGATGTCCAAGGCACATGCGCTTCGAACGGCGACGTGGCGCTTGCCGAGCACGGCGATCCCGCTGCGGACGGGCTTAAACAAGCAACACTCACCAAACCTCTCGTCAAACCTCGAGGCAACTCGGGGGGGTTGCCTTGCGAGCGAAACAACGTCGGAAAATCTGTACGACCTTGCTGCAATTGCCGAAAATATGCCGGAAACGTCAGGCGCTTACGGGTCGGTCGACAGTGCCGTGATGGCAGATTCGCGGCCATAACACTGCACTCGGCTGGCGTGAGAGTTTCTCCGGAGCCGGCCAATCCAAACCTGAGAGGAAACTCGCGATGTCACCAGCCTCCCTTGCGCAAGCGTCAAATGCCAAATCGCGCATTGGCGCCATCTTTCGTGCCACGAGCGGTAATTTCCTCGAACAGTTCGACTTCTTTTTGTTCGGGTTCTACGCCAGCGCCATCGGAAACGCATTCTTTCCAGCGGGAAGCGAAACCGCTTCTCTGCTCAACACCTTCGGTGTGTTCTGGCTGGGGGCGCTGATGCGACCTGTCGGCGCGATCGTGTTGGGAGCCTATATCGACCAGATTGGCCGTCGGCAAGGTCTGATCATCACGCTTTCGATCATGGCTATTGGCACAGTCATCATCGCGTTCTGTCCCGGTTATGCAACGATCGGCATCGCCGCACCCGTCATCGTGCTGTTCGGGCGACTTTTGCAGGGCTTTTCTGCCGGCGTTGAAGTTGGCGGCGTTTCCGTCTACCTCTCCGAAATTGCCACTGCGGGCAATCGCGGTTTTTACACGTCGTTTCAGTCATCGAGCCAGCAGGTCGCCATCTTTGTCGCGGCTCTTATCGGATATTTTTTAAGCGAAGCTCTTCCGGCCGAAATGGTTGCCGCCTGGGGCTGGCGGATCCCGTTCTTCCTTGGCTGCTTAATCGTTCCGCTTATCTTCTTCCTGCGCCGCACCCTGGAGGAAACTCCGGAGTTTCTCGTCATGAAGAGCCACCCAACGGCCCGCGAGGTGCTTGCCTCGACAGTTGCGAACTGGCGCATTGTCATTCTTGGCATGATGATCGCGATGCTGACGACGACGACCTTCTATTTCGCCACCGTGTACACGCCTACCTTCGGCAAGCACGTCTTGCAGCTCTCCTCGCAGAACACGCTCTTGGTGACGCTTTTGGTCGCCGTGACGAACTTCATCTGGAACCCAATCGGCGGCGCAATCTCTGACAGAATTGGCCGGAAGCCTGTCTTGCTGACCATTGCCGGCCTCGCCTTGGTGACTGTCTATCCGGCACTGTCTTGGCTTGTAACAAACCCAAGCTTCGGCAAGATGCTGGCAGTGGAGATGATGTTGTCGTTCTACTTTGGCACCTATAGCGGCGCCATGTTGGGCGCTCTGGTCGAGATCGTGCCGAAGCATGTTCGCACAACCTGCTTTTCTTTGGCCTTCGCACTTGCCGCGGCTCTGTTTGGTACGTTTACGCCGCTCGCGTCCACCTGGCTGATCGATCGGACCGATGACAAGGCCTCGCCCGGTTTCTGGCTGATGTTTGCAGCTTTCCTCGGCATCATCGCCGCACTCACGATCTATCCAGGAAACGCCAAGAGAGTTGCGAATACATCGCGGGCAGAGCGAACCAACCGGGCCGTAAAGGCGCAATTAAGCACGTATTAGCGGCGCTCGCACGGAGACGTTCACCGCGCAACCTGAACTGAGCCTGGCGCGTGACTGTCTTTGCGGTGATCTCACGGTGGTCCGCGTGCCGCTCTGCGGATCACTATCTCTGCGATTTGAGCAGTATCAGGGAGGTCCGGCGCCGATGTTGATGGCCGAGCATTGTCGCGACGCTCCACACCGTCCCGTGGCCGAACGGCGGGAGGGTCATCTTCGCACCTTCCAGTCACGCGAAAACGGCAGAACTCGCGCGGGGCGCATCCCTCGCGCGTGCTCCTGGATTGCGGCTGCCAAACAAGCTAAACGCCTTCTGACTTCAGGAATTCGCCAGCGAACTCGTCTATCACAAGTCAGCCTAACGAGATGTCTGTTATCTTGACTTGATACGAGCCTCTCGGTGCTCAACTACGCAAGTTGAAGGCATCCCCTTCCTTACCATATTTCGTAGTGATCAGCCGATAAGGTCGATGTTACCTGGTGCAACCGGGCGACGGGGCAATGCATGACCAAGGCCCAGTCCATCACTGGCTCTGCTCGATCAGCCGCGACTTCACCCGCCGCCAGCTTGCGCGGATGCCGTACCGCGCGCGAGCTGTGCGAGCTCCGCCTCGAGCGCAGGGTTGCGCTCGAACATGGCATTGATCAACGCTTGCGCCGGCTGCTCGGCCGCCTCCACCCACGTCGCCTTCTCCGCTCGCGCCGAGGGCGCGAAAACACGCTTGACGACGGTTGGCGACCCCCTCAGACCGCATTTGGCCATGTCATCCACGCCGGCATTTTGGGCGCTCCATTTTATGATTGAGGCACGGGCGGCACGCAAGGCATCAATCATTGCACCACGGCGAATTTGATTGGTTGCCTCTAACATGCTGACGAGACACGGCAGCTTAGAACGCAGCACCTGGACTCCTCCTTCGCAGCGCCGTTCCGCCTCGATCGTGCGTATCTTGAAGTCTAACGCCTTGATTGTAGAAACATAAGTTAGCTGCTGGACCCCGAGCCTTTTTGCAATGCCGGGGCCCACCTGTGCCGTGTCGCCGTCAATAGTCTGCTTGCCAGTAAATATGACGTCCGGTGGGCCATATTCCCTCCCAATACTGCGAATCGCGGAGGCCAGCGCGTAACTCGTCGCCAGCGTATCGGAGCCCGCGAAACTACGATCAGTGAGCAGGACAGCACGATCGGCTCCAAATGTCAGTGCCTTTCGAAGAGATTCTTCGGCCGACGGCGGCCCCATTGTGAGGACAGTGATTTCGCCGCCGAACTTATCTCGTAGCTCGAGCGCAGCTTCCAGTGCGAAGAGATCGTATGGGTTGATGATTGTCGGCACGCCCTGACGCATGATCGTATTCGTGACAGGATGCACGCGGATTTGTGCGGAGTCGGGGACCTGTTTGATGCAGACGATGCTGTGCATATGCTTCTCCTAAGATGTTGCGCAGGCTGCCCATGACCAGCAAGTGTCATACCATCCCAGGCAGTTAGCCGATGAGGAACGAATGCAATGACGGACGACCGAGGATGAAACGGTTCTGGCGACCGCGACCGGTTACGCAAAGCGGACTTCTCCCGGTAATCTGCGTCACGGCAGAAACGTTGCCGCCGCGACCCTGCATTGACTCGAAACGTGGCCATCTCTCATAGGGCGAATTCATTGCAAACAGGCGATGACGAGATCGGCCGACGCGAAGAGGCGTTACGCTTTCCGACACGCGCCCCAAGCAAAGCCCACAAGTTTCACGTCCGGGTCTTGCACCGGAGTAAGTAGCCGGCTCTTGCAGACACTCTTCTCACCGCAGCCGAGAGAGAGAGAGAGAGAGAGAGAGAGAGAGAAGCCAGCCCGATTCCTATTCAGAAGCGCTTGATCTCGATGCCCTGCCTTCTCAATGCATACCCAATCTGGCGCGGCGTCAGTCCAAGCAGGCGCGCCGCCTTGGCCTGTACCCACCCGGACCTTTCCATCGCAGCGATAAGGCGCTCGCGATCGATGACCTTCGCCGCGCCTATTACAGGTCGGCCGGGGGGCTCAAGCGGGGTCAGTTCGCCACTGACCGGCTGAACATGTGGCACAGCTTGTGTTGGCGGCATGCTCAGCCTCGCGGGCAGTGAGATTGTCGGGCTCGGCTGTCGGTCCAATTCCTCTGGTCCGCACTTCCATAGCTTGGCCGACAGGCATTCCCCATGGCAGCACGCAAAATCGTCTCTTACGATGGACGATCCTTGCGCTAGGGTCGCGGTCCGCCGCATGCAGTTCTCGAGCTCGCGGACATTACCGGGAAATGCGCAATTCACAAGCACGTCAATCGCACCTGGATCCAAGGTCAGAGCACGGCCGTTCTCTTTGTTAAAGTTCTCCAAGAATCGAGCGGCGAGAAGCGGAATATCAGTACGTCTTTCGCGCAGGGGCGGCAGCAGCAGAGGAACCACGTTGATGCGATAATACAGATCGGCGCGAAACTCGTTTCTTGCCACCGCCTCTTCAAGATTCTTGTTCGTGGCTGCAATCACGCGGACGTCCACTTTGATCGTCTGATTGCCGCCCACGCGCTCGAATTCCTGCTCCTGAAGCACGCGCAACAGTTTCGCCTGGAATGAGGCCGAAATCTCTCCAATTTCGTCCAAAAACAACGTTCCCTTGTCGGCTAGCTCGAAGCGGCCCTTGCGCGAGTTGAATGCGCTCGTAAACGCCCCCTTCTCATGACCGAACAATTCGGATTCCAGCACCGTCTCGGTGAGAGCTGCGCAATTGAGCTTGATGAACGGGCGCTTGGCGCGCGCCGAACGCGCGTGAATAGCCTTCGCGACCAGCTCTTTGCCGGTACCCGATTCGCCACGCAGCAGAACCGTGCTGTTTGATTTTGCGATCACCTCGACCTTCTCAAGCAAGGCGCATAGCGCAGGGCTGTCGCCTATGATTCCGTCCACTTCAACCTTCTTACGCTCCCGCCCATCAGGCTTGGGCTCCGACAGCCGCTTCTGCAGCCGAAGCTCCTCGTCCGTGAGCCGCCCGCGATCGCGCGCTGACACAGAATGCAGCTTTGCCGTCCGGCCCAGCAAGCTAGCGACCATGATCAGCAGGCCGAGGTCATCTTGAAGCTGCGCACGCGACCTATCGTCCGCGATTCGGTCGACGCTCAGCGTGCCAACAACTTTGTCGTCAATGTCTATGGGAACGCCGATGAACGCGACACGGGTCGTGCCGGCCGCGTCTAGCATGCCGAGGTCCGAAGGAGTGAAGGCCGAATGCAGCGCTACATCCTCCACGATAAGCGGCCGCCGCGTCGTCAAGATCTGATCAATTGCTCCTCGCGGCAAGCGTAGCCCACTGCGCTCATCGTGCGCCTCGCTCCCGTCGCCACCTACGAAGATCTCCGGCGTTCCGTCGTGATCGAAGAGACATACGATGCCGCGCCGCATCTGTAAAAGCGACCGCAGACACTCGATGACGCTCGCCATCTTGGCTTCTAGCCGGCAGAGGCCGGTGAGGGTGTGCGCTATTTCAAAGATCGTGTTTAGCGATTTCTGTTGCGACGGCACAATATAGTCGGAAGGGTCCGCCTCGGGGGTTGGGTTTGGATTTTCGCGTGGGGAAACGCCATCCAGCATAACGACTTCTCCGTTCCTTTCTTGATCCTCCCCATCAGCGCGATCGGATTTGTTGCAATCGCGTTGCATGCCAATCCTCGATCCGACATCCAGTCCTCCGGTCGGGCCGAGAGGTCACGCTCTTGGCACCGCCGGCAGCTCTTACAGAGATTCGATTTCCTGCTCTCTTTGCAGCTCGCCGCACCGATTCGCCCCCGCTAAATGGCCTTCATTGCTTAAGTCCAGACCGACTCGGCAGGAGCGGCCTCGGTCACAAGCGTTGTCCGCCATTGATCGGTACTTCGGCGCCAGAAGTGGGATCTTTGGCACAAGATGCGCTTCGGTGTCAGGCGACAATGTGTCCCTCTTGATTTCGCCGGGCGCGATGCCATGTGAAGTATAGTCGTGCGCCATTTCGCGCGTGAGACAAGCGAGTGCGGCTTTCGAAATTGCATGTGCCGTGCCTGCAAAGCGATTGAGGTCACATTGACGATCGCCCCTGAAGCTGCTTTTAGTTCGTCGAATAGACCTTCAGCGAGCAGGATCGGCGCCACCAGATTCAGGTGAAACACCATCATCCTGGTATCGACTGAGGTCGCCAGCGACGTCAGCCGAGTACCGTTCGGCGTCTTTGGTGAGTTTACGGCGTTGTTGATCAGTCCGTGCAACCGTGCCCCGGCAAGGCGCTCCTTGAACGGCAAGCACCCGCGGCAGGCTGCGATGCTCGCTCAGGTCGACGTTGATACAGCTGTCGCCGTCTGTGTCCCCATGGGCAGCGCACCGCATTGAATGGTTGGCGCGCGCAGGAAATGACGCGCCAACCGGCCTCCGAAAGCAATTTTCCGGTGGCGCGACCTATACCGCGCGATGCCCCCGTCAATACCAGCGTCTTCCGCTCACGCAGCGAACGGCCCGCTCGATCGGCGTGAACTGGACGGCCAGGGCCCGTTTCCGACGATTGAGCTGGGATCGCTTTGTCATCTGGTGGATCTAGACTCACGCGCGGCTCCCTCCCCCTCCCCTCGGCTGTGCACTTGGCGCAGGATACGGGCCAGAGCGATGCAGGGCACAAGGGGAGCACTTTACGACCCAAATGGCAGGTTCCGAACAGCTGGTGTTTGCTTTTCGACAGCAGCAACGCCGCAGAAACTTGTGTCGTCTAGCTGCCGGACGCGCCGCCCAATGCGTGCGCTACGTCTCGGAGCCGAGAGACTTAGTCCCAGGCAAGATGGCTGCGCCTCACTCCGCGGGTGGTACCGACCGGCCGCCGGCCGCGCTGTTCATCATGCCTCGGTCCGATAGAACTCTGCGAACGGCTCATGAATGACGCGGTCATCAAGCAAACGAGCTGACCGCAAAAGGATTGCCCAGCAAAGGCGAACCATTTACCGGACGCGCCTCCTTGCTGCTGAGACATTCTGACGCGACTGTCGGCTCCGTCAGATTTCCTTGGCGGCCCGGACGCTCCATGGCCCTGCTCTTCACCGTCTGGCCAGCTATGGCGATTTAGGCCCGATGATGACACGACCATGGCCTTTCCGCGCGGCCCGACTGACACATGACGGCCCGGAGCATTGCGAGGCAGGGCCGCCGGCGCTCTCCGGCATTGGCCTACGTTTCGCAAGCGTCCGCCCCGCCACCCGCACCGGATCCGTGATAGTGCGCCGGTCACCCGATAAAATCGATTCGTTACTTATTGCCGACCTGCTGCTCGCCATCCTTCCGGCGCTTAAATCGAGCTCGGCGAGAGGTCGATGCCGATAAGGTCCCCCTTGAGCAGCGCGACGCCGGCACTCTCCATCGCCACGTCGGTACCGTCGCCTGCGGAGGGAAGGTCCTGTCCGCCGCTTCTGTGAGCGCGAAACTCGATATTCGAGACCATCCGTATGCGGCTGATGATCTGGCCGACCATTGCTTAGGCTCGAGACGATTTGTGGCACGTCATGAAGCGGCGAAATGCTCGTATGGGTTATCGATCATCGTCAGGTGCTCCGGATTGCTCAAATCGAATTCAATTATGCGTGGCACGAGCAGACGGGCATAGCGCGTGAAGGCGCTGGTGGGCGGGAAGCGGATCACGGTCGCGCATCGCGCAAGAAGATACATGTCGATAAGAGCGGAAGCTCCGCCTTCAATTCCCATTTCCGCACTATGCAACGGCCCAGCCCGATCGGCCTGGAACCGTTTTGGCACGGCGAAGACATCGGGAAACAGACCCGACACGTGATCGAGCACCTGTGCACTATCCGTGCACAGGAAGACCTTTACCGGCTTTGGATATGGCAAGGCCTTGGCTTTGCGGATCGCCATACAGACCTGACGAAGCGCGAGCTCTGAATCGGCCCAGTACGGCGCATGCCCCATGATATCTTCGCCGTTGCCGTGCCGAACATGAACGCCGATGACGCTGTGGCCGCTAAAGTGGTCCTCATACAAAACCTCGATCCGCGTTTGAATCTCGGACCTGAGCTTGATGTTCCGAAAAATCAGTCGTTCAGCTTCCTCGCCACAACGCCACATCAGGCAAGCGTCACAGACAATTGTGTTGGCTTCGTTATCTTCTCGTGCCTGGAACAGCTCGGTCAGTTCGTCACGTTCTCGGAAGATCTGCTCGTCCGGACGATTGATGCAGTCGATTGATGGCCTATTCCACCAACTCGGGTAGAACGGTCCGGGGAACGAGAGCTGGTTGATCCGATCATCGCAAATCACCGGCACGCCAGCGATCTCCTCAACCGGCTCAAAGAACACCGGAAAGGCGTTGCTGAACGGCTGGTCGACATAGCACGAACCGCGCCAATCGATGACGAGCGTCCGCCCGGTCCGCTGCGCATACGACCAGGCTGACGCCAACGACCAGAGGCAATCACCAAATCCAGTACGCCTCCGAGAAATAACAAAGCGTTCGTTCGTCAAGTTGAGACACCCTTCTCGTTGCGCAACATCACTTTATGTGCCGCACCTACTCATCTGGGATTCCGATCGACGCCAATGGACGGCTGGTTCCCCAGACGCAAGGCGATCAACTCGCACGCCGACCCTCGCTAGCATCGCGATTGGCAGATCATGCAAGACGCGCTCATTGAGCCCTCCGTATGCTGATCTTTTTACAAACGCGCATTCCGTGATGGATGCAGCCGAATGCGGCGCTGATCCCAGAGCCCGCGCAGCTCCATCACGAGAGCCTCCCTCTTGGCCCCATCAGAGGTGACGCTGTCGAGAAGATCGCCTACAACAGCTTCCTTCTCAATTTGCATCAGCATTTCGAACAGATCACGCGAAACGCGCACGCTGTCACGCTTGGAGTGACCCATGCGGATCTCACACACTGTCTCCTGGCGTTCTCGATCCGCATGAGCGCGAACGCGGTAAAGAGATACGTGGGGCGGCAGTGACACAGCGAGCGCAGTCCAGCTTTCGAGCGTTGCCGCCCGCTTCTTGACGAGGAATGACCCGATGACAAGGCCATCCAGCTCAGTCGACAAAAACGCTGTAATCGCATCGGCAACGGAATCGACGATCGGCTCGGCATTGTTGTTGAAGGACGTATTAAGCAGAATCGGGACGCCTGTCCGGCTCTTGAACGCATTGATGAGTTCCCAATAGGCGGCATTGTTCGTGCGGGAAACCGTTTGCAGCCGAGCCGTACCATCGACATGCGTGATCGCCCCCAGCAATGGACGCATGGATTCTCGCACGCGAACGACGAAGTTCATGAAGGGGTATTCTGCGCGACTATCCGGCAGCTCGAAGAAGGCGCCCGCATCCTCCTCCAGAACTGACGGTGCAAATGGTCGATAGCTTTCGCGCTTCTTGACCATCGCGTTGATCCGATCCTTGTTTGCGGCGGGCCTCGGGTCCGCCAGAATGCTGCGGTTGCCGAGCGCACGCGGGCCGAACTCGGACCGGCCCTGTACCCACCCGATCACGGCGCCATCCGCGATCCACTCGGCCGCTCTGGCTGCAACGTCAGCGGCCCGGTCAATCTCCAGGTGTCCGGCCCATCCCTTCAGTTCCTGTTCAATGCTATCATCGCTGCCGACATCCGGCCCCCAATATACCGCTTGCAGTCGCTCGCGGGGCGCCGGCTGGCCGGCTTCGTTAGATACCATCAGTGCCGCGCCCAATGCGCATCCGGCATCGTGCGCGGCGGGCTGCACGAAGATGTCCTCGAACAGACCTGAATACAAAAGTTTTCCGTTGAGAGTGCAGTTGTGGGCCACCCCGCCGGCCAGGCACAACCGTTTCATTCCAGTCGACTCACGATAATGCCGAAGAATGTGAAACACGATCCGCTCCAGCGCCTCCTGCAACGATGCGCTCACATCTCGATGCTGTTGCGTGAACGGCATTCCTTTTCGCCGGACCTCGATATTGCGCAACAATGCCGGGCCGATCCGGTCGAGGTGAACGCGGTAGCCACCGTTTGCGGAGAGCTCATAGAATTTGGCAAACAGCTCGCGATAGCGAGCGGGATCTCCGTAGGGAGCCAGTCCCATGACCTTATACTCGTCGAACAGGCCGTAACCGAGGAGGTATCGGATCGTCTCCAGATAGAACAGTCCGAGAGAGTTATTCTCTGGAAATGTCGCAAGCTCGGTCATTTCGGTGCCCGACCCGACCGCCAAGAGACCCGACAGAAAGTCGCCACAGCCGTCGACCGCGAGAACCAGGCTTTCTTCAAAACCCGACATCGCCAGAGCGCTCACGGCATGGGCCTGATGGTGGCCCACGAATGACACCCGCGAGGGATCAATTTCGGTACCGAATTCCGCCGCTAAAAGGTGCCGCAACAGCAGATTGGCATCTGTGGGAATTGAAGTTTCCGGCTGTGATATCAAGAGCCGTTCAAGCATCGCGTTGCAATAGGCTTCACTGGCGTAGAACGCAATACGATCGACGTCGCGAAGCTCAACGCCCGCGGCTGCAAGACAGTATTCGATCGCACTGCTCGGGAGCTTGTTTGAGTGCTTGATCCGATTGAGCCGCTCCTCTTCGACGGCGGCGATCACGCGTCCGTCTTTGACAAGTACCGCAGCGCCGTCGTGCAGAAACGTATTCGGTAGCTCAAGCGGGTTTTCATAGACCCTGTCGAGCCCACCACTCAGTCCTAGACACAGCATCTTGTTCTCCATCATCCTGAGAGGCCTTCCGGCCTATTACTTATCGCTTCGTTTGCGAGTAGGCCGCACCTCGCCGCGGATAAAATTAGGCATCACCAGCACAAAGACGCGCACGAAACGCGTGGCGCGCGACCGAAACCTTTCGTTGCGTCCGACATCTGCTGTCGCGCACGCGGTGCTTCGCTTTTGGTCCTCGTGCCCATCACCGCATCAAGCGCCGCCGAAGCAGCACGGCCGCGACGACAAAGGGAACTGCCGCGTAAAGACACAGTGCGCCCATATGCATGCCGACGCTGTCGACCGACCGACCGAGCATTGCTGGACGAATGAGATCGACCGAATGCGTCAGCGGCAGGAAGGCCGCTATGCGTTGAAATGAACCTGGCAACTGGCTCACTGGGAAGATCGTTCCGCTCAAATACATCATGGGCGTGAGAATGAGTGATTGGTAGAAGATGAAATAGTCATGGCTCGGTGCAAGTGCTGCAACGACCATTGCGAGGCTCGCGAAAGTGAGGCCGGTCAGTGCGATGGCTGGTAACGCATAGGGAATGGATGACCACTCCGCATAACCGAGTGCGACGACAACAATCGTAATGGCCGTCCCGGCCAGCAAGGCCTTGCTCGCTGCCCATGCCAGTTCACCGAGAACAATGTCGCCGAGCGTAAGCGGTGTACAGAGCACGGCCTCCCACATGCAGTTCGTCTGCATGCGGGCGTAAGCTGCATAGATCGTTTCAAAGGTTGCGGCGACCATCGCGCTTATGGCGATCATGCCAGCCGCAAGGAATGAGATGTATGAGGTCCCGTCGACCCCACCTATGATCATTCCAAGGCCAAAACCAAGACCGAACAGAGAGCTCATCGGCTCGGCCAGATTGCCAAGAATCGACGCCAAGGCTACCTTCCGCCAAACCAGAAAATTTCTGCGCCATACGGCGATCCAGTTCCATGGATTAGCAGGGAGTGCAGGCGCAAAACGTTGCCGCATCGTTCAGTCCTTCATCTCTCGTCCGGTTAGCCGCAGGAAAACATCCTCCAGATTTGGGGGACGCTGCAGAAGGCGGAGATCGGTGCGGTTGGCGAGCCGGAGGCGCACCTGCTCTGGATTCGTGACATAGCAAAACAGAGTCTCACCGCTCACCTCAGCGCGCTGCACATGCGGGCTGACCAGCGGCAGCAGTTCATGCGGATCGCCACCGTAAATCTCGATCACCTGACAGCCGATCTGCTCCTGGATGAGCGCGTGAGGCTGGCCTTCGGCGATCTTACGGCCGTGCTCAAGCACGCACAGACGGTCGCACAGTCGCTCGGCCTCTTCCATGAAGTGGGTCGTGAGAAGAATCGTTTTTCCGAGCCCCAATAGCGAGCGCAAGCGTTCCCAAATCAGGTGCCGGCCGTGCGGATCGAGGCCGGTCGTCGGCTCGTCAAGCACCAAAAGCTGCGGGTCGTTAATCAGGGCACGGGCTAGCGTCAACCGCCGCTTCATGCCCCCGGACAGTTCGCCGACGCGAGCATCCGCCTTGTTTTCCAGGCGGGCGAATTCGAGCAGTGCCGGCGTGACCGCTTTGACCTCGGTCGCGCTCATAGCGAAGTAGCGCCCGAAAACGAGCAAGTTCTCGCGAACCGTGAGCTGAAGATCAAGGTTATCGAACTGTGGGACGACCCCGATGCCCCGGCGCGCTAAGCGCGCACGTGCAGGCACCGGCTCGCCGAGGACGCAGATCTTACCTGCGTCGGGCGATGCGACACCCAGGATCAGACGCGCAAGCGTGCTCTTGCCCGCGCCGTTCGGCCCGAGTAGACCGAAGCACTCTCCGGGCGAGACCGTAAACGAAAGATCGTCAACAACGATCTTGCCGTTGTAGGACTTGCTCACCTCGAAAAGATCGATTGCCGCGGTAGACATTTGCTTAGGCCATCGCGACGGACGTTGCTCGCGCCGATTCCTCGTCCGCGCGCTTTTTTGTCCAAAGCAAGCCGTCACACCAGACGTGATCGACGCGTCCCCACTGACACGCCGCTGCAGCATCTGGGAAAAAGCCGCGTCCATGTAGATTGGCGCTGGTATTGCACAGCAGCGGAATGGCTGTGAGCTTCTCGTATTCGATGAGAAGCTCTGCCACCTTGTGCTCAGAGGCTCTGGAAACCGTCTGCAGCCGAGCAGATCCATCGAGGTGTACGACGGCGGGAATTTTGTCCCGCCATTCCGGTCTCGTCTGGTGATCGAACAGCATGTATGGATCGGGTGTTCCTGGGCTAAAAATCTCTGGGGCACGATCCTCCAAGCATATCGGCGCTACCGGCCTGAAATGCTCACGGAGTTTGATGTCGTTGAGATGATTCTTCATTCCCTCCCAGCTGGCAGCTGCAAGAATACTTCTCCCACCTAAAGCTCGTGGTCCGAGCTCGGCGCGCCCGGTAAGGAAGACCACGGGCTTGTCGCTCGCGAGGATCGCCGCAAGTTCGCCCATAGTGCAGGGCGTGCCCTCCCACCCGGGCGGGACTTCGCTCCGACGAATGGCCGGTCCACTGTAGACCGACCATTCCAGGGCTTTAAAGCCTTGTTGTGCCGCAAGTGCGGCGCATGCAGCACCGATGGCTGAGCCGCTGTCGTTTGGAAAGGGCGGTACCCACACCGCATCAAACAGCCCGGTCGCTCGAAAAGCACTATTCCACTTAATGTTCAGGCCACAGCCGCCGGCAATGCAGAGGTTGCGCGCCCCCGCAAGATCCGAATGCCGCTCCACAACATCAGAAATCGTGCGAACCAGCAGACGCTCTAGAAAGACGTGAAATGACGCAAGGATGTCTTCGGCTTGCTTGGGCTTCAATCGCATTGCGCACGCATCGAAGAAGTCGTGCAGAGCTTCGAGTGGCGGTTGTGAGCTGTTGCCCTCTGCAAGCTCACGGCAAGCGCCCTCAGCATCCGCGGCAAAGTGCGCCTCGTAAAGTTGCTGAAACGTCTTAATAATGTCCTCGTCGGGCGATCCCAGCGCGATATATGCCATCAGCTTGCCGGCAATGCCGAGATCCCAGCTGGTCCGGTCTGCCCGGCTGTAAGGTCCAAAGTGATGTCCTGCCGTCGCATAGGCGTGACCTATCATCGGAAACAGGCACTCGATGAACCTGATGCCGTGGGGCTCGACATAGTAGAGGCGTGGAAACATGCAGCCGTCCCACACCAAGCAGAAAGCAGAATGTGCTGATTTGGCAAACGAGCTGGCGCAGTATGCGGATGCTACGTGCCCGGTGACATGGGGATAGCTTTGATAGGGATATAGCTTCCCAGCAAGCATGAGGCCGATGCGATCGCGGGACGTCAGGGGGCTATCGCCTTGCCGCTCGACATACGGCGCGCCCTTGAGCTTGATGGTCGTCGTTCCACTAAGGACTTCAAACTGCGATTCGGACTCTCCATCCCAGCCATCAATGACGAACTGATCGACATCGCTCGGATCCAGCCCGTGCTCCGCCAAGGCGCTAACAACGGCATCCAGGTTATCAATGGTTTGATAACGCGGATTGTTGTTCAGCTTCTCCTGTTCGACACAAAACACCACTCGGCCGTCCTCGATCAGAGCGACTGCCCCGTCATGCGTCAACTTGATACCGCAGATACGCATAGTGGCTCCTTTCAAACTCGGCCGTTGGGACGGACCGAAGATTGCTCCGGATTGTGAAAGCGGACCAACAAGCAGTCTTCGTCAGCTGACTGCCCCTGGCACTGCACGCGTTCGACCTCAATGAGCGCTTCAGTCAAAATCGTGATGACTGTTTCGGCGCCGGCGACATGCCCCCATCGCCTACAGGTGGCATCACGCGCAGATCCGAAGATCAGATGCCCACCTGGAGCAAGCATCTTCACCATCTTGTCGATTGCGGTACGCATCTGCGTCACGTCTTCGAGATAGTAGAGAACTTCGGCGACCACGATCAGATCGAACAGCTCTTCGGTCGAGAACTGCAGAATATCGGTCGCCGCCCAGCTGATATGCGACCACCTCTTGGTGCGCTGGACCGCTCGACCGATCGCTCGCGGCATAACATCGATGACCGTGAGCCGGTTGCAGTGAGGAGCAAGCTTCTCCGTGAATGCACCGGCCGCGCACCCGATCTCGAGGCCGGTTGAGACGGCACCGCTCGACAGCGATAGCCGCAGCAATTGGGTGTGACGCTCACGTTCAAACGGATTGTCGTCAAGCCGCCACGGATCGTCGTTAGCCAGCTCCCGTTCCAACGACTGATATGTGTTGTCTACGCTCACGAGTTAATACCCCTACAAAACTGCTCAGTCAGTCTCTGCCGCAATGCCATCCGGCGCGATCAGCTGCGAGGAAGAGCGCGAAAGGCCTGCCCTGCGAATTGAGCCAGGCCTTTCCGATGCCGGGTTAAGACTTGGTCCAGTTGTCGCGTCTTCGATCGAGACCTTCGATTCATCAACGTCTGATGATTTCGCCACTTTGCGCGAGAGCCAGTCGCTATTGCTCAAGGTACAGAGCGCATAGGCTTTCATCGGCAACAACAGGAAAATGTTGATCGGGGTGTGCAGCGAGAAGCTGAGAAATCGAAGCTCGCCGGCGCGAAGGGCCGCCACGCTGCATCGAACCATGGTCATCGCGACGATGGTCAGACCGGTCCACCAGGGCACGCTGCCCGTGAGCGCGAGCTGAGCGAGCGCGGCAATCGACGAGATGGCGAGCAGCAGCGGCCCGAGGTTCTGTCCGAGCACATCGAGCGTGAGATACCGATCGAGGCCGGGCAGCAGGTGCAAACCGAGCAGCGTGTCGCGGTAAGTGCTCCGCGCCCAGCGGAGCTGTTGGCGCAGATATGGCAAGAGCTTGTCCGGGACCACCGTGGCGGCGATGGCGTCCGGAACGTACTCGGTTCGAAATCCTGCCTTGAGCATGAGGATCGTCAGATGGCGGTCCTCACCGAAGTCGCTCGGCTTTCCCCGGAAAAATTGGGTCTCGTACTGGTCCAGCAGCAACATGAGCGCGGAACGGCGGTACATGGCACACGGCCCGCAGCAGCACATGACGGCACCAAAGCGCGTTTGCGCCGCGCGCTCCTCGTTGCAAGCCAACCAGTACTCCATGTCGATCAATCCGGTCAGCCAGCTGTCATTGCGGTTGCTGGCCGTCAATTGACCCATGGCCGCGCCGACGGCTGGATCCTGCATCTTGCGTACGAGCTTGCTGACCACGTCGGGCGCGATTTCCGTGTCGGAATCGACGTTGAGCACGAGATCGCCGAATGACCGGCGTATCGCGGCGATCTGCGCCTTGCGCTTTCCAACGTTACTTGGCAGCAGAATGACACTGACCCTCGGGTCATATGCGTAGCTCGCGTGCACGGGGGCCACTGCACCGACATTTGCAGAGCCGTCATCGACCACATAGACCTGCAATCGCCCTGGGTAGTCCTGGCTTGCGATGGACTTCAGGCAGGCCGCCAGCGTGCGCGGGTCCTCGTTGAAGCAGGGCACGATGACATCCACGCTGGGCAAAACACCGCTGTCCACCGGATCGTACGGCGGCAGCGAGGCGTCGGTTCGCAGCGCATAAAGCGCCTGCGCGCTCTTATGGACGCTGGAGAGCAACGCGTAGGAGGCAACAGCAACGGTGCTGATGGTGGCAAGCAGGGTCATGGGAATTGATCTATTCAGTGAGGTTGAGGAAGCGACCGGATTGCAAGTCCACGGTCATGCAGTGCTGGAATGAGCTGGGCGAGCGCCATCACAGTCTGGTCGCGCCGACCAGCATGAGGGCGGCGTCCCAACTCGTCGGGAGGGCATCCGTCGTGCAGGAGCACGATTGCCCCCGGCTGGACCGAGGCCAGCACTGCGGCAACAATCGCCTCGACGCCGGGACGAGACCAGTCTTGCGGGTCGACTGACCAGTGCAGGGCTGCCAGTTCGGCCTTCGCCGACGCGGCAAGGGCCTCCTTGGTCCATATCCCATACGGCGCGCGCATGTGCCGCACAGAGTATTGCGGGCAGGCCATTCCGATGACCTTGTTCGTCGTGAGGATCTCGTAGTCCACCTCATCCGGCATGCATTTGGATAATTCCGGGTGCGTCATTGTGTGGTTTGCGATCTCGTGTCCTTCTGCAACGATCCGCTGAATCAGCTGTGGCTGGCCCGCTGCATATGCGCCGATCACGCAGAAGGTCGCGGGGGCCCGATGCTGCGCCAGCACGTCCAGGATAGCCGGCGTGCAATGCGGGTTTGGACCATCATCAAAGGTCAGATAGACGCAGTTCTCTTCGCCGGCCTCGGCGCAGTCGCTCCGCGCTTCAGTCGCGTTGTTTGTTGACGTCACAGTTCTGGCCCGTTCCGTTCAATCATCTCACCGGCCGGCCATTCGCTCATTGGCCTGGCAATCGGCAGAACCAGGCCGACCACGTCCTCCACGCGCGTCGGAGGCACAGTGAGATAGATATCCGGCCGAGCGGACCGGACACGAAGCCCTGGCAGAACGGTCGCCAATCCCTGTCGCCCGAGAAGTCTCGTAATATGTTTCTGCAGGGCAGCCCGGACCGTGCCGAAGCCGAACGGTACGCCAAGATCTCGCAACACGGGATACATCACGCGGATGGAGTGGCTGATTCCGAGCCCCTCGAGGTCCGGGCGTACCCCGTACAGTCCGAGTTCAGCCACGAGCAGATCCACCTCACCAACTTTGATGAAGCGGCGCAGTGCGCCGATGTGAATCGCGACGCCTCGATCATCGTAGCCGATCGCCCGAATCTCAGGCCTTGCGCCGGCCCAGCTTCGATGACCTTCAAAGGGCTTTGCGTTGAATGCCCCGGTCGGACCATAGGTCTTGCGGAAGAAGTCGGACAATTCAATATGGTCAGCAAGCTGAAGCTCGTTCTCCCAGCACAGCCTCCAACGAACTGGAGGGCGCGCCGAAGCACCTCGTGTGGATTCGGGCGCGATCACGTTCATAGAGAGTAATTCCTATTCATTATCTGGCTCCTGATGCAGGCCAGCAGTTGGCTACGTTCGAAAGGCTTGCTCAAGAACTGGAGTCCAGCTTGCAGGACTCGCGTCACGTCATCTTCAAAATGGTCGGTGAGCAGAATCGTAGGAATCGCGCCTCCGGAGGCAACCAGATGATGGACAAGATCGAGTCCACTCATCGCGCTCGACTGCATCTCCGCGATCAGGCAGGACGTGATCAAACGGCGGCCCGATTTTAAGAACCCGTCGGCGCTCTCGAACGGTTCGGGCACGTAACCAGCAGAAAACACCATATTTGTCAGAGCTTCACGCACTGAGCGATCTGGATTGACAATCGCGACCACATCGAGCGTGTGCGCGACTCGCATTAGATTTCCCAAAGACGACTTCGCTTGCATGATCCGCTCGACTTCACCGCAGCAAGGAGACAATCCAATCGGAGGCGCCAACACTACGTTCTGCACTTGCAACCGACAGGGTCCGACTGGACGGATATCTACGACCAAGCTGAGCGTTCGCTCAATTCTACGGCAGTAGACCGCCGATATAGAATGGGTTGGCAACGGCATACGAACGTTTGTTCGCCGTATCCGCCCACGCAAGTTTGCGGAGCGCCATCGTCCTAGATATGGATATGGCTTGCGCAACGCGCGCGAAACTGCGAGCGCACGGTCCAGACGCGTTGATTGATCCTTGGCCCTGAGCTGAGAGGCCATCTCGAAGCCAGCGCAACGCTTCATAACCATTCTGATAGATCTGACTTCTCGCTAAACTATCGTTTGCTATCCTCATTCGGTACAAATGGTAAAATCGATTGTATCGATAGAACACATTCACAGCGTGGATCACTCAGCATTATGCGTTTCAAGGGCCTCGATCTGAATCTTCTCGTCGCGTTCGACGCCCTGGTGACGCAAGGCAACCTCACTGCGGCGGCAAGAAGCATCAACCTCAGTCAACCTGCAATGAGTGCCGCCGTCGCGCGGCTTCGCTCTTACTTTCGCGATGAGCTATTCACGATGAGGGGCCGAAAACTTGTTCCGACGCCGCGGGCTGAAGCACTCGCAGCCCCGGTTCGCGAGGCTCTCGCTCACATTCAGCTGTCCATCATCTCTCCGGACGACTTCAATCCGTCGCAATCGACTCGGCGATTCAAGATCATCCTGTCCGACTTCATGACTGTCGTGTTTTTTCGAAGAATCGTGGACCGCGTCGCGCTGGAAGCTCCAACAATCAATTTCGAGTTGCTGCCACCCGCTGAGGAACCCGACGAGCTTCTCCGGCGCGGTGAAGTTGATTTTCTCATGTATCCGGAGATGTTCATGTCGAGTGAGCATCCCAAGGCGGCACTGTTCGAGGACACCTTCGTCTGCGTGGGCTGCCCCATGAATAAGCAGCTAGCACCGCGACTCACCTTCGAGAAATACATGTCAATCGGGCACGTCGAAGCTCGGTTTGGGCGTTTCTTGAGGCCCTCCTTCCACGAATGGCTCTTGCTCGAGCATGGTTTCAAGATACGAACCGAGGTCGCCGTCCAGGGTTTTGGTATGATTCCGCCTATGTTATTGGGCACCAACCGTATCGCGAGCATGCCCTCAAGGCTCGTCAGCCATTTCGCAAAGACGATGCCCCTGCGGGTCATCGAACCTCCGCTGCGACTTCTCACATTCACTGAGGCCGTCCAATGGCCGGCGATTCATAACACTGATCCTGCAAGCATTTGGATGCGCAACATATTCTTGCAAGAAGCATCCATGATGCTCCCCCCGTCCGAGAGCGGCCAATATCACAGCTCGTTGTAGGATTGTTCGGGCCGGCTGCGACCTAACCAGATATACGCCAGGCTCGAAGCTCCGGTGTCCTCTGACTGACGTTGAGCATGGTCGAAATTGCCACGCTTGAGCGCAGTTTCATCGAGCCGCAGGCGCTATTGATCTCGCGCAGGCATGACGTCGTCATACAGCTCGTTCGGCGGCGTTCTCCCCACGATTTTTCGCTGATCCGGACCGGCTGCATCGCACCGGTCCATGTGAAGCCGAGTTAGAGCTCGCGGAATGATCCGGCGGGTGGGGTAAACAATATCCGGCCTCAGCACTAAAATTCCCTTGAATCGCACGCCGCGTCAGGTTGTAGACCAGCACCTGCGATCGAGGCTGCAACGTGGAGGTTCGTAGCGCACCCGCACCGCCCTTCGCCTGACGGTGGACATTCTCCTTACCGTCAACTGTCCCGACGATCGGAGTAATGCCAAAGGACTCCAGTAGCTAGACGTCTATGTGGCGGGCGACCTACAAGGGCGATGCCCGCTCGTTCGCGTCGAACCAACTTGTTCTGCCGAACGCCAACGCCGTCCACCGTCGCGCCCGCAAAGTCCAACGCGAGCTGACGTAAACTCGGGAGAACGGAACCTGCAAGTGAGAGGTATTGCGCAAGGCTGGAATGGAGGTTGGGACACGTCATCTCAACGGTGCTTATCTTACTCTTATTGTACTCGATCCGGCATGATCGAGCGCAACCGCAAAGTCGCTTGCCGCAGGCTCACCTGGATTCCGGGCCATGATCTCGCGGCATTGTCGCGCTGCGCGCGTGTTTAGGTGATGAGTGTTTATGATGAGAGGACGGCAACTGTGCCAATGTCCGCATACGGAACAGAATGGCTCGCCGCTCCCATTCGCCGAGCCCTGCTCCACCTCCAGCTCTTGATTATTTTGGCCGACATGTTCACCCAAGCCAGATCGGATCATGCGTGCGGAGGCCCTTCTTTCGGATCTCGCGACAGTCATGTTCTTTCGGAAGTGTCGTGGCGCGACGCGCGACGCCACCGCCGCCGGTCTCGAGTTGCTGCCCCTCAGCGCTGAGCCCCGATGGGCTCATTCGGCGCGGTAACATGATCTGCCTATCTTACCAGAAGTATCTATGTCCAGCGCGCACACGCCAAAGCGATACTGCGCGAGGATGGAATTGAGTGAGTGAGCAGCCGGACGAGCAAGCCAATACCGCGACGGGGGAACTTCGGTCCTTATGCTCGATAGGATACTTGCGGCGAATTCGCCAGACACTGGCCCCCTAGATTTGAGGGGTGGCGTCGGCTTGAGCATGGTCTTAAGAGCCGCATTAAGATCCTCGTGCAAGCTATAGCATCATCATCTTTTGCTAATGCGGAGCCGTATAGCGCGGCTGCCAGCAAGGCTCGCCAAGTTTTGTGCAAAGACAATACCGCTACGGATCCCTGCACTTGTAGTGCAATGCATCTGGCGAGGCCGTCCGATGTACTGCGCTCCGCGGCACTGATCGGCACAGGTCTGGATATGCGAGTTATTGCGTTAGGAGCCAAGGCACGTCGTCGTTTCGCCGCGCGTGGCCGCGCTGCGCCGGCGGCACCCATAGACCCGTTTCGAGCGCCTCTACGTCCACGGATGCCGGAGCGTTCCTTCGAGACTCGTTCCTCGATCGCGAGCAACGTTTCGCCAGCCGCGCGAGATGCGCTTGCGTTGAAATGCATGCCGGGAATGGTTTTGAGGCGCGCTTTCGCTCATCCTCCCGACGCTTCGCGGCCGCGGAGTTGCGCCAATAATGAGCAGCCATCATCTTGTGGCATTCCAACAACAGATGCATGCGCGAGCAACGCCTTCGCGCCCACAATGCCATCTCAACAGGACTAGCAGAGTGTTGAAAACGCTCTTAGGTGCCGAGCCGGCGGTCGCGCCACGACGTGGTGGTAGAACTGATCTGCGATGACTGACCAATCAACGCCCGGCTCAACGATAGACACCACAGCGAGGATTGCGATCGAAAGAGGCCCATCAGATCAGGACTGTGTCTGGGTCCGCTATTTCGTGACGCAGTATCTTAAGATCAAGCGGAGCTGCATGCACCTGCGCTCGCTTTTCGTGCCGATCAGACACCAGATGGCTACCGCGGCGGCAGCATCCAGGAGACATTGCACAGTTTCCGGTTAGCGCAGTCTTGGACAAAAGTAAGCACACGCCGTGTTGCACAACGGCATCACGCGGCCCCTCCCTGTCGCATTCTTTTCCGCACGTCGCCAGTCCGTCTCGTTTCTGCCCCACCACGGCCAAACGGCTTCGTCACGTGCGGCGCGAGTGCGACAATGAAAGGAGCCTACTCTTGGATGAGTCGAGTGGAGTCTACGATCCGGAGGATCTCGCGATGTTGGGACACCTTTTTGATCAAGCAATCACATGTTTACCGACATGCATGCGAACCAGCGAGAACCGAGCGGCGATCGCGAGACTCGTTCTGCAACGCGCAGCGAGGGATGAATTGGGGTCGCTGGCGAACTTGATGCTTGCACTTGTCTCGGCCGCTTGATCAACAGCAGCTCTCAGTCCTTCTGCGGTTCGCAGCAAGAGACGCATCATCTAGATCATTGAAATAACTTGATTCTCACGTGACGTCAGGTTGTAGGCTTGAAAATTGAGGACCATGACAAACGCCACACCACGACGGCGCCGATGGCGCATTGGAGAACTTGCAGAGGCGACCGGCGTAACGGTACGCACTCTGCATCACTACGAACAAATCGGGTTGTTGGCGGTCTCGGAACGTACCGATGGCGGTCACCGCATGTACGATCGTGAAAGCCTACAACGCGTCTCCCAGATTCGCGCGCTGCGTGAGCTCGGCTTCTCGCTTCCTGAGATCCGCAAAGCAATCGAGGGGCGGACGTCTCTCACGGACCTGTTGCGCAACCATCTGGAACGGATTGAACTTCAAGTCGCGCGGGCGACATTATTAAGGGACCGATTGCGCAATATGACGACGCAGGGTGAGACACAAGTCAGTGTCGACGAACTGCCGGCCACGCTGGACGCAATGTCGCGGATTGAAAAGCGTACCCGCTCGGCGATCTGCACATGCGCCTCTAATGCTAGCCGCGAAGATCGGTGGCGCACGATTCGCGACGAGCTACGAAGCTGCATGGATCAGGGCGAGCCTCCATGCAGTGAGCGGGCAATTGCGGTCGCGCGTCAGGCCCGTTCGCTGCTGACTGAGATCGCAGGAGTTGATTCGACTGTCTCAATGATACTCAAGGTGCTGACGCGATTGACCGAACCACATAATCTCGCCGGCTGGGATGCGAGCCTTATGCGATACCTCGATCTCGCCCTCGCCGCGCTGGAGGACCAGCTGGGACAGAATTGATGCGGTTGCGCACTGCTTGTCGGAATGTCTGTAACCAACGAGTTGATGGTGACCGTTCAATTCTGACAAGGTCGTTGGCCTGTAGCAGTTCCTCTCCGACTCTCCATTGTCGGCACTCATTGGGTCCTTCGCTCCGTGATCTTTGGCAAACAACCTCGACGTGCACGCTTCGAAGCACTTGATTCGCACGTAGCGTCATCTTGTACCGTCTAATGCGTCGTCACAGCGACGGGGCGGACAGACCGTCGGCTAAACCGAGGGAGACTCCAATGATCGGCATCACTTTCGGAACTTCCCGGCGAGAGGCCTCGGCGAGAACAAGTCGGTGGATGATCCTCCGGGTCCTTCAAGCGCCTCGTCGACACACATCTGCCGCGCACAGGAAATTGGCGAGTGTACCGGATACCGGCAGGATGTTCGATATGGGTCCTGTCAACGCCTGGAGGACGCTCTCCTGACCACGCCCGTAACGTCCATCCGTCCGTGCCCGCCCGACACCTATGGATGAACCTGGCAACAACTTGAGCCTGTTCGTACCACTCTAAGTTCGATTCAAACATCATTGCGCCGGACTGCTGGTCGCCGCGTCATACCAACGGCGAAGCAGATCAACACGTGGCGCGATATCGGGAGCCCCACATGTCGATTCTTCGCGTTCATAGGCTTGCCATTGCTGCGCTCCTTTCCTTGATCCTGAGTCCGAGCGCCTGGGCAAAAGATGTTTACATTGCACTAGCGGGCCCAATGACGGGAAGTACTGCGGCGTTGGGCGCGCAGATACGCCACGGAGCGAGCGCGGCTTTGGATTCGATAAATGCATCGGGTCTACTGCCTGACACAAAGCTCATATTGAGGATTGCCGAGGACGCATGCGATCCCAAGCGGGCCGTCGCTATTGCCAATCGCTTGACAACTGACGGGATCAAGCTTGTCGTTGGGCACTTCCGTTCATCTTCGTCGATCCCGGCTTCAGATATACACACCGAAGCGGAGGTGATTCAGATTTCACCTGGCTCGACGAATCCCCGCCTGACAGAGCGTGGCCTAACCACGCTGTTTCTGATTTGCGGCCGCGATGACCAACAAGGCAAGGTTGCGGCCGACTACATCGTGCGGCACCACCAAGGCGCAAAGCTCGCGGTCCTCGACGATAAGGGTACAGCAGAAGGCATCGCGGATATCGTTGAATCGCGGCTTCGAGCAGCTGGCGAGCACACTGTTCGACAAAGCGATGTTGCCGGCGAGAAGGAGTACACCGCTCGGGTTTCGAGACTGAAGAGAGAGGGACTCCAGATCGTCCATATCGGCGGCTATTATAACGAGATCGGCCTCATCGTGCGACAAGCTGCGGAGGCGGGCGCACGCCTGACCGTCATCGCCAACGATCCGCTGATGACAAGCGGCTTTTTGGCTATTGCCGGCGAGGCCACCGACGGCACGCTCATCACCTTTATGCCGGACCGGACGAAGAATGCTGCAGTGGCAGCCGCTGTCGCCAGGCTCAAGGATTCGAGCCTATCGGCCGCAGGTTACACGCTCTACGCTTATGCCGCGGTTCAAGCATGGGCAGACTCCGTCAAACGGGCCGGGAGCTTCGATGCCACCCCGCTCGCTGCGGCCCTACGCTCGGGCTTAATCGAAACGGCCACTGGCACAGTTCAGTTCGACTCCAAGGGAGACAATGCCGCTCCTGGCTTCATCGTTTACCGCTGGCGCGACAATACCGTCGAAGCGGTCGAGCAGAACTGATCGCCCGTCCCAACAGCGCACGGAGCGTTCGAATGATGAACCATCCTCGACATAGCGATTACGCGCTGCTCACGTGCCTCGCAGTCGCAGCAGTCGCAGCATTTCTCGCCCTCACAGCAGTGCTATCCCAGCTGTCGTGCGCGCCCGAACGGCCGCCCGAAGAGTACGTTCCCATTCGCCTGGTGCCACTGCAGTGAGCACCACTTCCAGATTCGTAAGGCCGACGAACATCGGCACCTTCGTCCCGCTCGTCAAACTGATGCGCGCCTCGCTCTCGGGAGTGGAAACTGTCATGGCCTCTTCAGAAGGAACGTACCTTATGGGCAAGATGTCGGTCGCGCACAGTCGCTCTGCGATTTGCGCGAATTCGAGCCAATCGTTAGAGCGCTGTTCGGCGGAGTGGGCGTGGCGTCCCTTCCCTCCGTGGAAACAAAGATCCGCTTGGATAACGCCATGCGGCGCCTGATCCGTGCTGATCGCTGCCGGACTTTGAGACGGGCTCTGATCCGGTGCGGCGCTTAGATCTAAGCCCGCCTATTGAACCCCCAACATTCAGTCATGCACGCTTTGCGCTTCCCGGCTCCGAATATAGCACGCGCCACGTAGGCTCGATGAACGCCGTCAACTGCTCGCGTCGACAAAAGGGAGAACACCAAATTGGATACCAAACTGGAAGCTATGCTTTCCTCGCTCTCGCCGGTCGCACGCGAACTGGATGCCCTGCCCTCCGGGCGGCCCACCCCGGACAATGGTTGCGTGAAACTGAACACGAATGAGAACCCATTTCCTTTGCCAGGCATCGTGATGCGAAGCGCAATTGCAGCTCTTGAGTTGCAATACCTCTATCCAGAAGACGACAATGTCAGCTTGAGACAAGCGGCCGCAGGTGCCTATGGCATTGCAACTGATCGCGTGATGGCTGGCAATGGATCGTCTGAACTCCTCAGTCTCATTTACAGAGCCTTTCTTGCCCCGGGTGACGGTATCGCAATGATGTCGCCCGGCTTCTCGTTCAATCGCAAGCTTGCCATGTTGCAAGGGGCCCGCTTCATTGAAATTCCCTGGTCTGAACCTGACTGCTTGCCGATGGACGAGCTGCTTTTCGGTGCGGCTAAAGATGCCAAATTCATTCTGCTGGCCAATCCGAACAATCCGACCGGAACCTTTGTTCCGCTCGCTGAGATCGAACGCCTCGTTATACGATCTGACCGATTGATCGTATTGGACGAAGCTTATGTCGATTTCGCACCTGAGGACGGCCTGCGCCTTGTTGAGCACCATTCGAATCTTTTGGTCCTGCGCACGTTTTCCAAGAGTTATTCCGCCGCTGGCATTCGCGTCGGCTTCGGTTTCGGCGATCCCGAGCTAATTGGGCGGCTTCGCAACATCCAGAATGTTTTCAACATGAATGTGGTTGCTCATGCGGTGGGCATGAGCGTCCTTGCGCATCGCGACGCCTACGCGGAGAACCATCGCCACGTCAGGCTTGAGCGGCAGCGCGTAGCGGCCGCCCTTTCAGAATTTGGGTTCTCTGTAACGCCTTCCCACGCGAATTTCCTCCTCGCCCGTGTGCCCGCAGGCCAGAGTGGCAGATGGTGGCAAGCGGCGTTGGAAGACCAGAAAGTCCTTGTTGCCTTCTTTCCGGATGCCGGCCTGGAAGAGTGCATTCGGGTTAGCATCGGTACAAAGCGCCAGATGGATGCTTTTCTTGCGGCTGTCGGCAGCATTCTTAAGAAAGTGGGATGCCGTGGCTAGTGGCCCCTTCCACTCATGTCACGCATCCCCGTTCTTGATCGATCCGGACGAACACCTGATGCAGCTTCGCGATGCAGCCGGAGTCAGTTTTCATCCAGTCAGCACATTACGAGCTATTGAGAACGGCTTCGCCGCATATGCAGCGCATTGCCAGCGAGCACCTCTTGCACCCCCGAAACCCGGCGGACTCCGGTCCTCGCTATATAGGAGATAACTGAGTGAGAAACGTTCTTCCCTCAAACCTGACCTGCGGCATCTTTGATCACCTTGACGAGGACGGCCGCGATATCGCCCGGCAATACGCGGACCGCCTCGCGCTCGCTGAGGCCTACGACCGGCTCGGTTTCTATGCCTATCATCTGGCGGAGCATCATTGCACCCCCCATGGACGGGGTCCGTCGCCGAACTTGTTTCTGTCGAGCGTCATACAACGCACACGGCGACTTCGCGTTGGTCCATTGGTCATGCTGCTCAACCTTTATCACCCGCTGCGTGCATTCGAGGAGATCTGCATGTTGGATCACCTGAGCGGCGGCAGGGTCGAGGTCGGGCTTGGTCGCGGCTCCTTGCCGATCGAACTGAGCTATTTTGGGGTTGGAGCCGATGTTGCCTCAAGCCGTTACGAGGAAGCTTCCGAAATCTTCGTCAGCGCGATGAATGGCGGCCCCCTCTCATACCAAGGGCAACATTTTGCGCTGAACGACGTTCCTTTGACGCTGTCACCTCACCAGCGTCCTTGTCCCCCGACATGGATTGCCACAAATCGGCCAGAGTCCGCCCACTGGGCGGCGGTAAATGGCGCAAATCTGGCGTGCATGGGGCCTTCTTCTGCCGTACGCAAGGTCACCGATCGCTATCACGCTCATCGAAACGCGGAGCGTGACGCCAGCGGATCAGCACCATTTCTCGCATTGCTCCGCATGGTCGTAATCGCGAGCTCTGAAGCAGCGGCCCGTTCCCTCGCCGCCCCAGCTTACGAAACATGGCTCAAAAGCTTTAAGTTCCTGTACGAGCTCAATGACATCCCGCCTCCATCCAACCTACCCCTGACCTTAGATGCCGCAATTGAGAGTGAACTGTGCATTGTCGGAACGCGCGCTTCGGTGCGCCAAACTCTTCTCGATCATGTGGAAGAGGCAGGCGCCAACTATCTCCTTTGCCAGCTCGCCTTCGGATCTCTGCCACTGGATGCCTGCCTCAATACTGCAACTGCGATTCACTCGGAGCTCATAGCGGCGGACCGCTGACGGGTGAGCCAACAGCAAATTCGAGTAAATTCGCCATTGATCCAGTAACAAATTGCAACGCCGGGGCCGATGAATACCGAATGCATCTATTAGGCCGCTCTTGCGGTCCAAACGGCTCTTGCGCGGATTCGACCCTTTCGACTACATCCAAACAGGAGCCTTAACGGCAATGAATGGCCTGTCCTTCATTTTGCGTGCTTTGACGCTACCTGAGCAGTGGTTTGCTTGGGCAGGTAAGTTGGCTCACGCTCGTTCCGCTTTGGCGCGCCGGTTCGTCGATCGCATTCCACACGAATCCAAGGTGTGGCTTATCGCCCGAGCGGGCCTGTCGTGACGCGGTCCCGGCAGCGCTCCGCTCAGACCGAAGAGATCGCGCGTAAGCTCGAAATCGTGCTGGCGGAGTTGGCTTCACTGCGCATTCTGCTGGCCGAGCACGGCATTAGCACCCCGCGACCTCTCGAGGAGGACTACCTCACTGTTCAGCGGTTCGCGGTGATGAACCACATAAGCCCCGAAGCCGTGCTCTCTCGGATCCGCCGCGGCAAGTTAGGCGCAGAGAAACGCGGTGGCCGGTGGTGGGTCAAATGCACGGTTTGCACAGCATAGCCGTGCAGCAATGAGAACAGTAAGACAGACGAAGTGAATCAATCCGAGATACGGACGCCGGCGCAAGGAAATGATATGTGCGTTTACTCTTCTGAGCTCGACCAGACGGCCGATGGAAAGTCGAGAGATCGATCGAGGTCAACGTGGCGCACGACCAACACACCTCCGCCAGATCGGGAGGCTCGATCTCGATGCACTCCTGCAATCACAAAACGCGTGGGCGCGCCCTCGGCACCGGGTATCGGATGACCGCCGTTGCGTGACCGGGATCACTCAATCAATTCCGCCTGAATAACAGAGCGATCCAGTGAAGAAGCGGAAAAGCATTGGACGCCTACCAGGAGAAGTCCAACTCCGATGCCGCTGGCGGTTTGTCGCAAACAGAACCACCCTCCATGTCGGTTTTCGACGTGAGCCACCGCACGCGCCCTAGTTACGGCCTGGAGCACGGGAAAGATAAATGCCTTCTCGCAAATCGCATGCTTTGCGAGCTTCCCTGAGCAACCTGCGTCTCACACCCCCTGGAGCGTAGCAGGGAAATTGCATCCCAGTTATTCGCCTGTTTCAGGGACGCAGCGCGCGCCGGTGTCAAACGGGAACAGATCTGATTTTGCTGGGATGGTCGCCAGAATCTGGCGGAGACGGAGATGGCAATGATATCACCAAGACTGATGTCAGTCCTCGGTTCGATGGTAGCAGTCGAGCGTATGTTTTGGAAACTTCGAGAATTGATCGATGGAGACGGCTCGATCTCACCCGACGTTCGAGAGACGCTTCATGTAATATTAGATGCAAAGCTTCTTTCCGCAAAAGATAAGATTATGATCGACGCGCGCGCTGCGATCGACGCGACTCCTGATTTGCCGCAGGCGGTCCGCGACCGAGCATTCAGGTCGCTCGATTTTGCAACGAAAATGTTCATGACCAGCGAACCGCGCCGCACTCAGGATTCTCTTAGCCGGGTCGGTATCTGCAGCGCTAATCGCAAGATGCATTGATCCATGCCCCGTTCCACCCATCGCCCGCCGCAACACTTGGCTGTGCAATGTTGATGATGTTACCTGAGCTTCGATTGAGCTCCTGAGGGGCCTTGAAGCTGGTGGAATCGAGCGAGAGCGACGTCGCTAGTTGATGCATCTAATACCTGATGGGCGCAGTACCCTTGGTTGGGACCTGTCGAAATGCAGGCTCGGGTTTGTCTCAAGCATCCGGAAGTAGGCTCTCTGGCCATCTTTAACGTCCTCTGCGTCGAGCCAATATGCGAGTCCCCTCAGCTCGGTAACTTAATCATCAAGAGGGCCGGCCACTCGTCGTCATCGCCCAGTGGCGTGGGCTCGACTCTGTTCGTGGGAAGCAGCGGTCGAGTTGATTCAGCTCAAGCATCATGGTTCGCGCTTTCGCCCTATGGCTGGGATGCTTGGCGATGAGCTTCACCGAAGGTGGCGTGTTGAGCCATTCTTCTGTATGCGCCTGATCAATTGGATTAAGAGGACCGGTACGCCCACCCGATGAATCCCTCTTGGCCCATCCGCAGCATGGATACCTCCCATCAAAACAATAGATTTTACCAATATTCTCCGAATCCACATAGCTAGCCGCCGGCTATAGCAAGGACGTTCAGGATCAGGCGCGTGACGACGTATTCGCGATTTTCAACGCAATGTGCGGATGACGAGCAAGCGCCAGCACATGATCACCACTTGCGTCCAGATAGAGGCAAGTCTTGGTCTCGCTATCGTGGCACGCGCGAGCTTCTTGCATGCATTAATCTGGCTCCAACACCAGCCACGAGACAGCATGGGCAGCTCGCCTTCAGATCTCTAGCAAGCCTTAGCAGGAGCGGCGCAGCGCAAGCCGATAGCGAAAAGGGCGATCTAGCGCCGTTGGGTGCAGTGCTCTGGCAGCCCGATCCCGGATGGCCGCACTTGACGCGCACCGGTCCGGCGTCGCGTCGATCGTGAGTGCTTTGCGAGTCAACAAGGAACTGGAGTGTCTTTGATGCGAGCTCGTGGCCACAGCACATGCGTGCGCCGTATGGGAATTGGACTAAGGAGGCTTTCGCCGCGTCGGCGAAGGCCGAACTGGCAGCCCTGCACTGGTCAGTCGATCCGCAAGACTGGTCTCGTCCCGGCGTCGAGGCGATTGTTGCCGCGGTGCTGGCCTCGGTCCGGCCAGGGGCAATCGTGCTCCTGCACGACGGATGCCCTCCCGACGAGTTGGGACGCCGCCCTCATGCTGGTCGGCGCGACCAGACTGTGACGGCGCTCGCCCGGCTCATTCCAGCACTGCATGACCGTGGATTTGCAATCCGGTCGCTTCCTCAACCTCGCTGAATAGATCAATTCCCATGACCTTGCTTGCCACCATCAGCACCGTTGCTGTTGCCTCCTACGCGTTGCTCTCCAGCGTCCATAAGAGCGCGCAGGCGCTTTATGCGCTGCGAACCGACGCCTCACTGCCGCCGTACGACCCGATCGACACCGATGCTCTGCCCAGCGTGGATGTCATCGTGCCCTGCTTTAATGAGGACCCCCGCACCCTGGCGGCTTGCCTGAAGTCTATCGTAAGCCAGGACTACCCAGGGCGATTGCAGGTCTATGTGGTCGATGACGGCTCTGCAAATGTCGGTGCGGTGGCACCCGTGCACGCGAGCTACGCATATGACCCGAGGGTCAGCGTCATTCTGCTGCCAAGCAACGTTGGAAAGCGCAAGGCGCAGATCGCCGCGATACGCCGGTCATTCGGCGATCTCGTGCTCAATGTCGATTCCGACACGGAAATCGCGCCCGACGTGGTCAGCAAGCTCGTACGCAAGATGCAGGATCCAGCCGTCGGCGCGGCCATGGGTCAATTGACGGCCAGCAACCGCAACGACAGCTGGCTGACCCGATTGATCGACATGGAGTACTGGTTGGCTTGCAACGAGGAGCGCGCGGCCCAGACGCGCTTTGGTGCGGTCATGTGCTGCTGCGGGCCGTGTGCCATGTACCGCCGTTCCGCGCTGCTGTTGCTGCTGGACCAGTACGAGACGCAGTTTTTCCGGGGAAAGCCGAGCGACTTCGGTGAGGACCGCCATCTGACGATCCTGATGCTCAAGGCAGGGTTTCGAACCGAGTACGTTCCGGACGCCATCGCCGCCACGGTGGTCCCGGACAAGCTCTTGCTATATTTGCGGCAACAGCTCCGCTGGGCGCGGAGCACTTACCGCGACACGCTGCTCGGTTTGCACCTTCTGCCCGGCCTCGATCGGTACCTCACGCTCGATGTGCTCGGACAGAACCTCGGGCCGCTGCTGCTCGCCATCTCATCGATTGCCGCGCTCGCTCAGCTCGCGCTCACGGACAGCGTGCCCTGGTGGACCGGTCTGACCATCGTCGCGATGACCATGGTTCGATGCAGCGTGGCGGCCCTTCGCGCCGGCGAGCTTCGATTTCTCGGCTTCTCGCTGCACACCCCGATCAACATCTTCTTGTTGCTGCCGATGAAAGCCTATGCGCTCTGTACCTTGAGCAATAGCGACTGGCTCTCGCGCAGACTGCCAGATTTACCCGACGAAAATGGAAGGCGTGGCAACTTTTTGTACGCGGCCCCCAGAACCGATAAATCGAAGGAGATTGTTTGCACGTCGCGCATTCAGCACCTTGAGCACCGCATTGCTTTCCAATTGGAGATCGTGGCTCAACTGATCTGCCAGGACAAAGTCGCGCTCGGAGCGGTCAAGCTGCTCGACGAACTCACAAGCGAACTGGTCGCGGCAAAACTGGAACTCGGCGCAATAGGCGAGGCGAGCGCCAGCAAGCGAACAGTCCCAGCGGAAAAACACGGTGACCTCTTCTATCCAGAAGACCTCCGCATCCTAGCTAAACTTTTCGACGCGGCAGTCGCAGCTTTACCGCCCGATCGCCGTACTATCGCCAATCGCACGCAAATCGCCAAACTTGTTCTAGCTCGTGGAACGACACATGAAGTCAAGTCCGACCCAAATCATGGCGCCCGCGTTCTTGGCGATTTGATTGATCACACGTTCAACTCTTCCTCTTCTAATCAAATCGAGGTTCCGCCTAGCACCTGGCGGAATTCTGCGTAAGGCGTAGGTTAAATCACTCGAACGGGTAATAAGAAGACATCACCCCAGTTTTGATAACCGGCGGTCCTTTCGAGCGCCGAGCGATGTGTATACAGGCAGCCTACTTTTCCTAACAGATTTGTCTCGTCAGCAGGCAGGCCGCGGGACAGCTGACAGGACCACTTCTTCGGCATCCTCAAGGCAAGAACCCTGTAATTCAGGCCCTCGGTCTCAGAGGATGAGTGCGGTACGCCTTGCACTGCAATGCGACCGCCTGCCGGCCGCCCCGACGCAAATAGTCCAGGCGTCGTAACACCACGCCGACTGCGCAGCGAGATGGCTCGCCTTGTCCACGTTTCACTGCCGCCGAACGTCTTCTCCGTTTCCCCTAGGGCGGGTGGGCAATGCCGCCGGGTGAAGCGCACCACTCTGACCAAACCGCAGGTATCAGCCCATAACGAATGTCGTTTCCTACAACGAGCATGGCGTCGGCCGTTCCACGCATCTGCAGACTATGCTCGCGCACATGCTGCAGGCCACATCGAGTTAGAATACATTTTGGCTCGGAGCAGCCGAAGGGACTTGAATCGTACGTAGCGTCACGTTGTAGGAATCCGGCATCCGCCGCCTCGCGCCGATCAACTAGTCAACCACCGATGGCGGGAGTGTGACGTAACACATCAAAGCAATCCTCCGGATTAGACATCGAGATGACAACAGCACTCCTTTTTCTCACTATGATCTTCTTCGGCGGCTTTGGATTAGGCTACGGTGTGCGCAGCTGGCGTTCCCGCAAGCGACGTGAGCGCGCTCGGCTCTATGGTGCTTTCCTTCATTCCGGCACTTCTGCTCAGCCTCCGCTCCGAGTTCCCGCACGCCGTAGTTCCTAACGCTGCATTCGGCCTCGCTCAAACAAGGAAATTGCCGATCGGCCACGCGAGGGCGCACGCCAACCGGCGGCAACTCGTCGAGCACAGATTCGCAAGGCAGAGTGGAGAGGCCACGCGCGTGTTCGCGTGGATTCAGTCCCAACAGCACAGTGTAACGTGACCGATCGCCGATTTGAGCCAAGACAATGAGCGGTGAAGACTGCGAGTCGGCCCTTCAGGATCATCGGGTCGGAGCGGTGGATTCGCAACCGGCCCCGGCCAGACAACGTACATCCGCGTGATCCTAGCATGTGCGGAAGCGATTGCCGGGCCGAATTCCAATCAGCGCCGGCGCGAACCGCGCGACGGCGTGCACGACTTCGGCAGCGTCGATAAGGATCACCTTTCACTCTCCTTTGTCATCTACAGCGCTTCGATGCCCGTCGCGATCTGCATTGGGCGAGAAGAGAGATCCAGAGCCCTCGCACGACTTCGAATTTCATCTCGCGTTAGGATCAACGCAGCGTTGGCCGTGACCAATGCTTCCTGGCCGAGTTCGATTCGCTGAACTAGCCCACCTAAACTGAGAGGTTTCGAAGGTGAGGCTTCCTTCGTAGAACTCGATCCGCGATAGTCAGTACAGCGGATGCATCATGAAGCCTGACGAACGCCTCGCCGAAGTCCTTGAGAATAGCGCGTGTTTTGATGATGAGGCATGGGAGGTGTGGGCACAGTGCCTCTCACCCACTGAGCGGCTGGCATATATTCGCAAGCATCGTTCTCACTTCCGGTTCACAGATTACGATGAAGTGTTAGCTGTTGTACGGGGTCGGCGTTTCACCGGTCGCTCATCGCAGCTCCTTCGATGGCGGCACAGGACAAGAGCAAGGACGTTACAAAGCGCTTTGCTCTTCTCGATTGCGGTGTGGCTTGGCTTCATCTGGCTTGCGGTGCGCTTAATCCGCTGAGATCAGCAGCCCGCTTTTCGTCAACACCTGAGCTACCTGTGTTCGCACCCGCAGGAGCCTTGCGAGGCAGTTGGAGATGATCTGCAACGCAACAACCTGACGCAGCGTTCGGTTCACGCATTTCTTTCGGCGCAAAT
>NZ_JBEPRF010000041.1:0-35767 GCF_040548225.1 Bradyrhizobium sp. S3.12.5
TATTGGTCGCATCGTCGACACCTACACGCCCGCAGAATCCACAAACTACTTCGTGGCCGCAGGGTACTTGCAACCTGATCGGCTAACGCTCTAGCCTGCTCGTGGGTGGGGCCTCTCGCTGCGGGCCAGCGACCCCTCGCCGCCAAAGGCGCCGGTATGCGAAACGAGGGCTGGCAGGTAAGCCGTCGGTAGATGGGCGTTTTGTTGCAATGCGATCTAGCCATTAGCATCACCCGAATGGCTTGCGCGGATTTCGCGCTAGGCTTTTCTCAACCTTGGCCATTGTCCGTTCGAAGGCGTCGCGCAGCCGTTGTGCGTGGGCGATACCCTCCGGCTCGGTGAGATACGCAAGCTTGATCAGCAACCTGTTCAACAGATATGTGACGCGGGCATCGTCAGAGTGCCGGCTTCGCAGAACCGTGATCTGTCGTCGTATCTTGACCAGGTCGAGCGCTTCGTCCGGCTGCTTGATCGATCTGGAACTCGCGACATCGCCTTAGCGCTGAACGAAGCCCACGGCCGGGTATCATGGCGCGCGGACTTCGTCGTGCTGGACCCGACGGGGGCATGTCCGGGGCGCCCATCTTATTGGTCAACGCCGCGCTCGCAATCGAACTCCAAAATTAAGCTTGATGGCACGGCCGCTGGTTATTTCCGGAACCGATCACGCTCGCGGAGAGCACGTGGCATTCCGCTTGCTCATCCGGGCTAAAGGGCCCGCGACAAGAGAGGGCCCGTTTCAGGTCGAGGCAAAACAATGCAAGAAGTGTCCCGTTCCGGCACCACCGGGGAGCTACGTCTCAACGCCCTGATCGCCGATCTGTGGTGGCGCGTCCGGCTTATGAACTCTGACATCGTCGAGGAAGAAGCTAAAGCTGGCGTGTACGACGTGCGGCAGCCTACCTATCCGATGCTTGCGCACAACCTGCGTGCACGTCGAGACAAGCTCATGTCGACGATTAGTCTGCTCGAAGAAAGAGCGAGATCGAGCCAGCAGCGCGCGGCCTGAGCCCGTAAATCCAAACACAATAGGGCTCGCGCGATGAAAGGGTTTGTCGTATAGAGGACCCTGGGGAGACATCATGAGCGATTGGCAAGCCGAACTGAAAGCGCTGCGGGCGCAGACCGATGCGCTCGCAAAGACGGTTGCCGCCGAGATCACCATCACTAGCTTTTCGCCGGCTGTTCCTGCGTCGGCGCCAATGCGCGAGAGCATGGCGCCGCCGCAGTTCGAACCGATCGATTGGGTCGGCTCAGAGCGCGATGAGATCAGCAAGCGTGTCGAGAACTTCCGAGCTCACCAGCGTCGCTTCGCGCGCGAGAGGGAAAGTTTTGCCACGTCCGTGATCGCAAAAATGCGCCAGCCCGGTAGCTAAGCCGCGGCCTCTTCAAGCCGACGGAGCCGTAAATTGGGCCGATGCGTAGGTTTCTGCACCCGGTATCTCGGCATGCACACTTCCGCGCGGCCGGCTCAGAACCTATCTCGGCGGCGTCATCCGCGACATTGCTCGCAAGATCGAGGGGCGCTCCGACTGGCTCTGTGAGATTGTCCTTGGGCGCATGCTAGCGCTGGCGGGGCGGGTGCTGATACGAAGAGGCCGTGGGCGGTACCGGGACCGTCGGGCTGACGCTTCCGGCCGCAAGTTAAGTGGCGGATGCATGCCCTACCGATCGTCATGATCAGGACGGATTTGATCAGAGCGGCCGCGGCCAGATTAGGAAAGTTGCGAGCGGGGGGTCTGGCACGCCGATCCGCATCCCGCCCAACGAGCTGCTATGGCGATAGGGCGAGTTCGTGAGCCTTGTGTAAGCCGTTCCATCCGTACCGCCCTGGGAGTGGCCAGCATTCGGCCCTTACACAAGGCTCATGCCACGCAGAAGCCCCCGCGGGGGACGGCGTTCAGAGCTGGGCATGCGGATCGGCTCACTCAGAATGAGGGGTTTGGGATGCGCCGGTGCGCTCCGACTTGTCGGCCAGACCCAAACTGGCACCACAAACTCTCAACCGAGCGCCGGCAAATCGACGCTCACGCAAATCTCGAGGACGAATCCGGGACACGGCGGCTTAGCGCGCGTTGCCGCCGAGGATCTAACCGCGATCTCCCTGTAGCATTACGTTTCTCACGTTGACTGGCTAAGCCTTGTAACGGCAACTTGAGGCGTGGGCCGATCTCGGCAAAACCGGCCTTCAGGTACAATGCTGAGGTGGGGCTACGGCTCCACATGGGTTGCCTCGGCGCCCCGACTTCAAGCTGGCCCCAGCCCTTTGCCGTCCCCAGGCCAACCGCAGACTCAATAAGATGCATCGCGACCCCAGACGATCGCTGATCCGGCACCACATAGAGTTCGGTGATAATGCCGTAGGTTCCGCCCGCAAAAAGGGCGGCGCTTTCCGACAACATAATGAGGCCGACCGGGCGTGCCTCCGTGAAAGCCACAAACCCATAGACCCGCTCTTTCATGGCTAGGAGGTCGACAGCCAGCTGGGTATCTAGTCCGCCCTGCTTTTGTCCGCCCTCAAGTTCGGCAAGTAGGGCAGAAACCATGTGGGTCACCGTTGTGGCGTCATCGATAGACACTTCACGCGTGGTCACCATGTCATATCCTCTTCCAAGTTTAACCAACATACGACCTGGTCCAGCGGCGGACGAGACTGCCGCAGCACCCGATTCAAGGCAGATACGCCGCACGGTTGAAAGTCAGATGACGCTCTAGTTCACATTGAGGTGATACGTCCTCGTGCCGCTCCAAAAATATCTCGGAAAACCCAACGATAATTTGTGGACCATCGTCATGGTCGCACGGAGCGCTCTCTTCTGCTTTAGACCCGCGTGTCGCACCACGCGCGCCGGGGAAGGAACGCTCATCGGCCCGCGGTGATAACCGAATTGTTCATCCTGAGCATCCCTGACCGGTATCATGAGATCGATGTTCTCAGAGAATTGTCGAACGCGCCAGCCCAAGACACCCTGTTTTTGATTGTGTCTAGATAATCAGTTTTTCTAATTTCTCATCGGACGCGCCAATTGTTGCCGCGCGACGAATATACGAGCGGCTATCGCGCTGACGACTCCTGCCAGCGCGCGCGAACGGAAGGATGAGGCAGACGGCTGAAGTGACCTACTACGTCACTTTGCGGTTGGTATCATCCTATAACCGAGGCTTGCCCGAAACGTTTCAGGCGCGATCCCCCTCTGTGATTAGACCGCCCTAGCATAGCGAAAGCTTAGTTGGAGATCACCCACTCAGCGCTGCCGTGACATTCCGCCATCAATGTGTTTCGGCATTCCTTTGCGGCATCGCGGTCGGCGTGATGTGAACGACATGATAGCCGTTGTCGTGCGGGTACCGTAGGAAAGCCAACCACAAAGAGTTCTGCTCCCTTGATGCCATCATCAGCTGCGTCTCGCGGGACTCGGCGTGACATTTATGCCGAAAGGCATCCTCGCTCCCGCTTGCGGGGCGGCAGAGCCGCAATCCGCTAGTCACCGGCCGGACATGCTATGGTAGAGACCGTGTTCGTACGTCGAAATGATGTCTACCTTTCGACCGCGATAAAGGCACTCTTTGATCTGATCCGGTTGGATCCGCAGTCCAAGCGCGCGGCCTAGAAAAGACGCCTCCCGCCCCTCGAAACGGTTCAGCGGGCCGGTGCACAGTGAACCCATTCGAACATCTGCGCCGCCGGAACAAACACCTTGTGCCAGCTTTGGAGCTGATTGTTCTTACCGAGCTTGCCGTACCGGGGCATCGCGGCGCGCACGATTAATTCGGTGAGCAAGGATGATGCTCAGCCCCGCTTTCCATAAGATGGGCGAGAGGAAATAGCCGAGCGCATGCGTTTCAAGCTCGGCGGCACCACAGCGTAAGATGTTTGCAGGAAACATACGGACCCAGCAGCCTGTCGCTAGGGAGTTTTGCGCAAATCCATGCTGCGCTCGAGCGGGGCCCTTAGCCGCGCAATCTAATCAGCCTACTCTGGATCGGGCCCAAAAAGCTGCCGAGCGAACAGCTGTGAGGCCGCGTGGCAAGCTGCGGTCGGAGGGTGCGGACGGCACCATTGCATACCTCCGTTGAAAGGACTTCCGCCACGCCTTGGGGCGCAAGGACGAGGAGGAACGCGGATCGGGCGAGCTCCATCCGGATGCTCATTTTTGATATTTGCTCGCCAATGTCCGCGGACGGCAGTGCCTACCCTCTGGTCTGTCGAGCCAGGTGCAAAGCTTGCTTGCCTTGCACGACCTCGTCTGTACGTCCGCCCACGGACTGGAAGATGGCTATGGCAATTCGCGGCCCCTCCGTACGGATATCATTGAACTGCTGCACTGGCTGACGCTCGTGCATGAAACGAGGAGTGCTGCGCGAAACGAGGTAAGAGATGCCGATGACGCTCTCCGACGGATCTTGAACATGCAGGCATCCCCCACCCGATCCCATCACGGTCGTCATCGAGAGCGGCCGCCCATTCCTGCGGATTAGGGAGAGGCGTGACATGGCCGGGATTGACGCTATTCTTTCCCAGGGCAGCGGCGCGATCCCTAGATCTGCGTCCCAGGAATTCGAACCATGTTGCATCTTAACCATCGCATCGACCACCGCGCGCCTCTGGATGGTGCGGATGCCAACATGCTCAGTTGCGAAGCCGCGCGAGAAGTGGAGCGGTTTCTTAGACGTCGCAATGGCCACAAGGAAACACCCCTGATTTCTTTGCCGGGGCTCGCCAATGAGATTGGCGTGGGCTCGATCCAAGTCAACGACGAGGGCCATCGGCTCGGCCTTGGCAGTTTCAAGGCTTTGGGCGGTTCCTATGCGGTGATCCGGCTCGTCTTAGAAGCAGCAACTCGGCGCCTCGGCAGGGCTGTTGACGTGTCGGAGCTTCACGCGCCTGAGGTGAAGGCGGTAGCACGGGAAATGACGGTATCCTGCGCTACGGATGGCAATCATGCAGGTCAGTAGCGCAGGGCGCCCAGCTGGTGGGGGCGAACTGTGCTATATTCGTCCACTCCGGCGTCAGCCAACAGCGTATCGCAGCGATCGTCCGATATGGCGCGCAGATGATCCGCGTCAACGGCAACTATGATGACTCCGTTGCTCAAGCATCCCGAGTTGTCGCAGAGAACGGCTGGACCACGGTGTCCGACACGTCCTGGCCGGGCTACGAGCGTATCCCTGGTTTGGTGATGCAGGGGTATACCGCGCTCCTGAGTGAAGCACTACGACAGCTCCCCGAACCTCCGACCCACGTCTTCGTCCAGGCAGGGGTCGGTGGAATCGCGGCAGCGATCGCCGGACGTTTTTCGGTCGCCTTAGGTGACAATCGCCCGTTCTTCACGGTTGTCGACCCATCGCGCGCAGCGTGCCTATTTGAAAGCGCTCGCGCCGGGTATCCCGTCAAGGTAGCTCATAGGCAGACGACAGTGATGGCGATGCTCGAATGCTACGAACCTTCGCTCATCGCTTGGCGCATCCTTTCGCGCGCAGCCGACGCTTTTATGATCGTCGATGACGAGGACGCCGTCAGCGTCATGAAGCGTTTGGCCAATCCCAGGGACGGTGACCCAGCTGTCGTTGCAGGCGAAAGTGGCGGGGCTGGTATGGCAGGGTTGCTGAAAGTTGCTGCCAATTCGCCCCTGCGTGGCCAGATTGGTCTTGGACCTGAAGCACGGGTCTTCCTCATCAATACCGAGGGTGCGACCGATCCTGACCTTTACGAAGAACTCGTAGGTCAGTCTCCAGCGCAAGTGGCCGGAAGCAATCTTGGACGTCTGCATGCTCATGATCCGGGTCCCCTTCGGTGAACTCAATGACGGGGACGCAAGCCAGCAGAAGACCAAGAAAAGGCATCAGAGATTGATTCTGGGATTGAAATCAGCCGCATTCTTTCTGCCGCTAACGAGGACCGGACGCACGTTTTCGGCGTGAAAGCACAGGCTTTGCTGTCTTGCCGCTACAGCAAACCGCTATGATTTTGGCGTGCTTCAATTGCGTTAGAACTATGAGCAACCTGTCGACATGCGTGGACTCCTGATCGTTCTCACGGCTTTCGTCATCATGTTGGCGGCACGCGGCCAGCACCAAAGTGCTTTCCTGCCGCGCCCGACCGCGCCCATGCCACCCGTCAACGTGCCCTAACGCCATGAGGTCTGTCGGCTAAGAAAATAACTTCGTACAATTTAGGATGTTGGGAAAGCTTCCTGATCCTGTTCAGGGACGTCAAAAGCTAGCGCGCTACTCCATCGCGCAGCCCTCGGGCTCTCCATCCAGCACTGAAAGACAGGCTCAAGATCCAAGACGAAAGCTTGCCGCGCTAAAGCTCGTTCTCCATCTTATCGCTGATATGGAGCAGCCCTTGCTTGCGAGCGAATGCAGGGCAGATCAGGGCGGCAACAAGGCTGCTAGACTGAGTTCGGCGCATTCTTCAGATAGACGATAGCGCGACGTCCGGCATACGTCAGCTCCCAGATTGGTCCTTCCCTCACGCACCGCTTCGATCAATTGTTTGGCGACATACCGACGGCTTTCGTGGTCACCACCATTTGGCAGTTCCCACAGACCTGATCCAAAACCAAGTCCATATTCGTTTGAAGTTCTCTCGTAAATTCGCCCACGCTGCATCTCTCTTTTCGAGGCAACGCGACAAAGCTAGTGCCGTTTTCGCAGCCGGTACAGCGCCCATTTGTCGAGCGGTTAAAAGCCTCTTTCGAGAAGGGAAGTCAGGGTATGAGGCTCCAGGCGCTTGCGTTCGAAACGGTCGCGCCGCGTTCAAGTCGTCATGTTGGGAGGAGGCAAGAATCGTCGGGCACGGGTTGGATTTTCCGCGCACTCGCCAACCGCACGTCCCGGACGGGCGGCCCGAGCCTCACCTCGGGCCGCCGCTATGGTCCTCAGGGGCAAGTCACGGCCTCTGACTGGGCGCAGGAAGAAGCGGAAAGCTTCCGCACGGTTCCGGCGAGAAAGCATCCGGGTCCGCGCCGTGAGAGCGCACTTCGCAGACCGGCCGGTAAACTCGCGAGAATTTAGCTAGCCGGCAGTGCTCGATGACGAGCTAGGCTTGAAAGCATGGCGCCGGAGGCACCGTTGCGAGCTAGCGCTGGTCATCTTGCGCGGCAAACGCGGGCAGGTTTTACGATGCGGTGCCGGTGATAACCGCGGGTCACGACAGTCCCATGGCATGAATTTGCATATCGCACGCCAATGGCATCCGAACCAGCAATACCGCGCGGGTCAGGGTATGCAAGGAAACGCGGTGGCTGGAGCGGTATAGGCGAGGACTCAAAGCAGAGCTAGAGCTGCGAGTGCATAGAGCTATCTTCCATTGAACCTCCTTCACGCGCTGCCCAAAACCGTTGTAACTTGAGAGATGCGCCCGCAATGAAGGCCAACGCTTCCGGCTTTCGACCCGGTTTAACTCCGTGCTTGTCATTGTTGTGCACGATCGAGGACTGCAGCTTCATCGCCGTGAGCACAGTGAGAGCGCATGACAAGCGCGGAGGTGGTTCATTGTGGAGGAAAGCTCGACAGACGCCCCGCGAAGTGCAGGTTTACGCCTTCAACTTGATTGGCGATCGATGCGGACGATCTGCGCGAACTTCCGCTGCATCGAAACGGTAATCTACAGCGCCTGTCAGCACGGCGCCGGCACGCCGGATGGATGCGATTCTTCACTTGACCCGGCTTCTGCGGTCCACCGCGATACGGCTATCTTTCGTTCGCAGCTCTCCAGGCATGCATTAAAACGCGCGGTAGCCACGACGGTCGCAGCTCGCTCAAACTGCGTCACAATGGACGGAGCGGGAGCTTTAACCGGCCCTTTCATTGTTCTTTTCGGGCCTTTGTGAACTGCTTCACACGTGCTTCACCGGTGATCTGCTAGGCTCGCTCCGCTGGGAATTTCAGGGGCCCGGCTGATAAACGCCGCCAGGACGCTGTATTTCGAGTCGGGCGGCGTAATTTTAAGTGAGCAGATCGTAGTCGATGAAGCCACTGTTTCGCCGAAGCACGAGGAAGCAGCGAGGCGTCGAAGTGCATAATGAGGCCCATGTGAGATGCCGATGACGGACGATGAGAGATCGGCTCGTGCGCAAACCTGTCGGAACAACATCCAACGATATCGTCAGTTATTGCAAACCCGCCTGACTGAATTTGAGCGTGACTTTATCGCAAAGCGTTTGAGCGAAGAGTCGTCAGAGCTGGAGAGATTAGCCAACGCTCTTACAACGAGCTTCGATCAGACTGCGCCCGGATAGCCGCTAGTCTGTCAAACGCCGTCCGGAACTGCCCCTTTGCGTCATGAAGAACTGCCCCACCGTTGAGATTATGATCTCGGTTGAAGGTTGTTTCCGCCGGTGACGGGCCGGAGGGAGGCGAAGCCGACCGCCCCATTCGGCAACACTGCGGTTCGAGGTGATCGGCATGGCGCCAGTTTCATAGCGCCGGCCGACCAGCTGGAAGAACAGATGTGCCGCGTCAGGTTCCAGCGGCAAGTAGCCGAGCTCGTGGACGATCAGCAGCTTTGGCTTCGACAACGCGAGCAGTTTCTCGTCCATCATGCGCCTTGGCAAGACCCGCGACCAGCGTCGTCGCCGTGGTGAACTGCACCGTGCAGTCAATCCCCCTTTTTGCTCGCGAAGCTTAAGCCGTGAAAGCCACAGTTGAGCGTCTACCCTACAAGCGTTCAAACCCAGACTGCCTGATTGAGTGAGTTCTGCTGTCTTTTTTCAAAGTAGCAATTCAATTTTTTTGCTGGCTTTTCCTGAACCGAGGTTTCAAAATGCCTCGCATTGAGAACGCAATCCTTTTAGGGCAAGTAGCCATGGTAAAGTCCTCTGTTACACGCGATGCGTTCCGGGGCCTGTTTGCTTTTTATGCAGCCAAGGCTCACCACGACAAAAAGTTCGAGGGGGAGCATTCGCTGTTGAAGCTGTTCAGGTCGAGCCAAGATATTCCCGACAGTTTGCTTGAGCTTTGGTCGGATCGCACGGAGGTGCTCGGGGCGGAAATGGTAGGTGAGATGATCGCTCCGCGCACCCGGCAGGTCACCAACGGTGGCGCGCACTATGACCATGCCAGCGATTTTCTTCATGTGCTCCTCAAAGAGATGGAGCGTCACAAGCACTGACGACCGGTGACCGAACGCAAGGGGCGTGCGCTGTCTGTTGACGGGACGCGAACTCTAGCCGACGCCCTCTTGATCCTGCGAACAAGCAAATCTCAGTCTCACCCGGTGAAGAGCGGCTTGGCACTCCGGCAAGAACCTGATTTTCCACTACACGAACCGCACTACACCGCTCGCGGGCTGCGATTTTGTTGATAGCCGATGACGCTCTTGCGTGAGCATCTGCACACGGTTCCTGCCAGAGCCGGTGCGAAGTGCTGGCACGATTTTCGCCGCTGGGGTTTAGTGCGTTGCTAGCCATGGCAACCACGATGCCTCTTACTTTGCGGATGATCGGCCTGGATGATTACACGGTCCTGGAGGACCGGCAGCTAGTCGGGCGCATCCGCTACGCCAGCGAACGCTCCCCTGGGCTCTGGCTATGGACCTGCATCGTGACGCTCCCCGGTCCGCCGTTTCCTGAGGCCGGCACGCTGGATGAGGCCGGCACGCTGGATGAGGCCAAGGGCCGCTTCAAGGTCGTATGGGAGAACTTCAAGGCGAAGCATCAGCCAGCAGAGGTGGCGAAAGCATTTGAGGAAATGAACCACGCGAACCGGCCAGTTCGATATCTGCGCTAGTGGCGGGCCCCGGCCTCCGAGCTCAGGCAGACGTCTCGGCTCCCGCGATATCGATCGGTGCCCCACGGTTCGGCGGCCGATTTGCTTGCGCTTGTTCACGAAGAGGACTTGGTTCGTTTCCTTCACCCTGTGGATAACCTGTGCACAAATGAAGGGCGTGAACAGAATGGGGCAGGTGAAACGCGCGAGAGCTATTGCGCGCCGTGGGTTAGACATTGCACATGAATCGAACGGCGCTGACGCTGGGTCAGTGCAGCATAGTTTGATTGCGGCAGGATAGCTGGCTTGAACCTGGGCACCATAGGCGCATATTCCGCGGATGTTGGAGCAACGGCCAACCTTCATGGCTCGGAAAAATCCCGGAGTTGGCTGGGGGGTCGATATTCTGTGGCCCGATGGCGAAACGGAAGCTATTAAGGGCTTTGTTACGGAAGGCGACGCGGTCAAGTGGATTGCTGAGCATGAGCACACTAAGCCTTGGCAGGGAAATACGAATCAAAAACCATCGCTAGTGCCTTAGAAACCCCGCCCAGGGTCCGCAAAATCGTCGAGACAGCACACTACCTGTGCGGCCCAGGATCATGGGCGGACTCCCCAGACTGACGGCGACCACGCGGCGGGAGTCTGATCGGCCGCATGGGGCATCAGCACGACATCGACGAACTCAGGCGGTTCGAACGGCTCTGCCTGGAGCTGGCACCGGCGCGAGCATGCCCGAGGAGCGGGCAGGGCTGGAGTTCATGGCCGGCGACTACCGGACGGCAATTGTCTGCTACCGCCACTGCTACCCAAGGGTTTGCGGTGGGTTGGAAAAGGCTGGGGCGAACCGTGGCTGGCATGGTCGGATAACCCGGCATTTTGAGACGTTTTGCGGAAGGCAGCGGCTAAGCAGTGCGCCAGTGCGCGCACTGCAAAACCGTTTCTCGACGATCGGCTTCGAAGCGCTTCGCCAAGGGCGGACATCTGGCGGTAGGCAACTCAACGATGATGTTGTTCAGGTGAATTTCGAGATCCTATCGAGAAGGCCGGGGCGGCCGTCTGCGGATTATCTGGTACTCTGCAGACAAAATGTCCGCTCCTCTATTAATGAGACTCAATTAATGAACCCATATTAAAATACCCAGTACGGAATGCACTTTCAAAATGAAGGGGAAGCTAAGAGGCGTCGCGCGGGGCTCTATGCTAGGTTTGATTGAGTCTCTCAAACGCCGAATTCGGGGAAAGCGCGCATGACGCCGGAACAGTTTCAAGCACTATACCCTCACGTGATCGATTGGATTTATCAAATACTACAAGCACATTCGAATGAAGCAAAAACTGCAAGTTCGCTCGGATTTCCGCGACTTTCGCAATACTTCAGCGGAAGCCTCTTATCTTCGACTAAGGTTGTGGTCGTCGAGCGGGTGCCAACGCCGCCGCTATCATCTTTGGGGTTGAGCCAGTTCGCGGATTTCGAAAACGGCGATTATGACGGTATCACCTATCTGGACACGTTCTTTGTAAAGCGCCGCTCTGCGCCGGCCGAGCGGCTCTACTTCCACGAACTGATCCACGTTGTACAGTGGCAGCTACTTGGTCCAGAACGGTTTCTCGCAATGTATGCAGATGGTTTGGAGACCTTCGGCTATCGCCAAAGCCCGCTAGAAGCCATGGCTTATACCGCCGAGGCGTCATTTTGTCAGTCCAACGAAATCTTCAGAAGCTAGTCGCGGACGAGTTGGATCGAATGTCAGGGGTCGTTTAGCGAGGCGCCTACACGGCTCAACTTAGCCCTAGAATGGTGGCGTCAAGTTTCTTGGCTCTGTTGAGCGACATTTTTAAATTCGCAATATACAATGATCCCAGGATGCGGCACTTTAGTCATCGTGAGTGAAGTATTCCATACCGAGCGCTACCGACGAAGCAAGAAAGCCGCGCTATGTTTCTCCTCAACCAGCACACCGACCACCGCGCTCCCTCCATGCCTCGGACGCCCACACGTTGAGCGTCGAAGCCGCCCGGCAGATCGAGTGGTTTCTCAAGCGTCGCGATGGCCACAAGGAAACCCCTCTCATTTCTTTGCTAGGCCTTGCCCGCGAGATTGGAGTGGGCTCGATCCATCTGAAGGATGAAAGGCAACGTCTCGGCCTTGGTAGTTTCAAAGCCTTGGGCGATTCTATGCTGTGATCCGTCTGGTACCAGACGATCATCCTTATCGAACACGGCGAGGCCTTCGGGAATGACATCGAGCGCCTCGGTGAGATGGGTGTGGACGGCTCGGACGGCGGCTTCGGCCCGCTCTGCTGCCGCTTTGGCGTCGGCTAGAGCCATCTCGGTTCGATGACTTTTGGTAATGTCCTCGTGGGTCGCGACCCATGCATCCGGCGCACCGATTGTCGCGATGCTGCAGCTTTCCGGAGAGGGGGTGCTGATCTCGCTGGGCGTCAACCTTCTGCTGCTGCTCGGGCTGCTCGCGCGGGTGATCAACACGAATTTCCGGTACTTCGTCGATTTGATCAGGGTCCAGGCCAGTCTGGCGGAGGAAGGCGTGCGAGCGCGGGCCGCAGAACGGCGAGCGATTGAAGAGCGCGTAATGGCCCAAGCTTTCGCCGAGGATTTCGATACGGCGCCTGTCTGCAATCTTCGAAAGAACCACAAGCCCGTAACGCAACGCCCGTGATCTTACCCAGGCAACTGGTCTCCACAAGGCCGTGGTCCTAACCGCCCGTTCTGCACGACCAGTGTCGAATGTCGCTCGCTACCGAGACTAACCTGGAATCTGCACCGGCAGTGCCGAATAACCGTGCACAAAATTAGATTCAACTCGCTCCGGCTCGCCGACCACCTTCACCTCCAGGGATCGGTTCAGCAACTCCTCCCACAGGATTTTCAGCTGCAGCTCTGCAAGATGCCTACCCACGCAACGATGAATCCCAAATCCAAATGAGAGATGTTGTCGTACATTTTCTCGATCAATGATAAAGCTCTTGGGGCTCGCAATGACCTCGTCGTCTCGGTTGCCAGAGATATACCACATTACAACTTTATCGCCTCGCCTGATCTGCTTTTCGCCTATTGTCAAATCGTCCACAGCGGTCCGACGCATGTGCGCGATAGGCGTTTGGTATCGTATAATCTCGGATACCGCCCCGGGCACTAGCGAAGCATCATCGCGGAGTTTTCGCAGTTCGGACGGATTTTGGCTCATGAACAAGACGCCACCGGTAATTGAGTTGCGCGTAGTATCGTTACCTCCAACAATCAGTAGAATGAGGTTGCCCAGGAACTCGCGTGGCTCCATGTTTCGGGTCGCCGGTGAATGCGCCATCATCGAGATCAGGTCAGCGCGCGGCTCGGAATTCACCCGTTCGCTCCAAAGCCGTGTGAAATAGTCCAGGCACTCAGACAGCACCACCTTCCGCTTTTCCCAGCTGTCGATCCGGTGGCCCGTTTGTGGAGTCAAGGCGGCTACATCCGACCAGTAGGTCAGCAGCCCTCGATCCTGAAATGGAAAATCAAAAAGCGTGGCCAGCATTTGAGTCGTCAACTCGATCGAGACCCTGTCGACCCAGTTGAACGTATCATTGCGCGGCAAACCATCCAAGATCTTCTGAACCCGGGAGCGGATCAGGCCTTCAAGCTTCGCCAGGTTCTCCGATGCCGTTATCGGACTGACAGTCTTACGCTGCTGAGCATGGACAGGAGGACTCATCTTAATAAAGCTGGGTGTCCAATACTTTTCCGGCGGGTCGACAATCGTGACGCTTCGCTCTGACGAGAATACTGCGTGATTTGAGTCTACTGCTATGATGTCGCGGTATTTTGTTATCGACCAATATGGACCGTACGGGCTTTCTTCGCAATAATGGACGGGATCTTCCCTTCGCAGCCGCTCGAAACAAGGCCAAATGGTATCATCCTGAAAGCGCTTGGGCTCGCTTACATCAAGTCGGCTCAGCGGGATATCAGCGTTCTCGCAAGCGTTCTCTGCCGATAAGACTGTCATGATTGTCTCCCGGACATCAGTGTGCAATTTTGGTTACTCGGCTGGGTGCGCTGTTTAGAGTTCGATGCAAGCTCGGTCGAAAGACGACGAGCTTGGGCCGTACAGTAACGATGTGTGACGCATGTCCATGGCTCGGGCTCGCGAGAGCTCGCACGATCGTAAGTGAGGGGAAATTTGGCACGCCCCCTGTCGATGTAGAATAGCGGAAACACGAGCGAAGCTCCCCCTATCAGGATTGGGAGGCGCACGAACTGGCTTTTTGTGGTAGCAGACGCAAGTACTCGCGATGGCACCCAGCCGTGGTGGGAGCCGAGCATCAATACTGGACGTGGAAAAGCGCCGGGCCAGACCGACTGGGACTCAATGCAGTTTCTTACTATCTAACGTTCTTCGACGGGAAGATCGAACTCAAAATGGGTTATCGCATGTTCGCGCGAATAGACTCTTTGCGAAGCGAAGTTCACTGAGCAGAACGCCACGCGCAACTGGATCGGAGGGGCTAACGCGCCGCAGACTGGGGAGGCGACCCTCCTTGCTGGAGTGAGATGCTGAAAGCTCATCTCGACCCATTGGAAAATGATTCAGCGCCGAGTGGTGGAGGTCATCCGGCCGCGGCCGGTTGATTTGCGGCGGAAGGGGAGTATGTTTCCGCCGACCTTGCGCACCGCCTTTCGGGCAGCGCCACAAGCTTGGGACAGAAATCGCGCGATTGCCGTAGTTGGCTAGTTTCGGCATCTGTGTCGCGGTTCCGCTTACCACGCCTCTTCGCGAGGTGAACTAAGCTCCGAGGGCAGGGTTTGAGCGTTGTCATGGCAGAGTACGAGCTTGGACGCGAGTCTGACGGCAGCACGAGCGGTATCGAAAGCAATATCGCTGGCGCAAGATCAGCACGCGATTTGAACAAATGAGCATCGGAGATCATTCCGCGGCCGAGCGTATAGGTCTTGCGCAATATGGCCTACCGCTCGTAGACGAAGCAGCAGAGGCTCTAACCTGCCATTCCCAACACCTTGGACATCACGGCTCAATTTACGCGGTACCCGAGCTTCGCGCCAGGAGCACAGCGGATACCAAAATTGCCGTGATAAATGGGCTCAAGCCATTGAAAACCGCGATTGTGATATCGGCTACATGGCGGTGAGTTCACGCGCAGTCCTGAGGCCTTAGAAGAATACCGACGTAGATAAAAATATACTCAGGGCGTGTCCCGTTTGTGGCGTGTATAGGGCGAGCACCAATGCATGTCGTCGAATAGTATTCATGTTTGCGGCGGCAGGCGCGAAATCGCCCGCTCACTTATTTCATCCAATAGTTCTAATTTCTTCAATGCCGCCTTTGACGGGACATCCTGCAACTCCTCGTACAGCTCTTTCACCCGCCGAAGCACCGCCTCCTCTGTGTCTTTGAAAAGCGCTGGGAACAGTTCGTTGGGCGAATCGCCAAAGACAACCTGCAATGCAAACGCATCCAACAAACTCGGATCTCGGATTCCGTTCTCGATACGAGATATCAGTGAGCTGTCTGCGTAACCCCGGCAGAGGCTCCACTTATCGACGCGGAGATTCTGTTCAGACAAACGGGACCAGCTCATTCCCTCGTTTCGAATTTTGTTGTCGGCGCACTCCATACGCCTGCAACAATTATCGTTGCTTAATTTTACTTTTGCAACAATAATTGCACGATCAACAAATGAACTTTTTTGACGCTGATGAATCACGCGGATTCTGAGGTACGCCAAAAAGATTGATTTTCAGGCGGGCGGCGGAATCGCAGGCGAGGAATGAGAATGTCAACCAAGCGCAGCGGACCAGCAGCAACAATCCCGAAAAATTATGAGGGGATCGTCAATCTGATCACTCGCGAATACCCAAACTTGTCGACCGGATTTCAGCAGATCGCGAGATTCTTGACGCAGAATCCGAATGTGGTGGCACTCGAATCGATCAATGCCGTCGCCGCCAAATGCCGGACGCATCCGTCGAGCCTCGTCCGTTTCGCGCAGAGCCTCGGCTACTCCGGCTTCAAACAGCTGCAATCTGTTTTTCAAACCAGACTTGCCACTGCCGCCCCCGGATTTCGGGAGCGCATCAGCGCTCTCGAAAGTGAACTTTCACGAAATAAGGACCACGGCAGTCTCGGCTATTTGCGGGATCTGGTCGTGCGCGACATGGCGGCACTTCAAGATCTTCTCGAAGTCATATCGGAGAAAACCGTCGCCGACACCGCCAAACTGCTCGTGGAGGCGGAAACGATTTACATTGCCGGACAACTCCGATCCGAACCTATTGCATCGTTGCTCAGGTATCTTCTGACGATGCTGCGCCGCCGTGTCGTCCTTCTCGATCCTGCCGGTGGCCTGGCGCAGGAAATGGCGACGACCATGACCGACCGCGATGTCCTGATCGCGATCGCATTTCGACATTATGCAAAAGAGGTCGTCGTTATATCCGAGATGGCCGTAGCCAACGGAACTTACATCATAGGCATTACCGACAGCCAATTATCGCCCCTCGCGAAAGACGCCCGGACACTCTTCACGATTCCGGAGGACGAATATCTGTTCTCCAGGTCGCTCGCGGCACCGATGTGCTTGGTCCAGTGCATTGCGATGGCAACGGCCGCACTGCTTCAGCCGGGCCAGGAATCGACGCCACGAATTCCGACGGTGACCGAGATGGCGCGCAATCGATGATAGACGGTACGAGATGCCGGTGTAGCAAAGTGCAAAGCGTGGCAGTGGCGGGGTCAATACTGGTTCCATGACCCTCTTTTGCCGCTGGTTTGGCAGCAACCGGAAAACGGCCGCTCGCGCGGTCTCTAAACTGCGCCCCAACGCGGTAAATCGTGAGAATGGCCCCGAGGCGTCTCAGGCCCAAAGCGCTGAGTAAGCCGCTTGATGTTGGCGAAGGTGTCTGGCTCGCGGTGTATGCTACCCTGGCTGTCAACTTTGTTTACGACCCCCTGGATTAAAATTGGCCCAGATTTTGTGTCATTAGCTTGCAGGTTGCTCATTGGCTTAGCCAGGCACCAATTCACATTTTCACCAGACATTTCAATTGATTTCGTAGGCCAGTGTAGGGTTATCACGCCCCGACTTTTCGCTCATTTACTCGATATTTCCTTTCTCTAATTGCGCACTCGTCCTGCGAGCTCGCGCTTGACGATGCAACCTCTCGCTTCCCATTCCGTTTCAGGGAAAGACACGGGGCGCGAAGAGCATGCGCAGCTCCCCTCCTGCCGAAGTGAGCCTCTTTAGCTCAAACGGCGTCCGCAAATATCTCACGAAGGCAGAGCGCGAGCGCTTTCTGCACGCGACGGAAACTCTCGATCCTATAAGACGGCCGCTGTCCTTCTCTGGACCGCGCGCGGAATCAAGCTCGATGATCGAGGTCGTTCCATTGATGGTACCGAGCGTCGGATGCGGCACCAGCCTACCCAAACAAGCAGCAAAGCGCTCCTGCTCCGCGTCATCAAGATGCCCCTGATCGCGGAAGAAGATCACCTTGTGTTCGAGGAGCAAGCTGTTGATCACAGCGATCGTTTGGTTCGGCAAATCACCCGATAGCTTTATATTTCTGATTTCAACACCGATGCGCGCAGCGCGTTTGACGAGGTCGCTCGGTGAAATGACACTGTCGGTCGAAGCCGTTTCTTTCATTGCGAACTCTTCCAAGTTTTCTGATTCTTTAAGCGTAGGAGGGCGCATGGCGGTTGGGTCAGTCGGTTTTGGAAGGCGGACCTGGCGTTACTGGTACTGTCCAGCAAGCACCGTGCCAGCCGGACAACGGAGCCGTGAAGGTCCCTCAGATAGCGGATCGGATGATAATTTGAACCGTCCAAGGAGCTCCATGCCACCTCTCATCTTCTTGCCAATCCCACAACCGCAAAAAAACACAGATAAAAATCCGAGACGAGCGCCTCGGTCGTCGGCGAAAGACATAGGGGGCATAGTCGCTAGGAATTGTACCGCTCGGCATCGAAGAGAAAGGCCATAAGGTCCTCTTGCAACGCAGCAGCGAGCCGGAGCGGCCTTCTCTTCGGTGCGCCTTCCGCTCAACTGTATGCGGCAAAGGACCCAGTCTGAAGGCGGCTCTGCGAACTAGCCATCACCGGCTTCCGAGGTGTCCGGGACCTGCCCTGGCCGTGATCACCGCCGGAACATTGTCGACCCGAAATGGAAGAGGAATAGCTGACCTCGGAAGAGCTCCAAACGACCGAATTACGGTTTCATCCAGGCGAAAGCCATTAATCCGCGGCGCTGGGGTCGCGATGTTCTCGGTGCACCGGCGTCCGAGCACGGCAATGCAGCTTTTCTGCACCGTTTCGCTGGCTTTGCCTAAGAAACCGAAGATATGTCGGCTACCAGCCTTGATAGGTGTTTCAATATTGTCAAAGTAATTGCCCTCGATCAGTGCTTGCACAGATGGTCCAGCATCCAGTGCATGGAAGAATCCGCCGCTCTGTTGCGCGTTCGTGTTGTGGAAATAATTGTTAACGAGATGAACAATGGCCTGCGCTCCGTCAACGTGCGGTGCCCGCCCTGAAATCTGATGGAAATAGTTGTTTGCGATGGTGATCGTCTGGGGGCCACCAAGAAACAAAAGATTCCAATAGTGCTCTCCGTTACAATAGGAGGAATACATATCGTTGCCATCGAAGTCGTTCCAGGAAATCGTAATATTGGTCGTAGGGCCAAAGCCGCCGGCGATCATCTGCCGCCCGATGTTGTGAAATCGGTTGTGATCAATCCAAACCAAGTCGGCTCGTGCAATTGCAATACCATCGCCTGCAAATATCACGCCTTCATTGATATCACTGATGGTCAGGTTGCGAATAACAACGTTGCTGACCCCATTCAAGCGCAGCCCCTTGCCTTTGATTGTAGCGCTCGGGCCAAGGCCGATCACTGTCTTGTTTGAGCCAACTTCCAGCGGGCGCTTACCGGCGCGGTCGAAGCCAACCGACGTGTTCTCCTTCCCATCGCAATGCGCGTCGTTCCCGTCCAGCAGGAGAAGGGATTCACGCTTGTAAGGGGCGGCGCAAGCATTGCCGTATTGGCAACCCTGCCCCTCGCCTCGCCCTTCCGTACCAATAAAGTCTATGGTGCCGATTACCTGGATCTCGCGCGGACTATTGTCATTGCAGTGCCCGAATCTGTACGAGCGACACAACTCATAATTCAGAGCTTCGATTGATCTGACCTGGACCACCTCGCCTCCAAGGCCGCCTGTCGCCTGAGCGCCGAAGCCCTTCGGGGCTTCCGATCGCGCATTGTTCGATCCGAGCAAGGAAAAAGCGCCGAGGACGACAGCAAGTCCGCCAAGCACACGGAATGAGCGCTTGATGTGCTTCATCGCCTCCTTCAAGCGCACATCCTCTCTCTCGTACCCGGAAACTCCGCACGAGGACTTGAACGCTCGAACACAGATCCTGAACTGCAATAGGCCATCGGCACGCGGCTCGCTAACGCCACTAGACCCTCCTCAATGAGGCAGATTGGAATATCGGAACCATCCCACGCAGCAGCCGAAGTGTACAGCCGCATGCTCAGTACAGCCGCCGTGGATCTGGGTAGCCTAGGAGCCAATCGCAGCCGATGAACATGCTTTAACAACCCCTTCAGAATGAAAGCAAGATCCCCGGCTCACCGAATCACACGGCCAACGTCTTGGCTCAGATCGAGCGTTGTCCTGGTGCCGGCGAGATGGAATGTTTAAGCGCAGGAACGATTTTCCCGCAGTTCAAAGCAGATGCCGCCCGACGATGAAGGAAGCGAGGTGGTGCACCCAGTCACCACCGACCTGCGACTCGCGACGCGGCGAGTTGATGCGGCTGGGCTCAGCCGTCCCACTCATGGCCTTCAGGTGAAGCTGCTCATGCGCCTGGGCCATCGCCATAAGAGCCGAGTTCGCCTGCAAGCGCCTCGCGGTGGGCAACGGTGGCCCACCTTGCACAAAACGCGCTCTCGCATCCGCACGTTCGAAGCATCGTGGGTTTGCTGTCCGCAGGGGCCTAGCGCACGAGAAACGAACGACCCACCAAGATTGGCAGTTTCTGCGATCCAGCAAGAGGCGTATGCCGGTCAAAGGATGAGTCGCCCGCACTTCTGTCGGGCTACGGGGAGCTCCGCCGATGTACACGCCGCCCCCTTCCAAGTTGTCAATGGGCCCGACCTTGATCGGACGATGCGGGAGGCTCGCTCGGCGACACTGATCACGGCTACTCACGGTCATCCCGCTCGCTCCTGTCACCATGATAAGGTTCGCGGCACGCCTGCTCGAGATCGAAATCGAACCTGAGACGTTCAACGGGCCTGTTCCGCCCGATCCACGCCCTCCGGCGCAACGGGCATGCTGAACTGAAAGATCGCCCCGCGAGGATCGTTGGCGCGGGCCCACATCCGGCCCCCGTGCGCCTCAACAATAGAATGGCAAATAGCCAGCCCCATGCCCATGCCTTCGGATTTCGTGGTGTAAAAAGCGTCGAATACGCGGTCGGCGCAGTTGGGATCGAGTCCCGGACCGGTATCTCGAAAACTGACCAATACGTTGTCCAAGTCGTCCGTCCGCGCGCTGATCAGCAATTCGCGGTCACCTTCCTTGATTTCGCTCATAGCCTCGATAGCGTTCGTGATCAAATTGAGAATCACCTGCCGGACCTGAACGCGATCTGCTCGAACAAGCGGCAAAGCCTCAGGCAGTCGGGTTTGCACCCACACGTCATTTTTTGCGAGTTCCGCGCGAACTAGGGCCAGCACCTCTAAGATCAATTCGTCAATAGCAAGAAGCTCGGTTTGCATCGGAGCCTTGTTCATGAGAGCGCGGATCCGGCGGATCACGTTCCCCGCGCGCATACTGTCACGGACAATCAAACCAAAGGTTTGCCGAACTTCTTCCAGATTTGGCGGCTGAGCACCGAGCCAATTTAGTCCTGCCCCTGCATTACTGCTGATCGCCGCAATCGGCTGGTTGACCTCATGCGCGATTGAGGCTGCCAGCTGTCCCATTGTCGTAATCCGATTCGCGTGTGCAAGGCCCATCAGAGTCTCGCGATAACGCCGTTCGCTTTCACGGGCTTCCGCTTCCACTCTCTTTCGCTCTGTCAGGTCGAGGACGAAGCCAACACCTTGGTCCTGTCGCTCATCGAATACGGCGATGCCAATTAGCACCGGCACGCGGCTGCCATCCTTCCGAACATACTCTTTCTCGAACTGCTGAACAGCTCCGGTCCTTTTTGCTTCTGTCCGAGCGTCCATAGTGCGCTCGTGCCATTCTGGAGGCGTCAGGTCGAGACCGTTCACTCGCCCTGCGACAAGATCCTCTTGGTTGTATCCAACCATCGTGAGGAAGGCTTGATTTGCCTCGATGATCTCGCCCCCTTCGCGGATGATGAAGATTCCGATGATGTTAGTGTCGAGTAAGCGCCGGATTTTCGCCTCCCGTTGCTGCACTTCGCTGTACAACCGGCTGTTTTCCAGCGCCGTTGCAGCTTGAGAGGCAAGCATTTTCAGCACGGAGTTGCGGGCAGGCGAGAATATGCCCGGCGCGAGATTATTCTCCAGGTAAAGTACGCCGATCAGCTTGCCCTGCGTGATCAGTGGCAGGCAGAGAATAGAGCGCGCTTTGCGCTCGTGGATATACGGATCATCCGCAAATGAACTCTGAGCGGCAGCATCTTCGAGAATGACGTTTTCGCGGACACGTAGGACGAAATGCAGCACCGTCTCGGGAAGAAGCGACGGGATTACGGCCTGTTCAAGTACCCGTACAACGACGGCATCAGCGACTGTTGCGGCTTCCGCCTCGATCCGTGGCTCGCCTTCATGCAGCAGAATCAACAAACCACGTTCGGCGCCGGCCTGCTCAATGGCAGTCCGCATAAGCGTGTGGATTAGCCTTTCGAGCACGATCTCGCCGGAAATCGCCTGCGACACTTTTGTTACCGTCGCGAGATCAAGATGCTCAGCCGGAGCTCCGATCCTCATGCCGTTCACGGCAAGCGTGATCTCCTCGCGGCTGAGATCAGGATTGAGCTCGTCGAGTTGACGCACTTTACCATCTGCTCCCCAACGAAGGTAACCGCGCCGCGCGTCACGCAGGTAAATCCGGGAAATTCTTTCAAAACCGCGCGCAGCATAAAAGCGCGCCGCAAGCTCGCAAGCTATCCCCTCGTGGTGGGGGAAACCGTTACGTGCTGCGGTCTGGATTGAGTGTTCGTACAGTCGCATTGCATCGGCATCCCGGTGTTCCAATCTTGCAATTTCAGCGCCGACCAAGGCCGCCCGATTCTCAAAATTTTCGGGGCAATTCGTCGCCCAAATCTGCAACTGTCTGTAGTGGGCATCAATCAGATCTCGATGTTGCTGCTGCTCGTTTTCGTCCAGCCCGCCGCAATAACATGAGTGAGACAGGGCACCATAGAAGTGAAACTCGGCGGTCAAGGGCTCTGTCGGTATGGTCCATAATCGCGGCTCGGCCTTCGAGCGAGCACCAACAGCCGCAGCATAATCGCCGGCTAGGAACCTCGCTTGAAGTTTGCGGATCCAATACACGGCCTTGCTAGGTGACAGCTCCGGACTTAGTTCCAAGGATCGCTCGACGTGCAGCTCGTCAAGTTGCTGATCATCGAAGCAACCGAATGAGCGCGTGAGGCCGCGCATCGTTCTGATAATTGCGAGCTGTGCAGCGACGACATCAGCAGCAAATTGAACCTTTCTATTCCCTGTCGTAGCAAGGCTTTTTTCGATCTCGTTCTGCACCTCTTTCAGGGGGTCTCCCGCCATGATCATATTTGAGGTTAGATGAAGCAAGCTGTATGCCTCATAGATGACGTCGCCGACGCTGACCGCAGCTTCGAGCGCTCGGCCAATCAACACTCGACCATCTCTTAGAGGCTTCGTCCACGGGATCACGTTGCATCCGACGGCCAAATAAACCGGAGCCCGAAAACGGGATAACTCACCGCGATCAACCAGATCGCAAGCAAGACGACCAAATTTATCAGCCGCGTGGTAGTCGCCGAAGCGTCCCGCCGAGATTCGGCCTAACCATGCGTAATGGGCGCAGGAAGCGTCGGTGTTGCCGTATTCGAGGCTGATGCTGACAGCTCTGCAGATGACCAAAGCGGATAGATTGACGTCCGTGAATCCCGCGGCCGGAAGAATACGCGTCAACACGGCAAGCGTGGCAAGCGTGCTCTGGTCTGTCATTCCGGGCAAACCAGCAAGATCCTCGATCGCCTCTGGCAGCTGTGACCACATCCGCTGATATTCGGCGAGTGTTTCCTGGTCGTTCGGATGCTGCGACCAATCGATCCCGACGTCGTGAAGATATTCGAGACCTATGGCCACTGCCCGGCCGTGTTGACCGAGCGTCAGGTAAAGATCGACCCGCAAACATGCGACAGTTGCTCGTTGAGGCGCGTTCAAAGCGCGCTTCGACAGCGCGGAGAGGAGGCTCTCCGCAATGTCAATTCGCCCTACCAAGAATTCGCATTCGGCCCGGCTGGTCTCCAGTGCGAACGCGAGTTCGTGGCGGCTTTGCCAAGCATCCTGCGCGAGCAGGGCCGCACCGACCGTGAAATATGTGAGTGCCGAGGCATAGGCGGCCGACGCCTTGGCACGCTGCCCTGCGGTCAAATTCAGCTCGGCGAGCTGCTCTCGCTCCTGACCAGAAGCGATTAGCGCGACACCTCGATTGAGTTGACTGACAATATCGAAGATAGCCTCTTCGCGCTTGTGCGCAGGGACGTGTGCCGCAAGCATCCGACCGATGCGCAAATGGGCAGGAGCGCGCGAAGATTCCGGCACCAGCGAGTAGGCTGCCTCTTGAACGCGGTCGTGGACGAACCGATAGGCCGTTCCATGGCGCGCAATCAGCTCCTGGCGGATAGCGGGCCCCAGCCTCGCATGCACCGCCTCGCGTGAGGTTTCGAGCACGACCGCAAGCTCCGTCGTCCTGGCGATGTTGCCGAAACAGGCCAGCTGTCGCAGCGCGTCCTGCGTTTCCTCGGGCAGCCGGATGAGCTTGCCTAGCATAAGATCGACGACGTTCTCGGTGTATGCTTTTGCGTAAATCCGCTCGAGATCCCAACGCCAGCGTGCCAGCTCGTGATCGAACGTCAGCAGCTGCTCGTCGGCCAGTTCAGACAGGAATTGAATGGTGAAGAACGGATTACCCATCGTCTTCTGATGCACCAACGTTGCAAGCGGGACAGCGCGTTTTGGTGCGCAGCGAAGGCTATCCGCAACCAACTGTGCGACATGGTCTGCCGTGAGCGGCGACAGCGTGATCTCCTCTACATTTACGTCGGATCTCCTGATGGAGTCGAGCTTGCGTTTGAGTGGATGGCCTGCATCAACTTCGTTGCTGCGGTACGCTCCAATGATCAGCAGGTGCAGGTCCGACTGGGTCAGAAGATCCTCGATCAGGTCGAGTGTTGCGGCATCGTGCCACTGTAAATCGTCGAGAAAGAGCACCAATGGATGGGTTCGCCGGGCGAACACACCGATAAAACGGCGAAGGACCAGTTGGAAACGATTTTGCGCTTGCCGGGCTGGAAGCTCAGCAGGCGCGGGCTGCTCGCCAATGATCAGGCTCAGATCGGGTATCAATTCGATCAACAGCCGTCCATTCGCGCCGAGCGCCTCCCGGAGCGCTTGCCGCCAAACCGCGAGTTCGCCCTCACTTTTGCTGAGAAGAGAACGGATAAGACTCTGAAAGCTCTGCACGAGCGTCGCATAAGGAACATCGCGCTTCAGTTGCTCGAATTTGCCTGATGCCAACAGTCCACGCGAGGGCACCAGCACTTTGTGTAGCTCTTGGACAAGCGAGGACTTACCAATGCCGGAGTGACCCGCAACCAGCACCAACCTAGGCGCGCCGCTCTTGACCGCGCGATCGAAAGAGCCAAGCAAGGTCTCGATCTCGCGGGCTCTCCCATAGAGCTTCTCGGGGATGAGCAACCGATCAGGTGTGTCATCTGCGCCCAGCTCAAATGTATCGATGCGACCGTGGTTGGCCCAAGCCGCGACACAGTGTTGCAGATCGTGCTCAAGGCCAGCGGCAGTCTGGTAGCGTTCCTCGGCGGTTTTCGCGAGGAGTTTCATCACAATCCGAGAAATTGGCTCCGGGATGTCTCGCGATTTCTCGACAGGCGGTACTGCTTTTCTCGCGATGTGACAATGGACCCATTCCAAGGGATCTGCCCCCGTGAACGGCAGCGCGCCGGTCAGCATCTGATAGAATGTCACGCCAAGTGAATAGAGATCGCTGCGACAATCGACCGAGCGATTCATCCGTCCGGTCTGTTCGGGCGCCATGTAGGGCAACGTGCCGGCGATGAACTCGACAGGTTCGGGCGGCACCCGCTCGCGGGAAAGACGGGACGTCAGACCGAACCCAGTGAGTCGGACCTGTTCGTCAGGACAATTGACCAGAATGTGAGCGGGTTTCAGGTCCTTGTGGACCAAGCCCTGCCGGTGAAGCTTGCCCACGGCCGTCGTGATACCAACAGCAAGGCGCAAGAAGCGCTCGGGCTCCATACGGAGTCCAAGTAGGTTTAGCAGCGGCTCGCCGGATGGATCCTGCAGGACCAGCATGGTCCGACCAGCTTCCCGGATCAGTTCCAACGGCCGCACCGCCCATGCCTCGTCTAGCTCCTCCCGCAGCCCACACTCGTGGGCGAGGCGGTCGAGCGTCGCTGGGTGTTCCGCGATCGGTCGGACCACAAGCACGACAGCCCTGCTGCCGTGCATTTGCTGGCGCCACGCACGGCAGAACGCGCGATCACCATCCTCCCATAGGGGCTGGATGTCGCCGTCAAGATATGAACCGAACAAGGTTCGGCTGAGAGGCTCCCGCGGCATTTGCCCGCCCAAACTAAGAATACGCGAGCCAAAATGTGACACATAAGGGGCGCGATTGTGAAGGGACTTCGCAGAAAGCGGGCACAGGTCCCGAACAACGTCGCCAAGGAGTAGACGGCGATCGAAATACGAGCGACGCATGCACCTTCTAAGAGCCCAATCGTATCGATCGGGCGCGCGGGCTGGGCCCACACGGACGCGCGGCGGCTCGCCCGTGCGCAGCGTGTCGCCGCAGAAGGATTCGTTCGCGATGGAGCGGCTCGGGGGTGTTACGAGCACCAGCGGTCCACGGACGACCTGCAGCAGGCCCCGGGTAGCTGCCACGGCTCAATCAGGCATCGGCATGTGAAGACTGTTCGGTTTGTCCATGATCGGAGCGACGCGTGAGGCCAGACCAGAACTGCCGCGGAGCGACGCGGTGCTGTTTGCGCGATCGACCGTCATTCCCGCCCCATTGCAAGGGCAAGGCAGTCATCAACTCAGAACCGCAGCATCAAGCGGTAGATCTGCGAGCCATTATGAGCGAAACCGTGCCGGTAGCTCTTCTCTGCACTCCTGTGGAGAGCAACGGCCTCGCGACAAGGCAGTCCCGATGCTGGTACCGTATAAGCCCTCACTCATCGGAATGCCACTCGCTGCCGCTTGCGGAAAGCGAGATAGCCGGCCATCCGAAACTGATAGCGAGAAAGTTCACGCTGCTTAAACCGGTGTTCAAGGGCCGCGTAAGCTATCCCAAAGCTGGTAAAAAGAATTGAAAGGAAAATGAAGAAAAGCCGAACGCCTTCTCCTGGCCACGGGCACTGTGACAGCATTCATCGGAATCTTTGCCAATACCGGGTCTGACTTTGCCAACTCGATAGAGCCAATGAGCCAACTCGACGGTCTAGACGACGTCGTACAACGTGACGCTACGTACGGTCCAAGCTGTTCGCGCGCTGCGTGACGTTGCAGGGAATCACTATCGGCTCATGAATGAGCCTCAGTTTTGCCACGCGGGTTGCTTTATTTGACGCAGCATCACCACGGATGTACTGGCGATGTGGGCGAACCCGGCGCACTTCTTCTCGAAGGAGTGCGCCGGGCCGGCTTTAATGAGGCGCGTAAAGCTCGATGAGCTAGGGGCAGATTGGCGGCTACTTCGGGCTGACTGCTCGCGGCGTTTCTTTCCTATCGTTCGACGTTGAGTAACTAAGCTTCGATTCCGCTCTGCTGACACAAACCTATTTGGCCCGCCAATGCCGGTTGGCGAATGCAGCCCTTGTTGAGCTGAGGCAGGAGAGCGATTCCACAGGAGGTGTCGAAGTAGTCGACAGTCGGGCTGCGGATGCGGCCGACCTCTCCATTCAGATTAAACGGTCATGTTAGGATACGAGCTTAGCAGCGGGATCAAGCACCGTGGGCACTGCCGCAAACCTACATGATTAAATTTCCGACGAGCACGAAAGGACTTGAATCGCACCTTGCGTCAGGTTGTACGAAGCCGACGCAAGGTGCTTTCCCGAGCTAGCTAAAGACGCAACTCACAGGCGCTCCGACGAAAAAAAGAGTTCATGTGCTGATGCCGCTGCTACTCGTTCTGGTTTCTATTTTCTTTGGTACAAGTGCGATCGTCTACGCCGCATGCCGATCCCAACGCCGGCGGGATCGTCGCATGCACAGGCACAATCGCGCCAATTCGCGCACTTCGCGCCCCCGCGTCCAACTACCAAGACGGCGGGCATTTTAGTCCAGCCGCTCAATGACTGTCCTCCGACGCCTGTTGCAGCCCGAACTCGCGAGGGCCAGGTGGCACGCGCCGCCTGCGAGAGAGCGCTTCTCAAACGGCTTCCGATCGGTTTATCGATGCCGTGGGGTCGATCCAGCGGGACAGCGGCCAGACACGAAAGCCAGTTCTCGACCACTCGGGCGATTTTTGCTAGAGTTTAGGGCGTCACGCGGCGCAAACGGCTGACCGGTCATACTCCTGGAAACTTCAAAGATTTGCACTGCGCGAAAGCTTCCAGGAAGGCCCATGCGTGCAACCAAACGTCGTGGCCACACAGTATTTCTACTACAAACCGCAGAAGTGAGGCTCGTATCGTGACCAAGCGCTCTGAACCGCGGAAGCAAGCCGCAACTGTCGAACAGCCGGAGGTGAGGCCGAGCGTGTTCGTCGTCGATGACGACCTCTCAATGCGCGAATCGCTGGTCAACCTATTTCGTTCAATCGGTCTAGATGTCGTTGCTTATGGATCGGCCCAAGAACTGCTCCAGAGCGAGCTTCCCGATGTTCCTAGCTGCCTCGTGCTTGACATCAGACTGCCAGGATTGAGCGGGCTTGAGCTCCAGAACGAGTTAGCCAAATTGAAGGTTCACATCCCCATCATTTTCATCACCGCTCATGGGGATATTCCGATGACCGTCAAAGCGATGAAGAGTGGAGCAATTGATTTTCTCAGCAAGCCGTTTCGCGATCAGGAATTGCTCGACGGAGTGGTCGCAGCCATCGAACAGGATCGCAAGCGACGTGGCGTAGACAAGGTGGTCAAGAAGCTGCAGTCCTTGTTTGAGGCCCTAAGTCCACGAGAGCAGGACGTTTTGAGACTGGTCGCCACCGGGCTATTGAACAAGCAGGTCGCCGCGGAACTCGGGCTCGCCGAGATCACAGTCAAGATCTACCGAGGGCACGTTATGAGGAAGATGGGCGCTCGATCGCTGGCCGATCTGATTCGGATGGCTGAGAGGCTGGGAATTGGGACCGACCGTTTCAGGGTACAAACCTAAGTATGATTTTACAACTTCGTCGGACACGCGCACCCTTGTGCTGGCCGTTATGGTTCGGCCAGCGTCTTCGCCCAACTGGGACGGGTGGTCTTGTCCAACTATTCAATTGTTTCTGTTGTCGACGACGATCCTTCCGTTCGTGCCGCACTGAACAACCTGTTGAAATCGCAGGGTCGCGTCGTTCATACGTTTGCGTCGGCTGAGGAATTTTTGCAGTCGCCTCAATTGAACGGCACATCCTGTGTAATTGCAGACGTGCAGATGCCCATGATGAGCGGCTTTGAACTTTTGGAACAGATGCGAGCCCATGGCTACGCTGGGCCATTCATCTTGATTACTGCCTTTGCGGATGATCGCACGCGAGCCCGCGCCTTGAGCGCCGGCGTAACCGGCTTTTTCGCCAAGCCCTTCACCGGTCTGGAGTTGATCGCCTGCCTCGATGAAGCGCTTCGCGAACATCCTGGTGGAACGCGCGCGTGAAGGATGGGGAAGCAGTCTGGACCGAGCCGCACCCGCGCGGCCTTTACGATCTCCATCAATGTGCAATTGTCCGTGCTAACCGCGTGCCCGTGGCGACCATCGCCCTTCCGTCTTGCCGCATTCCTGTCGCTGGTGTTGCACCTTCGCCATCTGGTTGAAGCACTCGCGATGTGGGGATCCTGATACGGCGCCTCGCGCATGAACGTGTAATCAAACGGGGCGCGGCCCCTCCCTCCCTTTCAACGAAGCTGCACACCACTTTCGTGGTGGTACGACCGCTTCCGAACGGTTGCACAGCTGAGATTGGACGTAGGTTGCCGAATCTAGCGTCTGGGTGGATGCGTTCGGCAGCGAAGGCATTGCTTCAGTCGCATCCACGAGCGACATCAGGGCTGCAGCTCCGGCTGATGCGCAAGCTTCGGGTGTGCTTCGGCCCGCCGAAACGGTTCGAGGCCACAGCGCCAGTCCTAACCCACCCAGTCAGCAAAGCGGTCGGCTCTGGACGTGCGCGATGAGCCCGCATGCCGGGGCAAGATCCGCCGGCGGCCGTGTCCCTTCTACTCGCCGGGACCGTGAGCGCGAACAGGCAAGACACGCTTTCGGCTGGCGGGCTCCGCCTTTGCCTGCATCGCGTCGGCCCCTCTCGCCGCGATAACACTTCACGGGCCAAATACTACATACCTTGCAAAGCTACCCGTACGGCATGCGCAAATTCTTCGATGGCGCGAGACCAAGCATGCCTGGGCGCGAGACGAGTGAGCCAGGATCCTCGCGGATGCGGACCGGAACTACTAGACATAGTAGCTTTGTTCCGCCTGCCTATCAGGTAAGTCGGGGAGCTGATTTTCAGACGCGCGACGCGGAAACCCGACGTCCACAGGTGCGGAACGACGCGCTGGTCGTCTTGCACGATGTTGGCAATGCGCCTGATTTTCTTGTTTAAGGAGATGACCACATGCTTGGAGTACGCGCGTCGCGCAACATGAACACGATCGAAGCTCTGGAGTCCAACGTGCGCACGTACTCGCGTTCGTTTCCTGCTGTCTTCAAGAAGGCGCGCGGCTCTATTATGTTCACAGAGGCTGGCCGAAAGGTCATTGACTTTCTGTCCGGCGCTGGAGCGCTAAACTACGGCCATAACAATCCGGAAATCAAAGCTGCGATCAGCGAGTATCTCGATTCTGATGGGGTCGTCCACGGCTTGGACATGGCGACTCCAGCAAAGGTCGAATTCATGGAGACCTTCAGCTCTGTCGTCCTTCGTGAACGGGACCTTCACTACCGCTTTCAATTTACGGGGCCTACAGGAGCTAATGCTGTTGAGGCAGCTCTGAAGCTGTCGCGTAAGATCACAGGACGCCACAACGTCATTTCTTTCACGAATGGATATCACGGCCAAAGCTTGGGGGCCATAGCCGCAAGCGGTAACCGCTATTACCGCAAAGCCACCAGCATTCCTTTATCCGGAACAACCTTCATGCCCTATGATGGGTATCTGGGCTCCGCTGACAGTCCGGCGGATTACGTGCGAAAGGTGTTGATGGACGAGAGCAGTGGTATTGATCTTCCAGCCGCCATTCTCGTCGAAACCGTGCAAGGAGAGGGGGGCATTAATGTGGCCGGCAAGGAATGGTTGCGGTCAATTCAGGCTTTGGCGAAAGACGTCGGAGCTATTTTCATAGTTGACGATATCCAAATGGGGTGTGGCCGTACAGGCGAGTTCTTCAGTTTCGAGTTCGCTACGTTATCGCCAGACATTGTGGTGATGTCAAAATCGCTGAGCGGATTCGGTTTGCCATTATCAATGCTCTTGATCAAAGAAGCCATCGACGCATGGGAGCCAGGCGAGCACACAGGAACGTTTCGAGGAAACAACCTTGCGCTGGTTTCTGCCAAAGCGGCCTTGAATCTGTATTGGCGCAATCAGGCGTTCTCGCAAGAGGTCCGACGCTTGGGCGACTCTATGCGGCGTCGGCTGGACGCTGTCGCGCACCAGCACGGAAACAGGTTCGCTGTTCGGGGACGCGGAATGGTATGCGGGTTTGATTGCAAAACGAGCGCAATCGCAGAGGCGACGTCACATAAGGCGTTTGAGAAAGGATTGATTGTCGAGCGATGCGGACCGACGGATCAGGTGGTAAAGTTCTTGCCCGCACTTACGATAGACCAAGATACTTTGGGAGAAGGCCTAGACATATTCGAGCAGTCATTGACCGAAACGTTGAATTTGGTCAGGCCACACTAGTTTGCAGGCACACGAAAGAAACTTGCTAGAATAGTATCGCCGCGCAAGTGCTGGCGCAATTCCTCGCATATCGCCCGAAGTGGTCAGAAGCGTTGAGGCCATGATCATGGAGGCGAGGCTTGGATTGTCGAGGCTGTCTGTGCTCCGCCGCGTCGGTCAATGCGCGAGAACGCCCCCGCTGCCCTCCTCTACGACCACCTGAGCGCGAGCAGCACCTTTGACCTAGCACCTCAGACTTGCGAGCCCCTCTCGCCGAGCTGGGTGATCCAAGTTTTCAAGTCTGAGGTCTGCCGGAGGTGACCTCGTTGGCGCAGAGTCGAGTGGAACATCGTAGTATGCCGTGACAGGGCTCTGCGGAGAGCTGCTCAATTTGCGCCGCGTGTGAGCTCGTCCACAAGTGAGGGCCGCCGCCGCGCCGTTGCGATCTTCAGCCAGATCGCCACCGCCCGGGCCAACGATATTGATCGACAAGCTTGGCTCGCGACGTCCTGCACGCGCGCCCCACAAGCGCATTTACGCTCTCCCGCCCAGAACTGCCGTTCTGAGAACGCGGCTCACCCTGCTGAACCCAAGCAGATCAGGTAATAGGATCCAACCAGACGCCTTCACCGGATACGTACCAACCCGCGAGTTTCGCGCCTCCCAGCATGGGTGTGGACATCATTCAGAACCGTACATTGCGCAGCGGCGATCTCAGCCTTAGCGGTTTCCAGCATAGCTGCAATCGCAATCAACGGTTTCGGCGCCTCAGAAGCCCCGAGCCTATTTTGCATCCAAATTGTCACATCGACACCTTTCATTTAGCCGCACAATGAGGCAGAAAAGATAGAGACAACCGGCCACCGGCTCATCGGAACACAGATATCTAGATGTTTGATACATTGCCAACCGTGACTGGATCGATCGCGCACGGGCCGCGTATACCGGGGGCAAACGATCGAGATCTACAGTTAGATTTCGCGAAAGGTGCGCTCATTGTTTTGGTGATCGTGGGGCATTTGATCCAGTACATCATCTACCGAGATGATGGTTTTTGGTATTCGCCCTACTACAAGTCGATCTATATGTTTCACATGCCGCTCTTTATGGCGATAAGTGGATACCTTTCTTGTCGATCGCTGCTGCGCAAGTCGTTCACTAGAGCCGCCAGCGATCGTGCGAAGCAGCTTCTGCTGCCGATGCTGTTTTGGTGGGCCTTCATGGAGACCGCTAAATTCGGGGCATTGTGGCGCGCGACTAGCGTAACGAGTGGGCCTCTGGAACTTGTAGACGACCTCGCTGGCGCATACTGGTTCATCTGGGCCACCTTTGTTTCCTACCTTCTCGTTAAGATATTTACCAATCTCAAGCACGGATCGTGGGTCATATCTGGGTCAGCCATACTGGTTGCACTCGCGCCCGTGACATTCTCCATATCTCCTCTGATCAAATTCACTTACCCGTTCTTCTGCTTGGGATTCTTGTTGGCTCAGTCGCGAGAACGATGGATGAGTACAGTGCGATCTGGGAAGATGCTCCTGATTGTATTTCTCTCGATAGTGACTTGCGTAGGCTTTCTAGCCTGGAGCAAGGACACTTATATCTATAATAATCTTGCCATCATTCACGATTTCAGGTCGGCTAAAGACGTGTTTTTGATGTTTGTTGGCTCTGCAGCTGCTTCAGCAATCGCTATTGAACTGTTGTTGCTATGCTGGCGCATTGGCCGTTCAAATCGAGCGGGCCGCTTTATCGCTGTGGAGTTGGGCCAGAGCACGCTTCTGCTCTACCTGGTCCAGGGTACCGTTTTTCGTCTCATGGATTTCATGCAGTTCGGAGAACGTTGGGATCTCACGACCCGTTTTGCCGTCGCCGGTACGCTCGGAGCCTGCATTGTTGGGTTCGCACTAACGGTCCGCTCGATTGTTGGAACGGTTCCATATCTGTCTCAGCTCGTCCTTGGAACGCCAGCACGTTCAGGTCTTTCGCAGGCTAAACCTGCAATGAACTAGCCATGCATTCCGTTGCGAGCATGGCATGGCGTTGCGATAGCAGCATTGACTTGTGAGGCCGCCGCAATAGCGTTCGAACCTAGACGCAACCTGCCAAAGGGTGTGCGACCGTCGAGTCGAGATCGGGCATAAAGGCTAACAATCAAGCCAGAATGAAAGGTGCACTGTGGTCAACACCGTTGCTAGGGGGCTCGCCTCGCTCTTGCGTTATCCCTCGACAACGCACAGCTCGGGACGGCTGGTCCTCAAGGCGCGATATTTCTTAGCAGAATATCGCCCTCCGCTGCGCGGCGATACGACGCTATCAATTCGAAGTCAGGCAAGAATGCCTTGCAGCGGCAGCTGACGTTCATAGAGCTCCTGGTCGCTGTGTTCCGTGTAGATGAAGCGCGGATTGCTGAGTGTGTGTGCCGCCGGCGACGGCATTGTACTCGGCCCGCTGCACGTCCATCCAGGTAAGATCAACCGCCTTGAGAGTCGCCTCGCCCGCAGGTTTTAGCCGAAACCGGCCATCGAACCGAACCCAATCATATCCGGCGAGATGGTTCTTGGGGGCCGTCTTGAGCCCGTGGATGGTGGGGTGGCAGTATCGCGTCCTCCAGAAGCTCTGTCGCGCCGCCATCGGCCGGCAGTCCACACCGCCGCGGAGAGCAGCGGAACTATGCAGCTCTGACTGTGTCAGCATCGAGAAGATCACGAGACTGCATCCGACCGACGACGCTCAGCTGCCTCATGGCAGGCCAAAGATGACAGTTCCGGCGTGCCGCTCGCCGGAGTGAAATGCCTCTTCGGCGAACAAGCCGCGGCTGATGATCACAGCTCGGCAGCGTTGCCCTCCCCGAGATTGCGACTGCTCATCGCGAGCCCGTCCGATTCTCCCACGCTCGGCAGGGTAACGATCTCAACGATTGAGATTCACGACAATGTGGCGCATCAGAGCCGAATGATTGAACTTTCTTGTCCAATCAACGCAACAGCTGGCTGCACGATCCCGAACGGATTGCGAGTCGCGACGTTACGAAACTGCCCACGTCAGCCAGGTAAATCCCCTGTGGACGTGCCGCAGAGCAGCCGATGACGCCACCTTCGCTGAGAGTTTTTTTCATGCGCTGGAAAATAGCGCCGGTACATGCCGAAATCCTCAGTTGATCCGAACTGGACCACCCGGAGGAATATCGGACCTGGTCCAGTTCGCTTCGAGCCAGCACGCTCGCGCACCTTTGCCCGCTAGATGAGCTTGTGCAGGCAAGAAATACCCGCAGCGAGCCCGGCTCAATTATCACGAAGGTCCGAACTACTTACTATAGGATGTCGGACTTTGCACTTACCTCCGGGGGCGTCCAGTTTGCGATCGGGTCGCGCAAGCTGTCCGGAAGCCGGTATGACTCCTGCGGCGCAGGGAATGCTCCGCTACGGACGTCAGCAGCCCAGCGCGACAGCCCGTCCTGCAATAGCTGACAGCCCTCTACATAGACACGCACGAATTTGGGAAAATGACCTCCTGCGAGCCCCAACACGTCATGAAAGACCAAAACTTGGCCTGAGCAATTTGGGCCCGCTCCGATCCCAATCGTTGGTATGTTCAGAAATTCCGTCGCTCGGGCAGCGAGCTCGGCAGGGATGCCTTCAAGGACAAGAGCGAAGCATCCAGCCTCCTGCAGATGGTGCGCATCGTCGAGCAGACGTAGGGCGTCGTCCGCGTTTCGACCCTGTACCTTGAATCCACCCATCGCATTGACGCTTTGTGGGGTGAGACCAAGATGGCCCATCACGGGAATTTCGCAATTCACCAAAGCTCGAATCATTTGGGCACGCTTCACCCCTCCCTCGAGCTTGACGGCGTCTGCACCTCGCTGCAGGAAACCTCCAGCGTTGCGTATCGTCTCGTCAGGACTGAGATGAAAGCTGAGGAAAGGCATGTCCGCGACAAGCAACGCGCGAGGCTTTGTTCGCGCGACCGCCTCCAGGTGGTGATTCATCATCGCCATGCTGACCGGCAAAGTGTCGTCAAACCCAAGGCATACGTTGCCGACGCTGTCGCCAACAAGAATGACGTCGACGACAGGATCAGCGATGCGCGCCGTTACCGCATCGTAAGCGGTTGTCATCACGATGGCGCGCCTTTCCTCCTTGCATCGTTGCAGAACTGGAATCGTGACGCGTTCAACAGACAGGTGCGAAATGTGACTCATGCTCGATCTGATCCGGCCCGCATGTCCATGAAAATCGGCCTTTCCCTTGGAAGAGCAAGGGGTGTCTGTCAATAGGGAGGTAGAAAACGCGTCACTGAGAAGTTGGAAAGCACAAACTTCCAATGATTGCGCGATCAGCAAGCAATATCTTTCAAGATCTGGTCTTGCGCGCTGGTTCTGAGCACTCGCAATCCATACGTCCTGCCTGTCAAAACCTGCCGGGACACCACGGACGCGAGCGTCGATAGTAGATCTTCTTCATGGGCCCGAGTTGTCAGGACATGTGTCAGCCCTTGAGGCGAGCATGTTCATTCGTCTCGCTGGCGCAACGCGGCGTAAGACACTCAAAGGCGCCGCTTCGGCGGAGTGATTTGACAGCGCTTGGGGTGCGACCGCTCCGTTCGGTGCCTTTGGATGCCGATTCCGATGATCTCGCCCGGGTATTCCGATTTGATCTCGCCCAGGATTCCGAGATGATCTCGCCCACCTTTCCGATTTTGATGTCGCCCG
>NZ_JBEPRF010000042.1:0-35655 GCF_040548225.1 Bradyrhizobium sp. S3.12.5
ACTCCGGTCGGGCTACGCCCTCCCTGCGTCACGAGCCCGGCGAAGCTCTCTCATCCTGATTGACGCTGCACTTCCATCCTGATTGCCGCGCCGCAATCCGCCGCAAGACGCGGAACGAATGACTGACGCTGAAGCCCAATACCCACGACGGGTATGTGAGCTGGGAGAGGTTCGAGGCGATCCGCACCATGGTCAGCAGCAACGTTCCCGCAGGTCGGCATCATGGCGCGCCCAAGCATGGAAACGCGCTGCTGGCCGGTCTGATCCGGCGCAAGCGCTGCGGCCGCACGCTCACACTTCGGTACTCAGGCATGAAGCACCATATCCCGCGCTACAGCTGCAGCCGCACCTGGATGGATAATGGCGGCCCTCACTGCATCGCCTTCGGCGGATTGCGCGTCGATGATGCAATCGAGGAAGCGCTGCTTGGCGTTGTCGGCCCAGGCGCTATCGTCGCTGCAACCGCTGCCGCCAAGGAAGCCGGAGAACGACGGGATCAGGTGCGCGATGCTCTCAGTCGCGATCTGGAAGCGGCGCGCTATGCCGCTGACCCTGCGAACCGGCTGGTGGCGAGTTAGCTTGAAGCGCGCTGGAACAGGGCGCTCGCGCACGCGGCGGAGGTCGAGACCAAGATCGCCAAGCATGATGCAGCGACGCCCGCACCCATTGCTGATCCAGCTTCGCTCGGCGTTCTGGCCTCGAACCTCTAAACGGTCTGGAATGCGCCCACGACGGATGCTCGCCTCAAGAAGCGCATTGTGCGCACCCTCGTCCATGAGGTTGTGGCCCATATCGACGACGCGGCCTCCGAGATCGTTCTCATCGTCCACTGGGCGGGTGGCGCCCACAGCGACCTGCGCTTGCCCAAGCGCCGCCGCGGGCAGCGTAACAGCACCTCCGCCAACATCATCGACGCTGTGCGCCGACTGGTGCTGATCGCCAGCGACGATCTGGTCGCCGGTCTCCTCAACCGCAATGGCCTCAAGACGGGCAAGCCGCAAAGCTCCTAAAGATCGCGCCCAAGACGCTCCGGCTAGCCGCTGAAGCCGGCGAGATCGAAGCCTTCCATCCGTTATCGGACGGCCCGTGGATCTTCGCCCGCGCCTCGGACGGGATCGACCCTGGCTAAACCTCAGCAACGCTGATAACAACCGCTGCTCGATCTATCGCCGAACGAGCGCGACAGAACCCAAGATACCCCACGGGATCACATCCCAATCAGCAAAGTCTCTTCTCTTCAACAACATAGACAGATGGGTGTTCTGATGCGCGGTGGTCATCGTCTCACCAGATCGCCAGCTTGGCGCAGGGCCTGCGCGAGCGAGATGAATAGCGTCTCATTGAGAAGTTCGTCGCGCAGGCCGGCGTTGAAACTCTCGATGAAGGCGTTCTGGGTCGGCTTGCCGGGCGCGATGTAGTGCCACTCGATCTGCCTTTCCCGACTGAAGCGCAGCACGGTCATGCCGGTCAGTTCGGGGCCGTTGTCGGATCCGCACATTCTCGGGTGCCCGCGCCAGGCAATGATGGCGTCGAGTTCGCGTACGGCCCGAAGGCCCGGCAGCGAAGTGTCGGCGACGAGCGCCAGGCATTCGCGGGTGAAGTCGTCGACCACGGCCAGAATGCGGGAACGTCGACCGTCGGCGAACGCATCCGACAGGAAGTCGAGGCTCCAGCGCTGGTTGGCTCCTTGTGGGATCGCCAGCAGCGCCCGGGTGCCGAGTGCCCGTTTGTTTGCGTCCGCCACGCCAGCGTGCGGACTTGCTGCCGTTCCTCGCGATAGAGACGTCGGAACTTCTTGTGGTTCATGACAAGCCCCTCGCGGTGCATCAGCACCAGTAGACGACGGTAGTCGGACCGGCGACGGATCGCCGCCAGTTCGCGCAGACGGGCACGCACGACCGCATCGTCGGGTCCCCGGCCGCGATAGCGCACTGATGTGCGATCTGCTCCCAGCACCTTGCACGCCCGCCGTTCGCTCACCTCAAACATCGTCCGCAGATGAGCGACAGCCTCTCGCCTTGCGGCGGGCGTCACCATTTTTTTGACGCGACATCCTTAAGCATGGGCGTTGTCAAGCATCGCCTCGGTCAGGAGCTTCTTCAGCTTGGCGTCTCGTCCCGTCCGTGAACAGACTTGGCTCATAGTCTATTCCTTCCTAGGTGACGGACTGTACCCACTTTTGGAGGAATTTGCGGGGCTCAGACACGTCCGAAACAAAGGCACGTTTTTTCCTTAGGAGCGATGCCGGCGTTGGCTCTCGGCGCGGGCCTGCTTGCGATTAGGGGCGCCGGTCGCTCATCACAAATCGTGCGTTCCGCACAGAACAAAGCCGCCACCATGTCGCGCCCACAACAGCACTGGGAAGAGCAGCGGTACGGCATTTGAGATTCGGCGATCGAGGAGCGCACGCTCTCGCCTGCTTGTTCCCGAAGCGGGCGCATCAAGCCGCCTTTCCCGAGCCCGCTCTGCCGTGTAATCGCGTGCAGTGTTAGCCGGCCAGGATCATCACGCGGCTTGGGCAGTTCGGCGGCAGCCGCGGGGCCCTCCGAAACCTTCCGGAGCGGCAGGATTGCCTTTAACGTGCTTCCCGCTGGCTACGCGCCTAGCCGGTGATTTTGACTGGTTCGACGGCGGTCACAATAGCTCTGGGAGCTTGGCGGGATCGACGAGGATTTCGATGCTGAGTGATGTGCTGGGCTGTCTTTTAACGAATCCTGCGCGTTCCAGGGTCAGCACCATCTGGTGGACGGAGGGAGGGCTGACGCGGAAATATTCTTGCATGTCGCGTTCGGCTGGCGGCCTGCGGTGCAGGCGTGTGTAGAGGTGGATGAAGGCCAGATATTGGCCCTTTTGGGCGTGAACGTTTTTGCGGCGTGAGTCACGTCTGCCACCCGATTCAGCTGTTGGTCCGTGCCTCAAGGGGAGGCAAAGATGAATGTACGCTATGGGTCGAACTGAGCCAAACGGAACGGGTCGAACTCACAGCGCTTTTGAGTGCCGGCAAGCACGCCCCGCGCAAGCTCAAGCGCGCGCAAATTTCGCTGGCTGCCGACGCAGGCGCGAGCGACGAGGCAATCGCCATGGCGTCGGCGCAAGCGGCTCGACTATCTATCGGACCAAGCGCCGCTTCGTGCTCGGCAACCTGGAGGCGGCGCTGAGCGAAGAGCCGCGCCCCGGAGCGGACCGCAAGCTCTCAGGGAAGGGAGGCCTTGCTGGTCGCAACGGCTTGTTCGAACCCGCCCGAAGGTCGCGCGCGTTGGACCCTGGAGCTTCTGGCGGGCGAGTTGGTCAGGCTCACCGGGCACGACTACATCTCCCGAGAGACCGTGCGCCGGCGGCTGACCGAAAACGACCTCAAGCCCTGGCGCAAGGACATGTTGTGCATTCCGCAGGTCGATGGCGAATTCGTTGCCTGCATGGAGGATATGCTCGACCTTAATACCGAACAACCCGAACCGAAGCGCCCGGTAGTCTGTTTTGACGAAAGCTCGACCCAGCTCATTGCTCATTGGCGAGGTCCGCCAGCCGCTTCAGGCCGCTCCGGGCCAACTTGAGCGTTACGATTGTGAGTACAAGCGCAATGGCACGGTCAATCTGTTCATCTTCCTCGACGTGCATAGACCCTGGCGCAAGGTCAAAGTCACAGACAGCCGCGCTGCGGTCGACTTCGCCGCCTGCATGCGTGTTCACTTCCCAAAGGCAGAGCGCATCCGTGTCGTGTTGGACAATCTGTCGATCCACTCAGCTAGGAGACGATGCGCGCCGGGGCAGTTGCCTTACGCGCGCTAGCCTCGTCCCACGAATGGCATCGTGGTTGCCATCACATTCATGAACAGTACGTTAGCCTCTAACGGCAGGCTCGCCATGTGCAGCACCGATTTCGCGACATTCTCGACATCCATGACCGGCTCGACCTTGAGCGAGCCGTCGGCCTGCGGTACGCCCTCTGTCATTTTGGCTGCCATCTCAGTCAGAGCGTTACCAATGTCGATCTGGCTGCACGCGATGTTGTATTTACGACCATCAAGCGAGGTCGATTTGGTAAGCCCTCTGATCGCGTGTTTGGTTGCCGTGTAAGGTGCCGATCCTGGGCGTGGGGAGTAGGCAGAGATCGAACCGTTGTTGATAATGCGGCCGCCCTGCGGGCTTTGCGTCTTCATCAGGCGGAACGCCTCCTGAGTACAGTAGAACGGACCTGACAGATTGGTCGCCACGGTCGTTAGCCAGTCCTCGATTGACACCTCTTCGATCGAGCCGCCCAGTGAAACGCCAGCATTATTGAAAAGCACGTCGAGGCGCTCGAATTTGTGCTTGCAGGCTGCGAACAGCTGAGCAACCGACACAGGAGCGGTCACGTCACAGATTACAGCAAGGGTCCGGTCCGCCGACGCTCCGGACAGCTTGATCGTCTCCTCTAGGGCGTTCCTGCGCCGACCGGCGAGCACTGCACGATAACCGTCCTTCAGGAAGGCTATGGCTGTCGCGCGTCCGACGCCCGAACCCGCGCCTGTGATCAGCGCGACCTTGTCGTGGTTCTTCATTCGATAGTCTCCGCCTCCTCGATCATGTTCCTTTTGTCCACGAAGTGGGTGTCCAAGAGCCAGACTCACCTGCTCGTTTGCCCCCCAGCGCAGCGACCTCGCCGACATCTAAGTCTGCCGTAAAGCAAGTCCCTGTTGGTCCGCGCGTCAGGCGATGTCGAACACGATGCCTCTGGAAGACCTTTGGTCAGTCATCCGTGTGAAGCGGTATCGAGACGGTGATCGCTCGCTTGGGATACAGCAAGCAGTCGCGCGCGTTCTCTCCGATCCCGACGTGACCGGCAACAAGATTGAACTGCTCTCGCTTCATCGCGAAAACGGCGCCGCTGTAGATACTCATGTCAGGTTTCCTTGGAGAGTGCCAGCTCAGGACTAAAGCTACCAAAACAGCGTCGTGATGTTGCCGACAAGCGCGAGCCGCTGTCGTTCTATGCGACGGTAGCTCTTGCGTCACTGAGCTCGTCCTCAATGTGGACGCGGATGATCTCTTCAAAGTTCGTTTCTGCTTTGAATCCGAGATCTGTTGCGCGCTTTGCATTGAAGTTGCGTGGCCAGCCCGCAACCATCCGGGAGATTTTTTCATCTGAAGCGTGACGAATCCGACGGACCATGTCCGCGCCAGCGACACGCCGCAAAGCCTCGATCTGCTCCGCGACCGTGCATGAGACGCCTGGCATGCTCAGCGTCCGACGTGACCCAACGGCATCCCCGTCAATGGTAGCTGCATGGGTCAGGAAACCGACAGCCGAACGCGGCGAGGCGTGCCAGTGACGAACGTCCTCAGAGACGGGCAACACCGCTTCGAGACCCACGAGAGGTTCGCGAATGATCGAAGAGAAAAAGCCGGAAGCCGCTTTGTTCGGCTTGCCAGGACGCACGCAAATGGTCGGAATGCGGATGCCAATTCCGTCGAAAAACCCTTTGCGTGTGTAGTCGGAGAGCAGCAGTTCGGCCATCGCCTTCTGTGTGCCGTACGAGGTGAGCGGAGCAGAGATGAAGTCATCTTCGATCCGTTCGGTGTAAGGCCCACCGAACACTCCCGTTGACGACGCAAACACCAGGCGGGGCCGATAAGCTGCCGTTTGTTTCTGTATCGTTCGCACTTCCTCGAACAGGTGCCACGTGCCCGTCAAATTGACTCGGTAGCCCTTATCGAAATCGTCCTCCGCCTCACCAGAGACGACCGCCGCAAGATGGAAGATGATATCCGGCTTCACACGAAGCAGCGCTCGCACCTCATAACGTGCCGAAAGGTCGGACCCAATGCTAACGATCTGGAACGGAGCGTTTGGCGCAGTGTCGGGCATGATGACATCATGCAGAGTCAACCGAGAGATAGCGTTCCCTCCCAGGCGCCCCTCCTTCAGCAGGGCCTGCGTCAACTTGCGGCCAATCATCCCGGCGGCGCCAGTGATTAAAATGTGCATTGCGTTGCCTCCCGTTCGTGTGATCTACTTTGCTGCGTCAATTGATGAGACCGGCCGTTTTCGAACTACCGCTCAAACGACAGCCGTTAGAATTGGCCGATCAGAAAAATGCGGTTTAGATTGGCGAGCACGAAGTCAGCCATGACTTGTCGGGTTTCCTGCGTCGTCGTCCCGATGTCCGGAGTCATTAGGACGTTTGACAAAACAAATAGCTCATTGGGAAAACGATGCTCGTTGGCGTAGAACGTCCAACGCGCCGCCCGCGATCCGCCCTTCCCGTAGCGGTTCGACAAGCGCCGGCTCATCGACAACGGCGCCACGACCCAGGTTCGTGAGGAAGCCATCCGGCGCGAGAGCATGCAGCACATCGGCGTTGATCGCGTTGCGCGTCTGGTCGGACGCTCCGACTGTGACAACCAGTACGTCGTAGTTCGCCGCCAATTCACGCGGCGTGTCATGAAAACTGTACGGCACGCCACGCTGTGTTCTGCTGCAATATGAAATCGAGACATCAAAGGCCCTCAGGCGCTTGGCGATTGCAATTCCGATGCGGCCCACTTCGTAGATTCCATATCTCCGTCCCAACACTTTCGAGCTAAGGCCGGGCTCCGCCGTCGGCCAAAGCCCGCGGCGAATATAGGGATCGCCGACCGCAACTTGACGTAAGGGGCCCATAATGCTCGCCCTGCAGACACTCCACTTCAACCCGAGCTGAAATCTGTATCTCGCCGCATCATAGATCGGCGCGACCGCCGAGGCTCAGACGACAGGCGCGCAAATGACTCCTAAATCAGTTCTGGAGAACCACCATATCGGATGATGACCAGAAAACTCGCACCTGCGCCCCAGCTTCGGGCCTGGACTCCGCCCGGCCAGAGACCATCTTTGCCGCAATACTCAGGCCGTTCTCGGTCTTGATGGTCACGCGGGTCAGACCTCCGATAAAAGAGCTGCTTGCGACTTCGCCGTTCAGGACATTGCTGCCGTCTGTGACAGGCTCGTCCATGCTGCTGATCCGCACCTTCTCAGGTCGGATCATAGCCAGTAGCTCCGCCCCTTCGGTCCGCATGATACCAGGAACAACGATCGACCGAGCTCCGGCGACGACCATCCGACCAGCAGCGTTCATTCGTCCGCTGATCAAATTCGATTCCCCGATGAACTCCGCCACGAAGCGATTGCGTGGTTGAAAGTACAACTCGTCCGGTGTCCCAAGCTGAGCAATTTGGCCCACGTTCATCAGGCAGATGCGATCAGACATATTAAGTGCCTCTTCCTGATCGTGCGTGACGTAGATGAAGGTCGTTCGCAACTCCTTGTGAAGACGCTTAATCTCCCCCTGCATCTGCTCGCGCAGATTCTTGTCCAGTGCACCCAGGGGCTCGTCCATCATGATGATGGCGGGCGAATAGACGATACAACGCGCAATTCCGACGCGCTGCTGCTGGCCGCCGGATAACTGACGCGGCTTTCGATCTTCAAAGCCCCGCAGCCCGACACGTTCAAGCGCCTCTTTCACCTTTGCATGAATCGTCTTGATGGGTTGGCGACGCGCGCGCAACGGATAAGCCACGTTTTCGAACACCGTCATGTGCGGCATCAAGGCATAATTCTGGAATACCATGCCGATCCCCCTCTCGCGTGGAGGCATCGCCGTAATATCGCGCCCGTCCAGCAGTATGGTGCCTGTGGTTGGTCCGGTCGCGCCTGCGATCAAGTTGAGGAGAGTGGTCTTGCCTGAGCCCGAGGGACCCAGCAAGGTCAGGAATTCGCCCTTCTCGACGCTGAGATCGGTCGGATGCAGTGCCGCCACCGAGCCAAACATCTTCGATATGCCCTTCAAGGCGATCGCATGGGCATTGTACTCCCCAACAACGGTAGCGTCCTTCATCGGGCTCACTTCTTTACGGGAACGATGTGGGCGAAGCGCAAACATCCTCCGTCCGCGTACAAGGTCTTGCGGGCCATGTAGCTGAATTCCTTCAATTGCTTCCTCTTTCCTGATCTGGTGATTCATGCGGACATAAGGCCTCTGAATGTCGAATGGATCAAACATCGGTCGGCGTCGATTTCTTGAAAGCGACCGCGACAATGCAAGCCAACACCGAAAGCGCCGTGAGCAAGGTGGAAACGGCGGCGATCACGGGCGATATCTCCCATTGGAGCGCACTATACATCTTAACAGGTAAGGTGATTGTGCTCGGGCCGGCCAGGAACCAAGAAATGACAACCTCGTCGAAGGACAGCAGAAAGGCGAAGAATGCGGCGCTGACGAGCGACGGAACGAGTTGCGGCACAACGACGGTGATAAACATCCGTAGCGGACCGGCCCCCATCAGTTCCGCGCCGAATTCAAGGTTGCGATCCAGTTTTTTCACCCCTGCCACGATCATGAGAACGACATAGGCCAAGGTGAACATCACGTGGCCGAGTACAATTGAAAGCGTAGTTCCACTGATTCTCACGTAGGAGAAATAGAGAAAGAGGCCAAGGGCTACGACAACGTGGGGAACGACCATCGGACCCATGATCACGCCGCTAATGAGACGCTTGCTGACAAATTCGTGGCGCGCGATCCAATAGCCCGCGGGTACACCGACAAGCATTGACACAGCGGTCGAGGCCAGCGCTACCTTGAGGCTTTCGAAAAGCGGCTCTAGCCAATCGGGAGAACTAAGAAAAATCTTGAACAGATCAAGTGAGTAACTCGTTGGTGGAAACGTAAGTGCATTTGCGGTGCCGAACGCCATGGGTACTGCCACCATGATCGGTGCCCACAAAAACAGATAGACTGCCGCTGCCAGCCCGGTACCCACCGCACGGTAGCGACGCGAATTTGGGTCAACAATGATGTTGGACATAGCCACCCCTTAGATCTTACGTGGGCGGCATAGCGCCAGGGGAATTGCGAAGATGAAAACCATGGCGAGAAGGACCACACCAATCGCTGAGGCTTTAGGCCAGTCCAATACCTCCCGGTTGTAGAAATCGACCAGATTGGAGAGCATTTGGTCCTGCGGGCCGCCCAATAGCGCTGGGACGATGAAGGCACCGAGAGACATCACGAAAATGCTCAACAGACCAGCGAATATGCCGGGCAGACTGAGGGGTACGGTGACCGTCCAGAATACTCGGACGGGCTTGGCTCCCATGATAGAGGCTGCGCGATAGATGGCGTGATCGATAGCGAGCAGGCTGGCGAGAACTGGCAAGACAACGAATGGGATGAGGAAGTTGGTCATGCCGATGAGTAGGCCCATCCGATTGAGCACGAGGGGTAGTTGGATTTTCGTGTCGAATATCCAACTGAGGATACTGTTGATGATCCCGTCGCGTCCCAGAATGATCGTAAATGCAAAGCATTTGACCAAGACACTGGTCCAGAACGGAAGAAGGACAAGCACCATCAAGGCTGTTCTGCGCCGTGCAGTTTGACGAGCAAGGTGCAACGCGACGACGAAACCCAGAAGCAAGCTCAGCAGAGACGCCGAGCCGGCGATAACAAGTGTCGTACTCAGCGTTCCCCTAAATAACTTGCTGGACAAAACGTCGCCGTACGCAGCCAAAGATAGGGCCGGGCCATGGACGCTGGTGTAGAAGACATACAATAGAGGCGGCAATACAATTGCGGCCGCTATCATGATGGCCGGCGACATAAACATTGCCTGAGCGCGGATACTGGTAATCCGATTCATGAGGCCCTTGAAGTGTTCGACCAGAGAAGTACGATAATGGCGTGCTTGGGACGCGACGTACTGATCCGCCCCACAGCTACGCAGAATCAGCTCAGTGTCCATTCCTTGAAGCGGCGCGACACCGCCTCAAAATTTGAGGCCCAATACGCGCCGTTCAGAATTAGATTGCCGGGGCTGCTCATATCGGGCATCCATTTGCGAGTGTCGGGCGACAACATCGACATTCCCTTCTTGGAATTGGGCACGAGACCGGACGTATCGCATAGCCGCGCTTGAACCTCCGGGCGCAAGGAGTAGGCGATGAACTTCATTGCGTTCGCCTTGTTCGGTGCGCCCTTGGGGACTGCGAGCTTCTCAGGACCGACCAGGTTTTCCTCGAATGAAAAGGCCAACGGCGTTCCACCGCCCGGTTCATTTGTCGATTTGACGCGATTGGCGTAGGTGTAAGTGAAATCGACCTCGCCGGTCTGCAAAAGGGAGATCGTTTGAGGAGTCGCGCTTATCCAGGAGGCAATGCTCGGCTTGATGCGATCGAGTACCTTGAACGCGCGATCGACATCTAGAGGATAGATATCTTTCGGCGGCACGCCATCGGCGAGAAGCGCGGCTTCAAGCGTCTCGTTCGGGCGATTGCGGAAGGTGCGGCGTCCCGGGAACTTCTTCAGATCGAAATACTCGGCAAAATTCGTCGGATGCTTTCCCGGACCGTATTTCTTCGGGTCCCACGCTATACCACCAGCGTACGAGTTTCTTGTGACTACCTCGCCCGTCGGCGGAATTGCCAAATCCTCGATGTCAAACATCGAAAGATCTAGTTTCTCCCAAAAACCCTGCTTGGATGCGTAAGCGGCCACCTCGTCGGGGATCGCAAAGACGTCAAATTCGACGTTGCCCGTGAGCTCCTGAGCCTTCAATTTTGCAATGTCCGGTGTAGGGACGATATTGACCTTGATTCCTGTTTCCTCGGTGAAGGGATCGGTCGTTGTCTTGACCAAGATCTCTTGAAAACTTCCACCGTAGCTGGTGAGCGTTAGGGAATCCGACTTTGCGCCAGCTCGCGAGGCCCCAAGCACCATTGGCGCAACGAAGACGCTAGCCGTTCCGGCCAAGAAGGAGCGACGTGAGACTCCCGAGACTGTCTTCCTCATGGACTGTATCCCTTTAATTGATGAATGATGTCAGGTTTGGTTCCGATGGCACAAATACCAATTTCGGAGGGATCAATACCAGGTTGGAATTGTCAAACTCGGAACCGTCTCCGCTTGTCCGGGATCACCTGGTTTCTTTTTTGAAAATACGAAGTCGATGCGCGGTGAAGTCGGGGATCCAAGCTGCCGCGGATCACCGCAGCCGCGCGTTGCACATGGGTAGCGCGTCACGGTGCACATCATGATGATGATACGACACACCGCTAGCGATGAATCAAGCTCCTGGGTGTGGATCGCGTGAGAATAGGCCCGATGGACAATCAGACGAGGAAATCGCCCGGCTTGTCGAGGAACGACGCTCCCAGCCTTCAGTTAAATCCAGCGCCGCCGTCGGCCATCGCGCTTCCGCCCAACTCAAACATGATCCGCTTGCGCCTGCATCGAGCGCGGCATGAGCCAGCCGGATGCCAAAGCTAGTCGCCTGCAAGGCCGACGCTCGTCGGCGGGCAGCCGCCGCAAGCCTGACTCTTCAACCGTATCGATGAGCAGCACGATGAGGCTCGACCGATCCCGAACCGGGCCGTGACGGCTCGTCTGAGGGTATTCTCGATCCGTACGTTGCGCGCGTGACCAAGACGTTGGCCGAGAGGCTCCGCCGTCCGTCCCATGGCCGCCATCCCCGGTCGGAAAGCTCTGAGGTCTCGCGGCTGAGCGAGTTCTCGCGCAGCCCTGCGGCGACCCGGTCATCCTTCGGCTATGCACCAATTCGGCTGGGGACGAGGAGCTGCTCCTGCGCGCCAAGGCCCGTGATTCCGAGCTGAATGCGTTGTCCCGCCCTGAGGTAGAGCGGCGGCGTGCGTCCCATGCCGACGCCGGGCGGCGTGCCCGTCATGATCACGTCACCAGACTTAAGAGACATGAACTCGCTGATGTGGGAGATGAGCTTCGGGATACCGAACACCATCGTGCGCGTATTGCCTTCCTGCTCTCGGCGGCCGTCGACATCGAGCCACAGGTTAAGATTGTGGGGATCGGCGATCTCATCAGGCGTCACCAGCCACGGGCCGATCGGCGCAAACGTGTCGCAGCCCTTGCCTTTATCCCACTGGCCCCCGCGCTCAAGCTGGTACGATCGTTCGGACACATCATTGGCGAGGCAATAGCCCGCCACATGATCGAGCGCGTCGGATTCAGGGATATAGGCGCCGGGCGTACCGATCACTACGCCCAGCTCAACCTCCCAATCGGTCTTTTCCGATCCGCGTGGAATAATGACGTCATCATTCGGTCCGTTAATCGCTGAACTGGGCTTGAGGAAGAGGATCGGCTCTTGCGGCACTGCCATCCCCGCTTCCGCCGCATGATCGCGATAGTTCAGCCCGACGCAGATGATCTTGCCGACGCCGCCGACGCATGGACCGATGCGCTGGCGATCGGCGACAAACGGTAGTCGCTCAAGATCGAGATCCTTGATAGCTGCCAGGCTTTCCGGCAACAGGTTGGCGCCCGCTAGATCCGCGATATGCTCCGATAGATCACGTGCGCGCCCATTCGCATCGAGGATGGCCGGGCTCTCCTGTCCGGGCAAGCCATAGCGTAGCAGCTTCATGATGTCCCCTGTCCAAAAATCGTCGATATCAGCACGAGCCGAAAGGCGGGATCGCCAAGCCCTGTCCGATGTCCTCGACGGCGAAGACCGCCCCTGAGTTGGGATAGGTCGCGAGTTCGGCCGCGCTCAGCCCCATCGAGGCCGAAGTAACCAAAAGTGTTCTTAGATCCGGACCACCGAAAACACAGCTGGTGGGCCGCGGGACCGGCATCTCGACCACCCGGTCGACGTTCCCAGAGGGCGTGATCCGGAGAATTGCATGTCCATCCCAGCGGGCGCTCCAGAGGCAGCCGTCGACATCGATCGTCGCGCCATCGGGAATACCGAAATCCGCGCCATCGAACAGAACTGCTCGGCCGCCTAAGGCTCCCGCGTCGATATCGAAATCATAGTCGAAGATCGCGCCGTGCGCGCTGTCCGCCATGTAGAAGCGGCGACCGTCCGGTGCCCAGGTAAGTCCGTTCGGAATGCCCAACGTGTCGGCCATCATATGGACCTGACCGTCGGGGTCGAAGCGGTAGAGGGCGCCCAGATCTCGCTCGACCGTCCGAACGGTGCCATTCTCTGCGAAATTGTTCTGCATCGTGCCCGCCCAGAACCGCCCGCGTGGATCAACCTTGCCATCGTTGAAGCGGGTGCCTGCGAATTGTCGGGGCGTCGACGCGACGCGGTCGAGCGCGCTCCTCGCTATATCGAGGCGCTGAACGCCGTCCCCCATCGCCAAGGCAATCTGCCCGGGCCCAAACAGGGCAAGGCAGCCCGGATAGTCGGGCAAGCTCCACGACTGATGGTTGTGCCCTCCCCAGCCCTTGCGCCGCAGTTGGCGATGGGCAATGTCGATCCAATAAAGTGCCTGCTCGTCGGCGGACCAGACGGGGCCTTCGCCGAGCGTGTCGCCCGACCGGGCAAAGATCTCGATCTTAGCGCGCATCGGCGGTCGCAATGATGGCAAGCGGATCCCCCATTTTGATGGTGTCTCCGGCGTTGACGAGGATGCGTATCAGCCGGCCCGCGTCGAGCGCCTCGACCTCGACGATGGCCTTGTCCGTCTCAATTTCGGCGACGACGTCACCGATCGCAAGATTGTCGCCGACCGCCTTGAACCAGCGGACCAGTTGCCCCTCGCTCACCGTCAGATCGCCATGCGGCATGCCAAGGAAGACTTCTCCTGAAGCGAGGGTCGGGCTTGCATCTGCGCCAGCATGCGCCGGGGCCTGCTCGATGGTGGCGGCCTGCGGCGGCGGCGCGACGGTTCCATTGGCCGGCGCGGCACACCCGAGACTGAAGGCGCGGCGCGGCGGATGCGCTTCGCCGCGGAGCGATGCACGAACCGCGTCGACGATCTTGGCGGGCGTCGGAAGCATTAGCTGCTCGAGGGTAGGGCTGAACGGATGAGGGATTGGATCCGTGTGGAGACGAGCGACTGGACCGTCGAGCTCGTCAAAGGCGAGTTCATTGACGGCGGCCGCGATCTCGGCACCGACGCCGAAGGACGGATAACCCTCGTCGACGATCAGCAGCCGATGTGTCTTCGCGACGCTCGCCATGACGGTGTCGAGGTCGAGGGGGGCGATGGTTCGCAGATCGATGATCTCACACTCAATCCCTTCGCGCGCTACCAGCTCGGCCGCTTCGAGCGCCATCGGCACCATGCGCCCGGCGGCAACGACAGTGATGGCACTGCCCGGCCGCGCGATGCGCGCCTGTCCGAAGGAAACGAAATGCTCGCCTGTGGGCACCGGCCCTTTTGACGCGAACAGCGCCTTCGGTTCCAGAAACAGCACCGGATTTTCGTTGCGCAACGCCGTCTTGATCAAGCCCTTGGCATCCGCCGGGTTCGAAGGCAGCGCCACGACCAAGCCAGGCAGATGGCCCCACATGCTGTGGTACATGCCGCTATGATGCGGCCCGGCGCTTTTGATCGCGCCTACGCCAGCCCGGATGATCACGGGTGCTGCCATGCGTCCCCCGCTCATATAGCGCAGTTTCGACGCCTGGAGCGGCAGCTGGCAGCCTGTCTCAAAAATGAAGTCGCCGAACATGAGGTCGGCGATCGTCCTGGCGCCTGTCGCCGAAGCGCCGATCGCGGCGCCCGTGAAGCCGAGCTCGCAAATCGGCGTGTCGATCATTCGGCCCGGACCGAATTCCTGCCAGAGCCCCTTGGTATGCGCGAACGACCCACCTCGTTCGCCCGTACCTTCACCAAGATAGAGGATATATGGATCGCGGCGCATCTCCTCGGCGATCCCGTCCCGCACCGCATCGAGCCAGCCCTGAGTCTGGACCGCTGGCGCGCTAGGGGGCATGGGCAAGGGCGGGTTGACCGGGTCGGACCAGCAATGATCGAGAATGCTCTCTGGGTCCGGCAGCGGCGAAGTCCGGGCATAGTCCAGGGCATCACGGATGATCGCATCGACCCGCGCGTCGATGGCGTTGAGCTCGGCGACCGCGTCTGGCCCGATGTCGCGAAGAAGGCACTCTCGAAATGTCAGAATCGGACAGCGCGCCTGCCACGCCTCAAGCTCTTCCTTCGTTCGATAGGTGCCGACGATAGGCTCACCCTCATGATGCCCAACGAAGCGATATGTCTTGGCTTCGATGAGCGTCGGCCCCTCCCCGACCCTTGCGCGCGCGATCGCCTCGCCGGCTGCCGCCCGCACCGCGAGAACGTCATTGCCGTCGACCGCGATACCGGGAATCCCGTAGGCAGCAGCCCGACTGGCGATGTCCGCATTGGCGGTGATCGAGGCCAGAGGTGTAGCGGTTGCGTAGAGATTGTTCTCGCAAACGAAGATGGATGGCGCTCGCTGGGCGGCAGCAAAGCTAAGGCTCTCATGGAAGGCGCCATGGCTGGTGGCACCGTCACCAAAGAAGGCGACGCCAATATCCGACGTGCCGCGCGCGCGCGCGGACAGCGCCGCACCGACAGCATGCGGAATGCCGGCAGCCACGATGCCGTTAGTCCCGTACACGCCATGCCCGGGATCATATAGATGCATACTGCCGCCGCGCCCGCCACAACAGCCGGTTGCCTTGCCGAACAATTCAGCCATCAGAATGCGCGGATCCGTGCCCTTGGCAAGCGCGTGGCCATGACCGCGATGCGTACTCGTGATCCAGTCGGATGTGCCAAGATGTGCGCATACACCGACCGCCACCGCCTCTTGTCCTACATAGAGGTGGATGAAACCGGGCAATTCGCCCTTTTTGAAATGCACCTGCGCGGCCAGCTCGAAACGCCGCAGGAGCTGCATTTTTGCATAAAGGTCGAACAGCTCGGCGGCCGAGGTGGTCTCGACAGCGGAGCGGGTGCGTTGGCGGCTCTTCGGACGATCTGCGACGTCGTTCATGACGATAGCCTAGACGTTCGATGCTGGATCGACCTCTTTTTTTGCCAATCGATATTGCTGATTTTGGCAGGGAATGCCGTGGGAAGGGTCAGCCCCGCTAAATCGGCCCCTTCCTGGCAGCGATGGAAACCAGTCCGTCGCGTGTCTCCCGTTTCATCTCGGATAGGGCGGCGGTTCGATCGGGCCGCGATCCTCCAGGCACTCGACCCCGCCGCTCTGCACAAGTCGGAAGCTTGTTGAACATGCGCTGCTAGGAGTGTTGCCGCCGGCTGCCGTGAAAGACCTCGTCCCCCGTCTTCCAGAAGCTGAGGGCGCCGTCGCGACTGCCACTTCGGGGCCATCAGCACTGCGGCCGTCTTCGACGGCTGACGAAAGGGCAAGATGTTGGTAGTCTTGTTAACGGCGTATAACTCTTCTCGAGAGGTTTTGGTCGGCTCTCAAACTTGGAGATGCCGCCCGCTCTCAACGGTCACCATCCAGCTTTCTGCATAGCTCATGAAACAGAAGACCGAAGCTTTGGCGGCCGCCGACTACGTGGACGATGTCGGCTGGTTGAGCATGGCACGCGAAGTTCGCCATCCACTCTCGCATACCAGCCCGCTGTGGGTGAAGGAAATCAAGATCGAGAGCGGTACCATATTACCTGCTCCCCCAATGCAGCAGCCCGAATGGCATCCATTTTGCGAGTTCAGCTATATATTTTCGGGCGGGCTCGTCCAATATGTCGGACCAGAAAAGATGGAAAAACGGGCCGGCGACATCATGTTGTTGGGAACCGGCACGCCGCATTATGCGGTCCAACTGAGCTATCCGTTGCGTTGGGTCACCATCTTCTTCCTGCCCTCGCTGTTTTTCGAACTCGGGCCCGAACAGGATGGCGCTCATGCAATGACCCGTTTTCTCGGCAATCGACGCCTAACCGATTGCGTGGTGAGGCCGCCGGCCGACATTGGCGGCCGATTGGCTAACCGCTTCGAGCAGATGGCCGCTGAGGCGGCACAGCCGGGCCTGGGCTCGGAGCTTCGCCTGCGTGCACTGTTTATGGAGAATATTGTCGACATTCTCCGTTGGGAACAAGGCACTGGTCGCGCTCCCGAACCGCGTTCACCCCATATCAGTTGGCTGCAGCTCGGCAAGGCGTTGCGCTACATTCATGAACACTACGCGACATCAATGTATGTCGCTGATGTCGCCCGCAGCGCCGGCTTGAGCGTTGGATCGCTGCAGGAAGTGTTTAAAAACGCGCTGGGTCTGAGCTGCATCCAATATTTGCGCAACTACCGCATCTCCCGCGCGGCGGCGTTGTTGCGCTCGACCGATGACCAAATAACCCAGATTGCTCTCGATGTAGGCTTTGAGTCCCTAGGTCACTTCAATACCTCCTTCCGGGACTTTCTCGGCTGCTCGCCGACCAGCTATCGAGCGGCGCACCAAAACCGGTAATTATCTGATGCGAAACGGGTGGAGGTGCCTATGCCACTAGGCATAGGCACTAGCCATGCGAGATTTCGACGGACAGACGGCGCTGGTCACGGGCGCAGGAAGGGGGATCGGCTTCGCCGTCGCCCAGGAATTGGCAAATGGCGGGGCGAAAATTGTCATCGGTGATGTCGATGACGCGGCCCTCGCCGAAGCATCGCTCCTTCTACCCGATGCGTTGACGGTCCGCATGGACGTGACCTCAGAACCCGATATCGAGGCAGCGATCGCAGCGGCGATGGAGCGCTTTGGTCGAATTGACGTCCTCGTTAATAATGCAGGGATTAACAGCCGGTCACGGCTAAGCACCGATCAATTCGCGCCGAATGACTGGGACGCAGTGATGAACACGAATTGTCGCGGCGTTTTCCTGGTCAGCCGTGCCGTGGTGGCGATCATGATCCGGCAGGCAAGCGGACGCATCATCAATATCGCGTCGGTAACAGGTCTCGTGCCGACGCGCCTGCAGTGCGCCTACAACGCGGCTAAGGCTGGCGTGATCAACCTCACGCGCACAATGGCAATCGAGTTCGCACATCATGGGATCTGGGTCAATTGCGTTGCGCCAGGCTCGACGCTGACCGCGATGACGAAGGACATTTTCTATGGCGAAAATCCCGCGATGGCACAGAACGCGCAGCGATTGATCGATCACATCCCTGCCGGCCGAGTGGGCACGGTGGAGGAGGTTGCCCACGCAGTACGCTTCTTCGCCCTGCCGACCACCACTTATGTCACCGGGCAGATCTTGTGCGTCGACGGCGGTTGGACGGTGGGCGGCTATCTTCGCGATTTCTAGCCGGCGCTCGGGCGTCGGTTCCTGTGAACATTAGCAAGGGGAGGTCCGGGCGATGAGCCAGTACCGGGACGGATCGGATCGGAGCGGTCCACGCAAATATAGCAGTCTGCGGATTGATGGCGTCGCGCAGGCGCCGAGCCGTGCCATGTTGCGCGCAGTTGGGTTCGACGATGCTGATTTCCAGAAGTCGGTCGTGGGCATCGCATCGACCTGGAGCAATCTCACGCCTTGCAACATGCATATCGACACGCTTGCGAGGGAAGCCGCCAAAGCCGTGGACGAGAATGGCGGCAAGGCGATTACCTTCGGAACGATCACCGTTTCCGACGGAATCTCCAACGGCACGCCGGGCATGCGCTTCTCGCTGGTATCGCGTGAGGTGATCGCTGACTCGATAGAAACGGTCGTGGGCGCACAAGGATTCGATGGCGTGATCGCGATCGGGGGGTGCGACAAAAATATGCCCGGTTGCCTGATGGCGCTGGTGCGTCTTAACCGGCCTTCGATCTTCGTCTATGGTGGCACGATCCGGCCTGGTGAGAAAGGCCGTGATATCATCTCGGTGTTCGAAGCCGTCGGCCAGCGCGCGGCAGGCACGATCAGCGATGACGATCTTGCTGAAATCGAACGCACGAGCATTCCGGGTCCCGGCAGCTGCGGCGGCATGTACACCGCAAACACGATGGCCTGTGCGATCGAGGCGCTCGGTATGAGCCTGCCCAACAGCTCGGCCCAGGAGGCAGTTTCCGACAGAAAGATGCGCGACTGCCGCGACGCGGGAGAAGCGATCGTCCGACTCATCAATACGGGCACCCTGCCGTCGGATATTCTGACGCGGAAAGCGTTCGAGAATGCGATCACCGTCGTCATCGCCCTTGGCGGATCGACCAATGCCGTTCTGCACCTGCTGGCCGTGGCGCATACCGCCGGCATCCCCCTCAGCATTGACGATTTCACCACCATCGGAGCGCGGGTGCCCGTCCTAGCCGACCTGCGGCCCAGCGGTAAATATCCCATGTCGGAGCTGGTACGGATCGGCGGTGTGCAGCCGCTGATGCGGATGTTGCTCGGCCAAGGGCTGCTCCACGGTGATTGCTTGACGGTGACTGGTCGAACCGTCGCAGAAAATCTCGCCGATGTCGCACCCTACCCAGCCAATCAGGATGTTGTTCATAGCTTTGCCGACCCAATTAAGCCCGATAGTCATTTGGTGATCCTTTATGGCAATCTCGCGCCGGAGGGAGCGGTTGCCAAGATCACCGGCAAGGAGGGGTTGTCCTTTACGGGCCGAGCGCGCGTTTTCGAAGGCGAGGAAGAGGCGCTGGCCGCGATACTAGATGGCAAGGTGGTGGCTGGCGACGCGGTCGTAGTGCGCTATGAGGGACCTAAAGGCGGTCCCGGTATGCGCGAGATGCTCAGTCCAACAAGCGCGATCGCCGGCCGCGGGCTGGCAGGAAAAGTCGCACTTCTCACCGACGGTCGCTTTTCCGGCGGGAGCCGCGGCTTCGTCATCGGCCACATCTCTCCGGAAGCGGCAGTCGGCGGTCCGTTGGCGCTGGTTGAAGATGGTGATGAGATCATGATCAACGCTGTTAGCAAGGAGATCATGCTCCAGGTAGATGCTGACGAGCTTCAACAGCGTCGAAATCGGTGGCAACCGCCGCCTCCCTTCGCCGAGCGGGGCGTGCTGTCGAAGTATGTGCGGACAGTCAGCAGCGCGTCGCGCGGCGCCATTACGGACGGCCCGCTTTGAAGACGGAGGCGATAGGGCGCGTCCGAGCCAGCCCGCTGGCGCGGCGCACCGCGAGGGAACTCGGCCTGGATCTTCACACTATTGTCGGCAGCGGTCCATTCGGTCGGATCGTCAAAGCTGATGTACTGTTGAAGAGACCGGTTGAGAAGCCGATCGTTACGTCCCAGCGCCGTGCGTCGGAACCGGCGCCGCACAATATTCCTTCGCTAGGCGTTGTCTCGAACGAGGCAGCGGCGGCGCCGAACGGCGCTCGCCGGGCAACTTATCAAGCTCCATGCATTGCGCTGACCATCGACGTCGCAGTCGATGCCCTGCTCACCTTGCGATCAGAGCTCCACGTCGCTCTCGCGGCGCAGGGCGTCACAATTTCCCTCACTGCCATGTTCACAAAGGCGCTTGGCCTTGCCCTCGGGTACGTCCCCTCGTGCAACGCAACCTTCGCAGACGATGCGATCATTCGCTATGGCCGGTCCAATATCGCTATCGGTCATTGGGCCTTTCCCGACAGGTCGGCGCCGGTGATCAGCGACGTCTCCGGCAAGAGCCTTAGTGTCGTCAGCCGCGAGCTGCGTGACCTAAAGGATCAAATACGCCAGCGCCAACTCGGACCTAAGGATGGTCTGGTCGGAGCGGCGACGCTGATAAACTTGGGCACGCAGCGCATCAGGCATTTTGATCCGGTGGTCACACCGTCGCAGGCAATGGTTCTTGGCATTGGTGTTGCGGAGCTGCGGCCAACAGTCGTCAACGAATCGCTGGGTATCGCAAAGATCATGACAGTCACCGGGGGGTTCGATCACCGTGTGGTCAATGGGGCCGACGGCGCCGAATTGCTCAACGCCTTTAAACGTTTGATCGAAGCGCCTATGTCGATCCTTGTATAGGACCTCCCGGTGAGCCGAGATGTGGAGCTATGTCGACCATCCTTATGTCAAGTACGACTTCGCGTGTATTGCTCTATGAGCGTGCGGGTTGAGTGCACACTCAATTCGAAAACACAAATAGAGAATGGTGCGGCTTGATTCGCGCTATCTGCGGCTCACCTCGAGTGGATGTTCGGCGGGCCATGACGCCGTGACCGTATAAGTGCTGCTTTTCACCGTACCGGCCGGCTGGTGCCGTCGACCGTGAGGAGGCTCCCAAGCTATTGAGCCCGAGTCGATTTTCCAGACGCGGCAGCATTTGACATTGCAAAGTCTTGGGATGCGAGACCACAAGAGCGTGCAGTTTCGTTTTCGGGATTCCGTCGACTCGCGAGTCGTGACTCCTTCGAGTTGCGCGGAGGGGCGATGTGACCGAAGAAACGACGGCGGATAGAGCGATTTTTTTGCGCTCGCGGCGGGACGCGATCATCGACATGATATACCGGCCGGTGAACTTTATGCGGACGATCAATTGGCAGTTGCTTGAGGAGTGTTCGGCGCGATCCACGAGGACGAAACAGACCGGCCGCGCTTGGTGGCGCGGTTTGGATCACACGCTTCCGGAGATGGAGGCGCTGATCGGCAACGCCATCGAGCGTTCTGCTGGCTGACAAAGATCGCGGCTATAATGCCTTGGTCGATTACAAGTTCGGGTGTTCAACTCAGGGCAGAAGCGCCGGACGACCGGACGGTCGAGCGCCACCCGAAAAACGTCGAAGTCGCGCCTGCGAAACAATGGACAGCTGCCACCGGGCCGCGCATCAAACACAACTCCGGCTCGCCGGTTTCGATCACGATCACCGTTACAGGACGATCGTCACCTGCTGAAGCGGCTAGGATTAAGGCAGTTCGTTCATAGAATTCACTTCCGATCAAATGCCATTTGCGCTGCTTGGTTAGCCATTCGGTATTGAGCGGCGGAGTTCCCCATATATCGCTCGCCGAAGCGCGCACTAGATGGAGAACGGAAGTCTGGGAAAAGGGACATCAACGCCGTCGTCCCACCGTCGGCTACGAAGCATTGTCCTGTGATAAAACTGGCAGCCTCGGAGCAGAGGAACAGGGCGAGCTGCGCGATATCGGCGGACTTACCGATCCGGCCGACTGGGATTTGTCGGGCCGCGGTCAGGGCGGTGGTGGCGGCATCATAGTCAGGGACCGCCAGCGCGTGATTTTCGACATCGATCCAGCCCGGAGCGATCGCGTTGACGCGCACTCCTTGATAAGCGAGTTCAATGCCGAGCGCGCGCGTCTGAGCGATAATCGCTCCCTTGGTGCCAGCATAGGCCGCATGTTCGGCTGCGCCCTGCAGACCATGGACAGATGTTAGATTGAGTATGGCTCCGTCTCGACGCTCTATCATGGCGGGCACGAGCGCTTGGGTCAGGAAAAAGCCAGCTCGGACATTCACATCATACAGCTTCTGGAAGCGGTCTGCCTCCATTCGAAGGAATGGAGCATTGTAGGTGATACCGGAATTGTTGACCAAGATATCTACCTTGCCCAGTGCCGCTGCCGCGTCCGTGGCCAGGCTCGCGACCTCGTCCAGGTTGCTAAGATCTGCTCTTAGCGCAACCGCGCGAACGCCCAACGCCTCAGCCTCGGCAACCCCGCTCAGCGCACCAGCACTGCTGCTTGAATGGTGAAATACGACATCCGCGCCGCAGCGTGCGAAAGCGAGCGCGATCTCTCGTCCGATCCCGGTGCCCGCGCCGGTGACAAGGACCGTCTCGCCGCGCATGTCGAAGGTGACCGATCCGCGCGCTGGGTCGTTTATCATCTCACTCTCCCATGAGTTTCACTGTGATTTACCTTAATGGTCCCGCACAATCAGTACCCACTCTGTTGGAGAGACGATGCCTGTGCGGCGGGCGACGACGCCTCCAGTCTCAGTTGACTGTCGCGATGCCCCATAGCGCTGCTACACTTGATCAAGTCCTGTGCGCCAATCGCCTAGGTTTACACTCAACCCGCACGCTCATAGAGAAATACACGCGAGGTCATCTGCGCTTGTGATACAGGCAATCCCACATTGCAAGCGTTTGCGCCCGCTACTTTGCTCCTTTCGCCGGTATACGCATCTGTTACGACGTATGAGGCGGCTTCATTCAATCCGCGCAACCGCACGACATGCCTGTCTTCAGCTCCCCTCATTCGAAATGTCTGTACAAATCCCGATTGCTGAACCGGGTCATGAAATTGCCAGGCCGACCATGAATCCGGTCGCGTTGGCTGCGGCGTCAGTGCATAGAAATCCTCAACCAAATAACGCCGAAGCTTCTTCCAGAGCGCGATGTGGGTGCGCGCTCGAGCGGTCAGTTCATCCGACCAATTGTGAACCGGACCGCCAGTGCCGAATGATCCCCCAAACATGCTCTGGAAGCCTATATCATCAGGCTGGAACTGGTCTTGGTACCCCGAGGGCAGAACGTACTGAACGTAGGCATAACTTCCAGGCAAGAAGTGGTTGATGCCATGGAGGTGGAAGCGAACGATCGAAGGATCGACTGTGTGGTCGCTAATCCAGGCCGTGTGGAAACGTCTCACCGTCTCTAGATCGATGCGTCGGCCGCCACTGGCGCACCCTTCAAGGACGGTCTCCGGGTGGAGCTCGCGAATTCGGTCGATGACGCTATAAAAGCCCTGTACATGTTTAATCTGCGTCACGCCGCGGCGCCCAGGCACGTCGGCAGCGCGCCAGAATTGCAGCGGCTCCATGTTGAAGTCGTATCTGATGTATTCGATGCCGCACTCTTTGATGTAACGGCTCATCATGTTGACCGCCCAGTCTTGCACCGCGGAAAGCCCATAATTGAGCAGTCCGCAATCGGTCAGCCCCTCGTGTTGAGTCTTGCCGTCCACGAGGTACGGAGTGGCAGTCAAGCCTGGCATGCTTTCCGGAAACGGCCGTTGATTGAGCTGGGTTGGCGCCGCATGGTCCCACAGGATCCAGTCGGGATGCTGCTGCGCCAACCGCGTGCCGCGGGCCACGCGCTCCGGCTCGAACCAAAGACCGAATTTCAGTCCTTTTGATCTGATGAAGTCTGCGAAGGCAGGCAGACCATTCGGTAGGCGTTTGCTGTTTACTTCCCAATTGCCGATTGAAGAATACCAGCCATCGCCTTCGTACCAGCCGGCGTCGAGGAGAAAGTACTCCTGATCCAGCGCTGCGGCTCCTTCGGCCAACTTCGCTAACAGATGCTCGTCGAAATTTACCCTGATATGCCACCAGTGGTCGAAGGTTGCGATCGGTGTGAAGGACCGTCCGCTGACCTTCGGGATGTATCTGTCTCTGAGAAGACGCCGCAGTCTATTGGATCCGTCGCTTAGATTGCCCTGATAGAAGCCAACAAGTATGCTGGGACCCAGCAACTCCTCGCCCGGCTCCAACGCTATTTCGAGCTCGGGAATCTTGCCCCAAACCCGCAGCGTTTCTTTCGGCATGTGAAGAGCGACGAATGCTTCCCACTGCCCGGACCAACCAAAGGCTACGAACGCGCCCTCATCAAGCTCATCATTGTGAACGAAGAAGAAGGGCAGATCTTTGTTCGACGAACGGCCACCCTCGGTCGTGAGATGTACAGCTCCCATGTCGGGCGCAGTGGGCGAGAAATAGCTCTGGCGAAGCGCGAAGCTTCTTGGCGGAAGATACCCATCGGCAAGACCTCCGCCGCTGGATACGACCGAGTTGCCGGAAATGACAGACTTGTCAAACCAGATGTCCAGGGCCCGGAATTTCGAGATCGGCCGGAGCGCTTTGTCTGACTCGTTTTTGAACCGGACCTTGAACTCGATTGCCGCGAAATCCTTGTGCAACACGGTTTCGCGCGTAACCTTCAGTCCGGATGTGTGCCGAAATACAAGCTCGGTTGCGCTTGATGTTGCAATGGGCCACTCTTCAGCCTTGGGGTCGAATTCCTCCTCACCGAAATCGAACGCAAATCCTACCCCCTCATGCAGGGCCTTCGGCAGCTTGCCTTTCGCATTTTGCAACAAAATCTGCCGCAGACTCTCAGTCGCCATTCCCTCGCTCCTCTTTATTTGGCTCTTCCATCCGAAGCGCCCACGCTCCAGTGCACACTGATGACCGAAGTGTTACTAGATCTCGCACGACGTCACGTTCCGCTCAAATGCGCGGCGATAGACACGCCCAAAAGAGCTGCGCCGACCGCCGCGATCGAATCGGCCGAACCGCCGAATGCCCAAATAGTGTCAGTTTCGCTGAGGCTGCGCGGGCCATCCCCTGCATCGAGCCCGACGCCGTGGTATTCAAGCTCGCCAAAGCCGAACCCATCCCAAGCTTGAACAACCTGGTCACGCCGTGCTTGACCATAAGGATGGTCGACATAGCTCCCATCGCGGCTCACCGGGAAGTCCCGCACGATCAGTGCCCACTGTCCGTCGGAGAGTTGACGGACGATGCCTACGCGACCGGTGACAGCGGACACTTCCAGTCCCAATTTGGCTTTCGCGATGCCCCCATAGCGCCATGACACTTGATCAGGTCCTGTGCACCAATCGCCCGGGTTTCCGTAAGACAGCGGCGCTCCATTCCAGTCCCGTTTCGTCGGGATGATGGCTACGGACTCAACAGGCGCTTGCAGCAGATGCCATAGTCCCACCACTCCTGCCGTTTGCCCCGAATCGAAATGGAGTTCGTGACGGGCTTCAACGCCCACATAAGAAAGAGAGCCCAGAAGCCGCCTGCCATTTGGAAACAATGGCGGCCGCGCAAGGCAAAAAGTTCGGCGCACGAAAAACTTAACCGGAGGGCTGCCGTCCGTGGTAGGGAGCGTGGGCGCCGCGGAAAGACCGATCTGGCCGACGTCGCGATCAGAAAACCGGTAATTTCCCGGATCGGCCTCTAGAGGCACTGCATAGTTTGTAAACGTGAGCCAATCGGATCGGCCACGCCAATGAAACTTTACCTCGGGAGCAAACCATAGTCGGTCGCCGCCCATGCCGCCCGCGAGGGCCTGTGCATCCTTCATCGCCTCCCGGTCGCAGAGCAAGGGATGCGTCCAAAGCAGGTTCTCCGCACGCTCATCGAACGCAAGCGCGATTAATCGCGCTCCCTCGGGCGTCACCGCGGCGCAACCACTTCCACGCAGTTCACGAACCGGCCGATCAGCAGCTTGCAAGCAAGCCAGTGTCTCTGCGTAACTTCTCATTGGTGAAACGCCGCCGAGCGTCCGCCATCGATGACGATGTTCTGCCCAGTCAGGAAGTGCGCCTCATCGGACGCAAGCAAGACTGCGGCGGCAGCGATCTCTTCGGGGCGGCCAATGCGCTCGACGGGACGGAGCGCTTTTGTCCCCGCCTGCAGCTTCTCTGGATGCTCGCAGCCGCAATTCCAGACACCATCCAAGTCCACGCCCGAACAGCGACGCCAGTCCTCTGCCGCCGTTTCGAGCGGGCCCGGGAACACACCCATGCCGCCGTTGAGCACGTTCGGCGGGCCCAGCCATTCAGCCGTCAACGCTACCATGGCGTCGGCCGCCTCTGGGTCAGCGACGTCGACCTCGACGAAGCAAGTTTGAGCGCCTTTCGAGGCCAAGGCATCGGTCGTTTCGCGACGCACCGTTCGTCGATGTCCATCAGCGCGACGCGCACCCTCGTCGACGAACGCGTCCGCGAGGCCAATACCTTGCGCGGCGCCAGTCACTATCTGCAATTGCTCCACCCCGGCACTCCCCATTTGTCCGCCATGGGACGGACCGGATTGACCCTTCCAGGACAACGGGAGCAATTAGCTCATGACCCATTCCTTGAAGCGACGCGATACCGCCTCTAGGTTATCTGACCAATACGGACCACTGAGAAGGACATTGTTGGGACTACTCAAATCCGGCATCCATTTGCGAGCCTCGGCCGACATCATCGACATGGCTTTTTTTGAATTTGGCACGCCATCAGTCGCAGAGTTGAGCCGCGCCTGAACTTCCGGGCGCATCACATAGGTCATGAACTTTATCGCGTTCTCCTTGTTCGGTGCCCCCTTGGGCACTGAGATATTGTCAGCACCGAGCAGGTTTTGTTCGAAAGAGAGCGCTAGGGGCGTTCCGCCACGCTGTTGAGTTGTCGCTTTGACGCGATTGGCATAGGTATAACTGAAATCGACCTCGCCGGTCTGCAAAAGCGAGATCGTTTGAGGAGTCGCGGTTGTCCACGAGGCAATGCTCGGCTTAATGCGATCGAGCATCTTGAACGCGCGATCAACATCTAGGGGATAGATGTCCTTCGGCGGCACGCCATCGGCGAGAAGCGCGGCTTCCAGCGTCTCGTTCGGGCGGTTGCGGAAGGTGCGGCGCCCCGGGAACTTCTTCAGATCGAAATATTCGGCGAAATTCGTCGGATGCTTTCCCGGGCCGTATTTCAACGGATCCCACGCTATGCCGCCGGTATAGACGCCCAGAGTGATTATGTCACTTGTGGGCGGGATCGCCATATCCTCGATATCAAACCCCGAAAGATCCAACTTCTCCCAAAAGCCCTGCTTGGATGCATACGCAGCCACTTCGACTGAGGTGTCAAAAACGTCAAACTCGACGTTACCCGTGATTTGCTGAGCCTTCAACTTCGCGATGTCCGGTGTCGGAACGAAGTTGACTCTGATTCCTGTTTCTTCGGTAAATGGAGTGACCACAGTCTTGGCCATAGTCTCCTGCTGACTTCCGCCGTAAGTGGTGAGCGTCAGCGAATCAGACTTGGCTCGGGCGCGCGAGGATGTAAGCACCATCTGCGCCGTCAATACGCCGGCCGTTCCGACCAGGAGGGAGCGACGTGACACTTTCGAAATTGTATTTCTCATGGACTGTTTCCCCCTGTTTTTGTTTGATCAAATCATGACAGGTCCGGTTCCGAAGGCACAAATACCAATTTCGGAACGATCAAGACCAGATTGGAATTGATAGGGCGGAAATGCTCGGATTTTCCGAGCGTATCGCGCACTCACATGCCTTCACTTCCAGAACAACCTTCAGCCGAGTTCGATGCAGCGCGCGTTGACGCGCCGACTCGTGCCCGCAGCCGTTGGAACACGACTGTCTTCTCTGTCTTCGCGCGATATGCGATTGTTCTCGAGAATATCCCGCGCCCGGCATGGGAGCACCCGGAAACTGTCTCGCACAGCGAACAAATCGGCCTTGGCACGAGCCGGCAGCTACGGGCAGATGATGCGATGTCCATCGCACGGCTCGCCTTGCCGTGGATCACCACGCCAAAGCTCTAACTGCGTCGAGACAGCATAGGGCGGCGGAGATCGAAGGCGCCCCTTCTCCGCCGGCGGCATCGGTCAATGGCTCTCACTTTATTCGTCCGGTCCCGCCGCCTGGTAGCCCACAAGCGAGCGCGCGCGCCGCCACGGATGGCTGCACGTGAGCATTGGAGATGCGCACGGCATCATCCGCAGAGGGCTAGGACCACTAGCGCGGCCGCGATCAACACTGGTCCCTTACTCAGCGCCATCGGTAATCACATCGCCCATCGACAGCGCGCAATCGGGATCGCTGCGTTGTCGTCATGCACTTGCCGTTCTCGTCGTTCGCCCTCGATCAGCGTATCGCCGTTACGACGCGTTGCCGCGTCAAGAGCGATCGCTAGAGACCGATTAAACGTCCTGGTACTCCGAGACAGTTGAGGGAAGCGGAATTTACATGTTCATGAGCGGCACATGCTGCTGCGCTCCGTAGACATCGCTCCTTCCGGAAGCGCACTGCGCGCCTGGCCGAAGCAAGGTCGCCTCGAACGCGCGCAACCGGATTTTCGAAGAACGTCGTATCCACACCGTAGGCACGTGCAACACTCTCGGCATTCAAGGCCCCGCTGCTGGACACGGCGGAGTACAAGTGATCGCGCTCGAAAAGAACGTCAATCGTGATACGGTACGGGCCCGCGTTTCTGCTGCGAACGATGGCAGCAAGGTTGCCGAGCTTTCAAGTCCGCAAATGTCGAGTTCAGTGTCGGGTGGCTCTTCCGCGAAGCCGTTCGGTCGAAGAAGACATTCGGCCATCGAACGCGTCCGAAAGAAGGGCAAGCGGAATGCCTCGAGCCGGATGGTTGACGTCTTGCTTCTCGTACGAGCCGTGTAGATGCCCTCGTTGAGCACCACAACGATACCCTAACGCACTTCCAGGCGGTCGCCCGCATTGGAAGCGCGCGTTCCGCCCGTGCCGATGAACGCAATGCGAGGCTTTGACACGATGAGGAAGGCGACTTTCGCTTCTCAGACGTCGTGATATTCCTTGGTGTCCGGTGGGACCGGAATCATCATGTGCAGCAGCGGTGCGTGCTGCTGCGCGCCGTAGACATCGCTCTCGCCAAGGGCGCATTGCGCGTTCGGACGGTAGAGAGTCGCTTTGAACGCCCGCGCGGTCGGGATCTCGAAGAAAGAGGAGATCTTGGACTTATCGAGGCCATACGCGCCAGCGACGCTTTCGGCTGTGAGCGCGCCGCTTTTGGAAACAGCGTCGTACAGATCTTCGCGCTCGAAGAGCACGTCTAAAGTGATGCGGTAGGGGCCCGCGTTCTTGCTACGCACGATCGAAGCGAGGTTGCCGAGTTTCACGAGTCGGGTTTGAGGCATTTCAGATGTCCTTTATTCAACGGGAAAGCCCGCAAGGGGCAACGAGAGTTTCATCAGGTCAAGATCCATTCCTCGAAGCGCTTGTCGAGCTCGACAACGCGTCCGGTCAAGAATTCATTGCTGGGGGAAGCCATCACGGATATTGTTCTTGGTGGCCGCGATGGCGGAGCACCCGCATTTAGCACGTTTTGACGACCTGTGAGGCTCATTTGCATTTTTCTCCTGGCAACTGGAGAGAGTATGAAGACCGGATTGGTATCAAGCCAATATCAAATTAGGACGAGATTCACACCATTTCGGAATGGGTCGCGCCAGGCGTCCCGGTTGAGTTCAGACCAGCGAAACGCCGAGCTTCATGCGCCTCGCATTGGCGAGGGCGCGGGCACCGAGGGCTACGTCGAGCGCGCCGATGCTGCCGACGATGACGTGGATGCGTGTCTTATCATCCGGTAGCGGCAGGCGGCCGGCCATCAAGCTTGCGACATCGCCCACGACCCGGTCGCGGCCCGCGCCACCTTCGCGCATATCGCTTCGGCGCAGCCCCACGTGCTCGACGTCATGAACGACGAGCCAAGCTGTGGAGATGAGTTCGAGGTCGACCTCCCGGTACGAGCCGAGCGAGCAGACAATCGCGTCTTCCTTCAACCACTGCGCACAGACGAGGTCGGCGTCGTTGGGGATCGAGGTGGCGGTCACCACCACGTCCGCGTCGCGAACGGCCTGGCGGACATCCGTGGTCGAACGCAGGGCAACCGGCCGCGTCAGCAAGTTAGCCAGAAATTTGCAAACCTCAGTTGCGCTGCTTTCCGTACGGGAAGCGACGGTGACGCTTTCGACTGTCTTCGTGTCGGCCAGGAACTTCGCGGCGGCGCGCCCGATGTGTCCCGCGCCGACGATGATAGCCTTTCTCAGAGGCCGCCGGACGCAGGCCAAAGCCGCGGCAACTCCCATTGCCGCAGTGCGATCGGCGGTGAGGAACGTGGCGTCCATCACGCCGTCGAGCAGCCCTGTCTTCGAGTCGCAGACGATGATCGTCGCGGGCACGTGCGGCACGTCGGGCGGCCGCTCCTTGCCCGGCACGAAGAACAATTTCAAGCCCGCGGCGGACTCGGAAACCACGCAGCCCGCCATGCTGCCCACGCGGCTGCGCGCGCCATCCTGCTCGACCGCGAAGACCTCCGTCGGGCCGAGCACCACGTCGTCGGTGGCCATGCCGCGCATTGTGCGGTCCACGACCTCGAAAATCTCGTCGTCGGGGAGACAGGAGCGAACATTCGCCGCGCTCAGATACAAGGGTATCGCCATAGCGCCGCTCACACCTCTTCCATCACGACCGGGAACAGCTCCAGTGGCGACTTCACTTTCATGAGGTGGTACACGCTGAATTCGTACTGCACGCCTAGGTTGTGGATGCGCGGTGAGTAGCGGTACGCCACGCTGCCCGCGGTGTTCTTGACTCCCGGGAACATCGCGTGGTTCACCTTGCCCGCCATGATCACGGCGGCGTCGTAAGCTACCTCTTCCGAATCCGCAGTCGCTTCCACCACAAGGCCGATCTCGTGCGGCACGCTCTTGTCGGTCTCCAGCCCCTGCATGACTGCATTGGCACCGTACTTGGCGAACACGATGCGCAGCGACGGGTCGGTCACCTTCTCGCGCGTGAGCTTCTCGATACCCTCCAGCACGCTGTCCAAGTTGCGGATCATCGTCGGGCAGCGCACGCCAGCGAGTGCAAACGACCGATAGCCGACCGGCTTGGCGCCCTCTAGTTTGATCCAGTAGTCGTCGTAGCGTTCGCCACGCGTGCCCGACACGCGCACCCGGCGCTCGTCGAGCTGCTCGAACGTGCATTCACGCATGTCCTGCATGCGGCCGGGCCCGTATTGCGTGAAGGGATCCTCCCGTTCGTACAGCGTGTGCGCCGCGATCGACTTTACTGTCGCGCGCCGGTTCAGGCTGCCGGGCTCCAGCACGAAGCCCTTGTCGTCGATCGTCCCGAGCATCACGTCCATGGCACCCGGCTCTGCGCTGATCGCGCCGCACTCGAGTATCTTGCCCATATGGATCGCGAGCGAGGGGTCGATGCCCTTCCAGATCGCGAATGCAGCGATCGCGCTATCATCGCACGAGCGCCCCGCGACGATCACGTCCGCACCCTGGTCCAGCGCTTCGCGGAACGGTTCGTCGCCCATCTGGCCCACAAGGCCCGTGCTCGCCTGCACGTCCTCGGCCTTCAGCGGCAAGCCCGCCTCGAAGTCGCGAATCTCACCAGCCTGGATGGCCGAAATCACCCGCTCCTTCGGGACGTCCGAGTAGATCTTCGCCAGCTTGAAGTGAAGGCCGTTTTCCTTCGCGACGTCCTTCACGATCGAAACAATGTTGTCCACGCCCGCGTTCGTGCCGGCGCCGTTGGAGCTTCCGATGATGAACGGGATACCAGCCTTGCGCGCTACGGGAAGCAGGGCCGCGATTTCCTTCTTGATGATGCGGTTCGACATCATCGGAAGGCCGGTGCCGAGAAAGGACGGGCCCGGGTCGGTCGAGCCGGCATCCACCGCGATCACGTCGGGCTTCATCGACATGCCGCGGTCTAGCGCGTTCGGCCAGAATCCGCCGCCGAGGCAGCCCGTCGGAGTGAGAATTCGCACAGTTTTCATGTGTTTTCCTAATGTTTCAGGCAATCGCCGAGTTCTTTTCCGTTTTCTGCACACCCGCGAATGCGCGCTGGCTCGCGCGAACGAGATCGGCCCCCTTCTCGCCGATCATGATCGTCGTCGCGTTCAAGCCACCGGTGACAACGGCAGGCATGATTGACGCATCGATCACGCGCAATCTGTCCACGCCGCGAACGCGCAGCTCGGGGTCGACCACCGTCCCCTCATCGCTACCCATGCAGCACGTACCGCACGGATGTTTGCCACTGCTGATCGTTGCACGGACGTATTCGGCAATCTGCTCATCGCTGCGCACGTCCGGGCCGGGCGTGAATTCCTCGTTGATGTAGTCCGCGAGCGCGGGCTGGGCGCCGACGCGTCGCACCTGGCGGAATGCATCGATCATCACTCGCATGTCGCCCGGCGCTGTGAGGTAGCCACTATCGATATGCGGGGCTTCTAAGGGATCGCGCGACGTCAGCGAGAGCCTTCCGCGGCTTTCCGGCCTCATCAGCGCCCATGCAATCGTGAACGCTTCCCGGTTGTAGGGATCGCTATTGCCAAAACCGGGCCATCTCAGCGCCTCGAGCCGCGTTCCGAGAATGAAATACCACTGAATGTCCGGCCGTTCCACGTCTGGGCGGGTCCGCGTGAACGCACCGGCTTCACACGGGAAGCTCGTCGCCGGTCCTGAACGCAGGAACATTGCCTGGGCCATCATCAGCGCCGCCCGGTCCGCGCGCACCAGGGAGTGCAACGTGAGCGGTTGCGTGCAGCCATACATGATCCCGGCGGTCGGATGGTCCTGGAGGTTCCGACCGACGCCTCGGAGGTCGACAACCGGCTCGATGCCCAGTTGAGTGAGCTCGCGCGCATCGCCAACCCCGGAGTGCATCAGAAGGAATGGCGAATGGATCGCGCCTGCGCAAAGGATGACCTCAGCATCCGCCATAGCATTCAGGGTCTGCCCGGACCGGATGTACTCAAGCCCGACGACACAGCGTCCTTCGAAGAGCACGCGCGTGGCCTGCGCGCCGGTAATGACCCGCAGGTTGGGCCGCTTGCGCGCATCATCAAGGAACGCGCGCGCGGCGGACCAGCGACGCCCGTTATGGATCGTGAAGTCGATCCGGCCGAAGCCTTCTTGTGATTCTCCGTTGAAGTCATCGCACTCCGGAAAGCCTGCCTCCACGCCGGCTTGAATGAATGCGGAATACAGCGGATTAGAAGAGGAAGCCTCGGTGACGCGAAGGGGCCCCTTCTGGCTGTGGAACCGGCCATTCCTGGACGCATGCCCTTCGGACTTCAAGAAGTAAGGCAGCACGTCGTCGTAGCCCCACCCGGGATTGCCCAGGTCCCGCCAATGGTCGAAATCGGCAGGGTCGCCACGGAGATACTGCATTCCGTTGATCGACGATGATCCGCCAATCACTTTGCCGCGCGGCCAGAACTCGCGCCGTCCTCCGGCCTCCTTGTGGTCCGCGTGTAGCCTCCAGCCGTGCAACCCTTTTCGAAGCATTTGACCAGTGCCAATAGGGATGCGGATCAATGGGTTCCAGTCCTCGCCGCCTGCTTCTAGGAGTAGGACGCGGTTTGAACTGTCTTCGGACAAACGCGCGGCCATTGCGCATCCGGCCGAACCGGCTCCGACGATGACATAGGTGTAGTGATCGGGCACTTCAGTTCGCTCCGTAGCCCCGCACTGCTTTCACTTCAGTGAATTCCTCCAGACCGACCCGGCCGTTTTCGCGGCCGTTGCCGGACTGCTTGTAACCACCCACAGGGGCTGCGCCGTCGTAGGGCGGATAGTTGATGTGAACCGTTCCGGCCCGCAGCCGCGCCGCAACACGCCGAGCGCGTGCGAGGTCAGCCGATTGCACATAAGCGGCCAGCCCGTACGCGGTGTCGTTCGCAATCGCAATGGCCTCTTCCTCGTCCCGATAAGGGATGATCGACAGCACCGGGCCGAAAATCTCCTCCCGCGCGATGGTCATGTCGTTGCGCACGTTGGCAAACACTGTGGGCTGGACGAAATAGCCGCTCTTCAGGTGGGGAGGACGGCCAGGACCGCCAACCACGAGCTCAGCTCCCTCGTCAATACCCGCTTGGATGAGCCGCTGCACTTTGCGGAAGTGCGCCTCGTTGGCTACCGGTCCAAGTTGCGTCGCGGGATCGCGCACGTCGCCCACTTTTTGTCGCTCGACCACTGCTTTTGCGATGGCCTTCGCCTCGTCCTGCCGGTCTGCAGGCACCAGCATGCGTGTTGGCGAACTGCAAGCTTGGCCGCTGTTGAACATGACCTTGAGCACACCTTTGGTGACGGTGTCTGGCAACTCGACATCGGGCAGCAGGATGTTGGGAGACTTGCCGCCGAGTTCCTGCGACACCCGCTTCACTGTGCGAGCTGCCGACTGCGCCACCAGGATGCCCGCGCGAGTAGAGCCCGTGAAGGACATCATGTCGATACCTGGATGCGACGACATCGCCTCGCCCACGCCAGCGCCATCGCCCTGCAGCATATTGAACACGCCCTTTGGCACACCGGCGGTGTGCATCACTTCGGCGAAGATGATTGCGTTCAGTGGCGCGATCTCGGAGGGCTTCAGCACCATCGTGCAGCCTGCCGCGAGCGCGGGTGCAACCTTGCCGAGAATCTGGCCGATCGGCCAGTTCCAGGGCGTGATCATCCCGACGACGCCGATCGGCTCGCGCGCGATCAAGAGGCCGCCCTGCAGCTCTTGGAACTGGTAGTTCTCCAGTATCTCGATCATGCTGACCAGCACGTCTGGTGCAGCCTGAGCCTGCCGTGCGAGTTGCAGCGGACAACCCATCTCGCGGCTGATCGCTTCCGCGATCTCATCGCGCCGCTTCACCAATTCTGCTACCACGCTGCGCATTAGTTCCGCCCGCTCGCGCGCGGTCGTGCGGGAGAAAGAAGCGAACGCGGACCGCGCAGCGGCAACCGCGCGATCCACATCTTTGGAGCCGCCGAGCGCGATGCGCGCGAAGGGCTCTCCGGTCGATGGGTCGACTACATCGAGCAGTTTTGACTCGAGCGGATGGACCCACGCACCGTCTACATAGTGCTCGCGTTCGTGCTGCACGCGTCCCCCCTTCAACATCGATCAGTTTAACGCATTGTGAGCTACCGGCCTTCTGCGAAGCCAATACCAAATTCGTTGAGGTCGATACCGTACTGGTATTGATTTGATCGGGCGCAAAGCGTCTCAAAGCGCGACCCGCGGCATTCCGCTTCCAAGCAGCAGCAAATGACTCAGTGCCGGCTTGCCTAGCAAAACAGACCTTCAACTGAGCACGACTTAAGCTGCGCAACTGCTTCCGCCGAATGGCGTCTCAAGACCATCGCATCAAATTGGTTGCGGCCCCCGCCAACTCGTTCCGGGTAGAGCAGACCAGGAAGTGCCAAAACTGCGCATCGTTAGTTCTGTGCGTCAAGTTCAGCAAAATTGATCGTGGGATCCGGTTGAGCCATCCCTCTCCGCCGCCGTCGCTCGCGTCACCCGGAAGGTTGAGATGTTCCAGCATATTGGTCGATTTCATGTACTTGCAACGTGCCAACGTCAGACGGAAGTAGATCGTAAGCGTAGCTCTGCGGCCCTTTTGAATCGCGCTTGACGTCTATTTTGTTCGCGTGGCGCGTCGCCGCGGTTTCCATGTGTCGGACAACGCGTT
>NZ_JBEPRF010000043.1:0-25485 GCF_040548225.1 Bradyrhizobium sp. S3.12.5
GGCAGATCGGCTATGCCTTCGATAACGTACTGCTTTATGCCAAAGGCGGCGGCGCAGTGACGAGCAACACCTATCAGATCAGCTCGAACCTCACGAGCGCGCGGCTTGGATACAGCGAGCACGTTCTCTGGGGCGGTGCTTTGGGAGCCGGCATCGAGTACGGCTTCGCAACGGACTGGTCGGTTGGTTTCGAGTACGATCACCTATTCATGCAGCCCGCCACCGTGAACTTCGCCGCGCCTGGTGGTGGGACCGATCGCATCCGCCAGGATTTCGATCTTGTGACTGCACGGCTCAATTATAAGTTCGGCGGGCCGATTCTCCTCAAATATTGATCTCTCGCTCAAACGGCGGATCGAAAGTCCCGGCGCATCGCCGGGGCTTTTTTTGACCTGTTGGTCTGGTGGACAGTAGCCATACACGATCTTATGCATTGTTGTGAGGGCGCGCTTGCTGCATCAACGAAACCGTTCTCCTGGGCTAGTATGTTGTCGCGATCCGAGCCCCAAACGCTCAACCGAGACGAACCGGGCAGATGACGCCCGTATTCTGTCTGCTGTTAGAGTTGGCGCGGTGGCGCTGAACGGGCCTCTTGTGCTCTGGGCGCCCAGTCGGCGTCACGTTCTCAGGAACTAACCCTAGAGAGCGCTTCCGCAGAACAGCGCGGGTTAAGGTCTCCGGCTCCATTTGGCAGCCAGATTGACCGAACAGAGGAACATTCAAACGAGCATGTCTTCGAGTTACAACTCTTTGAAGCTCCAGCAGTACTGGCTCGACGAGTGGTGCTGGGCGCAGCTGATTACGCTCGCGCTGAAGATCACTTTGGGCGCATGCAATCAGAGATCCGGCGAATGGTCCGCCATCATGTCCAGCCAGCGTCGATTGACGGAGTTCGCGCCATCCTCTCCCGCTTCGACGCACGGAAAACATCCTCGGCAGATTGCGCCTGGATGCGCACCCCGAAGATGACGATCGGGACGACACCCTTGTCGGCCTATTCAAGACAACAGCGGTTGTCGTATGCGGCACGTCGGATTCGATGTGCCACTCGCAGCTATGTCAAACGGCTAGATCGCTCGCCTCGCTACGCCGGCATAGCTCATATGCGACAGCGGCCGCGACAATTCAGATAGCGCCAATGCGAATCGCCTTGACAACGCAGTGGATACGGCTGTTCGTCCCTAGCTTTCGCATTGCGTTCCTGATGTGAAAGTTGACGGTATTCTCGCTGACTTTCAGGATGACTCCGATTTCCCAAGACGATTTTCCCTCTTCCACCCACCGGAGGCATTCCTTTTCTCGTTTGGATAGGAATACTTGCGTATGGCATCCGCCCTCCGATGAAGGCGCGATCTCTGAAAACGCATGATGAAACTGCAAAGCCAAAGCGTTGAGATGACTGAGGCGATACTCGGGGTTGGCATCGTCGAACTTGGACGCAAACGATACGACAGATAGCCGTCCAAATGGCCCGAACAGTGGTACGGTAACGCCATGCTTGAGGCCGGCCTCTCTGGCTTCAACACACGCGTTTCGCCGGCTTGCAATTTATATTGGTCCGCGAGTTGATCCCATAGAAAGGGCGCCGACAGCATTGTCGTCCGCTGAACCACAGGATCGATGGCACTGTATCGGCGTTCAGAATACCGCTCGCACCAATCGGAGGGAAAGTTCACGGTCACTGCGGCCGAGAGATACCCTGGCAGGCGAGATGGCTTCGCGTCCGTCAATGCCCCGTAAGCGACTTGACTGAAGCCCTGTTCGCTCGAACAGCTCACAAGCAAATCGAACAACGCCTTAAGTGATCGCGTTTTTTTCGCACATTCGATGAAGCTAAATAAGTCCATTTTGGCACCTCGCGCCGACCGGTCCTGCGTGGTTTGACCGAACCTATCTCGGAGCTGTTCCTGCGCCACTTCAGCCTCCTCTTGCTTGCAATGTCCTCGACCGAACGCGACAAGCGTACCCCTCGTGACGCGTTGCAACTTGATTTGCCTCAGCCGAACACTTGCTCGATGAGCAAGCACTGTGCATGCGCTTCGTCCTGAGCGCGCGGACCTGAAGCGATCAGCAAATGTCGTACCAGCTCAGGCGCTCGGAACAATCTTGTACACGGACAAGCACTTGAGAGACCTGGCACCCACGCCAACGCAACGGTCACTGTTACAATTGCGACGTTCGTCGCAAGTGCTACAACCTTTGGCACTACTGACGAGAGATTAGATTCTGCATCAGCAACTAAGCGACCTAACGTTTTTACTTTGGTCACCTCCCGCGTCTGCGCCAGGCGCTGGCGGGCCTCGCGTAGAACTCTGCGCCCCCTTCATCGTCTGGTGAGGCAATCAGATGCAGAGTTGGCATGCATTCGCCAATAACGGCGCGAGAACTTGTCGTCATGGTCGCCGCGCCGTACCCAACAAAAACGCCGGCGATGGCCGCTTGCGGGATCTTGGAAGCTAAGTGCGCGTGTTCAAAATGACCCGGATATGTTTGAGCAAGCTACTCATCCGAATACCGCATAGGCCACCTGCTGGTTTCAATGACAACCAACTCACCGCGCATGATGTGCTTTGTCGTCGTGAACATTCACAGACAAAAGCTGTGCCCTTCGTGGTCCTGCACGGCGCCGCCGCTTCAGCTCGGACACATCTGTGGCGCAGAATTTCTACAACTACGAGATCATCGTTTTCGATACCCTACGCTTGCGAGCCGGATCAGCTCGCCTCCGCCCCAGCCTCAGGCGCGGGCCGGATGAAGCGCACGGCGGAACTGCTGCCAGCCTAGGCAGTTAGATCGAAAGGTCGCGATCCTCACCCGACCAGATCGGCTCGACTGAACCCACACAATGTGGCCACCCGATCATCACCGGCACGGAGCACCCGCGAGCTGACCCAAGGAGGTTTTAATTTTAGTCGCCGCAGAGGAAACTCACGGCGCAACCCATAATCAACATTCTGTAAGCCGCCTCACCTGACGGCATGCAGCAAGGCCAACACTTCTCGACAGCAGACCGTTCGGCGTCAACCGGCTCAGCGGGTGCGTACGTTGCCCCTCAGAATTGGTAGCAAATTGCACCTAGCAGATCGAGCGACGCCGCTGTAGATGCGGTCGAGTCAACACATCAGGTCAACAACGTTTGCAGGACCGATTTACAATGTCCTGCCCAGCTTGGATCGAAAAACTCCGATGACGAACAACTTCACTGACGCAACTGGCGCTCTTGCTCGATTCGCCTCAGCTCTCGAACTGGGCGACGTGCCCGTCCGCGTGAAAGCCGAAGGGCAACGTCTTCTGCTCGACTCGATCGGCTGCATGATTGCTGCAACCCGGACACGCATGGCGCCGATCGCCTACGGCTTGGCTGACTTCTTGGGAGGCGGCACCGTCGCTTCCGTGGTCGGCCGCAAACAGCATGCCAGCCTTGCGGGCGCCTTGTATGCTAACGCGCGCCTTGGGAATTGTATGGACCTCGACGAGACCTTCCCGGTTGGCCATCACTTCGGCATGGCAGCGGTTGTTGCCGCTCTCGCCCTGGGGGAGGAACGCAAGGCAACCGGTTCGCAGTTCTTGCAGGCCGTGATCACGGGATATGAACTGGGCGGGCGCGTGGCGACTGCGTTGGGGCTGCCCATGCTCTTCACGGACGGACGGCTATCCGGCTTTCCAAATCTCTACAGTTGCTCCGCGTCGGTCGTATTCGCGGCCGCCGGCGCCGCGATTCAGATCGAAGGTCAGGACGAAACTTTGGCTCGGCAGACGCTAGGCACAGCTGGCTCGAACACTCCGCTGCCGACGACGGGTATGTGGGCATCGTCGACGATCGATCTGCCGGACTGCAAATACGCGGATGCCGGTTGGGCGGCGCTTGCTGGCGTATTCGCGGCGCGGTCAGCGGGACTTGGTGCAACCGGGTTTTCTGCCATTTTCGACGGGGATCGCGGTTTGATCAAAATGTCCGGCACGGATCGTTTCGACCCGGACAACTTGGTCGGCGGCCTTGGCTCGCGCTGGATGCTCTCCGATATCACCTACAAGCCATGGCCGACGTGCCGTTGGGCTCATCACGCGCTCACCGCACTCGTCAAGGCGCTCGACAACAGAAACATCAAAGTTCAGCAAATTGAACGGATTGTAATCGGTGCGAACGTATTCCTTTGTACTCCGCGTTTTCGTAATCCTGCACCGCGCACGTTCTGTTCACGACAGTGGAGCATCCCGCATGCTGTGGCAATGATTCTGCTTGGAATTCCTGTTGGTCCGGCTTGGTTCGACCCGACGCAGGACGACGACAAGAACGTCACGACCTTGAGAGAAAAGGTAAGCATCGAGCATTGGGATCCCGCAAATGAGCTCGCAGCGCATACCGTGCGCGAACAGTGGCGCAATATGCCCGCACGCGTGACGATCGTGTTCCGCGACGGCGCGCGCCTTGAAGCTGAAACAGAGTTCGCATTGGGTGATCCGTGGACGAGCGATACAGCGTACGGGGACGAACAGGTAGTCGATAAATTTCGTGCGGTGAGCGGTCTGCCCAGCGCGCGTGCGAATGAGGTAATCCAGTCCGTACTGAATATCGAAACGCAACCAGACGTAACGGCGATCGCGTCAGCGTTGCGTCACGCTTAAGGAACGTGAGTGCGAGCGCAACAAGTCAGGCTGTCGATCTCCGGCTACCCGGACGAGGGTTATGCTGCTATGGGCCGTTTTCAGTCCGGAGCCTGGACACAACCATACGATATTGCGTGCGGAAGTTCGTCAAAAAAGCCGAGGGGCGGAAGCGGCCATGGCAAGTTCGGCGATTGCGACGATCATCTTCCGCAGAGGAGGAAGGGTGGAAATGTTCGTGAGGATTAAGATAGATCTATCTGCCATCAAAGGATTGCGCCACCGGCGGAGATAGATGCGCAGCGGGTCTCGTCGCAAGGTCAAGCCAATCAACCGGCTGAACGCCTTGCACCGAGCTGCGATGGACGTTCTCTTGTCCGAAGCGAAGCGCCCATTGCGAGCGGTGTCTAAGTCGAATGATTGCGAGCTAGGCGAAACTGATAGCGGAACTGGAGAGACCGCCGGAGCTCTCGCTCGAGCTTGCCCGACAGTGGAAAGGTCCGTTTTGAAACATTGAAGGCTCACGCCTGCACTGCTCCCGGTCTAGTGGCTCCGACGACCATCCCGGCTCAAAATGGCGGCATCTGTCGTGCTTGCCGAGCGAGCTGGTCTCGTCGGCTACAAGCTGCCGAGGCGATTCACTTTTTGGGAATTCACCGAAAGATCGAGGTCGGTGATGTCCCGATCGCTGTTGAACTACGGCGGACCGTTGCCGGAGTGAATGTTACGCCCCCCTCGTGACGTGGGCAACGGGCTTGATCGTCATGCGATCGTGGTGAGCTTGAAGGGCCGCACGCAGAGCCGACAATTGCTTGTGCGCCTTCAACCGTCGGAAGCCCTTGTTGGCCTCGATCATGCTGGGCCGCGCCCCATCGCAAGGCCATGCCGGCATCGCGCCAGCGTTTGACGTTGCGTGTGACGCGGCGAATGGTGCCCATCATATTCTCGGCGATTGTTGGCATAGGCGAGCGATCGACGAAGCTCCTTCGGCAGCTTCAACCGGACGGCAGTCAGGACTTCGTTGAGGCCTTCGAGGATGCTGGCCGCCGACGCGCGAGATTCCGGATCAATTTTTCAGCCTTGTCGGCGTCATCGAGCTCCCGAGCCGGGCGCAGCACCCGACGGCTGGCCGCATTTCAGCAGCCGTTTCATGATGTTGCGCGCCTTGTGGATCTGGCAGCGCTGGATCGCGGCGGCCGAACCGAAGGTGCGGCGGATCGTCTTGGACAACGCTTTCGCGCCGTCGACAATGTGGCGCTGTCGGGGCGAGCCCGCGCGAGACCAGGTTGTCCAGCAGGGCCTGAACCATTGCGGCGTTCTCGGTCGCCCTGTTCCACCAGCGCCAGCGGATGCTTGTTGCCTTCACCGTCGACCCGATCGCGGCGACCAGCACGAGATCGTCCCCGAGATGCAGCCATCGGTTTGGACCACCAGAAGGTCGAGCGCGGACAGATCGGCAGCCATGAAGTCGGGCAGCCGCGCCGCCTACAGCGCGACGAACTTCCGCGAGGCCGCCGACTTTCCCCCCGATCCGGGCGGTGCCGGCACGTCGCCCTCGGGCAGCCGGACAGCGCGGCCGAACCGGCGCGTCGACACGTTGATCAGCATCACGTTCACCGCCCAGCGACCGAGCCAGTCCTCCTGCGTCAGCGTCTTCCAGCTCGGAATCGGGACCTCGCGGCCGTCCACGCCACGAACCTGCGGGCGCTCGACCTCGATCTTGCCGCCGTGGACGCCGATCCCTCCCCGCGTTCGGCCCCAACGGTGCGCCTGCCGCGCCGCGTCACGACCGTGGCGCGGCCCGCAGGCCTCCGTGACATCCGCCTCCATCGTCGTGCCAAGCGCCTCGATCCCTGCCGCAAGGCAGAACCGATCGAAGCTCGACCGCACTTCTGCATGCGCTTCGTCCACAGCCCCAGTCGCCGGCGAACCAGCCGATGTGATATCTCTTGTCATGGCGTCCTTTGTGGAATCAGCACCCCGAGCCTACCGGCCCAAGGTGGGCAACGCCGACCTCTTCAGAAATTCAACAGAACCCGGGACATCCCCTCGAGATCAGTACGGGACGCTTTGACAACTGAAAGCGACCAGGCGGCTAGGATTCAGGGATCCCAACACTTTGAGCTACATCAACGATAGTGGCTTCCAGAAGTGCCGCCGATGTTTCAATGCCCATCTCTGATATCTCTCCTTGGGCATAGTGAAGCAGATCGAGAATGCTCAAAATCTGCTTCTGCCGTTGCGTTCTCGCGACATACCGCCCCTCCTCCTGACCCACGCTTCTTTGGCGAGGTGGCTTTAACGAATCAACGTCATCCCCATCTCTCGCTTGAGACGCTGCCGTACGAGGAAGGCGAGGACCGCCATCGATCGTATTATAGTCCACGGATATCAGGAAGATCGGAATGTGTTTCGTCGAGCCATTCTCAAGAAGGCGCTTACAGATAAGCAATACGTCAGGGATCGGCGGTGGAGCGATCAGGATAAGATCCGGCTGATGTTCAATAGCCAACGAAACCGCGCAGTCGAATTCGGCTACGATCACCTGCATCGTGGACTGATCGAGTGCTTCCCGAAACACCGTTAGATAACGTGTCAAGGCTACCACTAGAGCCTTTGGCATGCGAGGCTCCGGTAACAGAGGACGTCTGCAGAGCCAACAGATTGCCTTGTTGCGGCCTCCCTTGCAGAAGTATATTTGATTATCGCTCGTATCATATGCCCCATCGGCGTTTCCTGACTCGGAGGATTTTCGTTCAGGCATTGCCCGCTGGAGAACCCTGGTCTCTAGCGCCGTCTGAACGAATTTCTAGCTCTTGCAAGTCGCGCCGTTTAGTCGCGAACCGCGCCGTCACGATGGTGAGTAATACATCAAAGTAGGACGGCAGCCTCCTACCAGTTCTGGAGGGAAGCGCAGAATAACCCTATGGTATATTCGCTCAGGTGCATCGGAGACGTTAGGTGCCCAAGACAGTTGCTGACAGCGAGTCCTGCCAGCGCCGTTTTCGCAGCGACGAGTTTCCGTCCTTGGTTTGGCTCTCGCGGCATTGATCTCCCCCGAATACTGGACGCTTTGGGAGTCTCTTAGCTCTGAGGGGGATCTATCGGGATTGGGCGGAGTGCAACTCTCGAAGCCTTTAGTCCACGCGAACGCCTCGACCTAGGTTTCGGAGCGGGTCGGGTACTGACGACATGAACGAGCTCACTCTCAAAGCCGTGGAGAAGCTCTTCATCCGGGATCATTCAGCAGTCTGGCAGCTCGTCAATGCGTGGTGTCTTGCGGCTGGCAGGGCAGCACGACATTCGGGTGACGCCGTGCCGCACGCCGCGACCGGAGAGATGGCAATCTGGCGCCGGCCACTGCCGGCTTCATCGTCAGTTTTACCGCCCGGCGTGACCTCGCGCACGGCACACATGGGCCGCCGTGCCGACGGACGCCGAACTCGTCCTGACTGAAGTAAAAAACCTCATGTCCAGGGTCCTAGGAAGGCTATCAAGCGAGTTTCTAAGAAAGAGCCTGATCGAACACCCCGGACCGGGTTGCCACACGAGCCCGAACAAGTTGAGCAGCCGTTTGGGCGTCCGTTCCGAAATGACATAAGGATGTGCCATGAACGGCTCCGGTCTAACGGAAGGCTTCAATCGTCATTGCCCAGTGAGGGCAACTGCTTGGCACGCTGGTCGCGATCACTTTCTCGATATTGACCCGCCGCATTGGTGATGGGCTATCGAACCTCACCTGTGTGCCGTCAGGTGGCGCGATAGCCACCGCGGCAGGCGCCATTGCGCCGGTGGCACGATAGGCCGCTACAGAAACGCCGGGACGAAGCCTTTGACCGATTGTAGCTCAGGCCGCTCGCTGCCCGAGGTCGACGGCTTTACGAAGTTTCGCTGAATAGCCCACGTTGCACGCGATGATCGCCTATTGAGATACCGAATAGCAGTTCGGCCATTTACCTTACTGTGCAAGCGCCAGATCATCTCTGTGAACGATCGGCTTGAGCTCACAGCCGAGCGACGAAGGCACAATCTTTGACTGAGGCTGCCGTGTAACGTGGCGGAGCTCAGCGCTCGAATAGATTGAAATACCGCGAGCCACTTCGCTTCCGCTAACATCGCGTATGACAACGGCATCACCACGGACGAAGTCTCCCGTGAACGATGTGACCTGCGGCGCCCAGAGGCTTTCGCCCAATCGCAATTGCGTCACTGGACCATTCCCGACCATAAGTGCGCCTGTTGGCCGCAATGCGCCCGCAATCCACCTCTTTCTTGTGAGGCGTGCTTCGGTGGAAGGATAAAACCAGGTGCACGGCTTGCCAGCATCAACAGCTGAGAGGGGATGCACATCGCGGCCGTCCGCAATGATCATTTTGCATCCAGAGGCGAGCGCCATTCGCGCGGCGACGAGTTTGCTTTTCATTCCGCCGCAGCTGTAACCAAGCCGGGTACCACCGGCCATGAGTTCGATTTGTGGGGTCACCTCATACACCTCTTTGATCAAAGCGGCGCTTGCCGATTCATAGGGGTCCGCCGAGTAAAGACCGGCCACGTTCGACAGAAGCACCAAGGTGTCGCCTCCAACTAACTGTGCAGTACGAGCAGCGAGACGATCATTATCGCCGAAAGTTACCGCGCTTCCCGCAATAGCGTCGTTTTCGTTGATCACGGGAATCGTTTGGAAGTTCATAAGCTTGACTAGGGTCTCCCGAAGGTTGGCTAGACGCCGCTTCTGTGTCGTATCGTCTAGAGTGAGTAGAATCTGGGCGACCGTCAGCCCATGTCGCGCAAATCTTTCCCTGTAAGCTTTAGCAAGTTCAGCTTGGCCGACGGCAGCTGCAGCTTGTCGATGTGTCGCCGATAGCATTTTTTCGTGCAAGTTTAGAGCATATCGTCCAATAGCGACAGCGCCGGACGAAACCAGAGCCACATCCTGACCGCGTCCACGGAGCCGCGCGATATCGTTGGCCAAAGTGTCAAGCCACGCCTCTCGAACTGTGCCGCTGCCTTGCTCGACGATGAGAGCCGAGCCGATTTTCACGATGATGCGGCGGGCCGAAGCAAGCGTTGGTTGACGCGGACGTTTTGAACCCGAGTCTGTCTCGCGGTAATTTACCGGGGCTCCGAATTCTGTCACCGAACTACCTCGCCTAAGCTCCTCGCCGCCCATAGCCCACCTTGTACAGCTTGAATCGTGTGAATAACCGCGCAATCACCAAGAATTCCCTCTCCATGAATGCTTTCGAAATTGTCACTAGTTTCGACCAGAAATCGGCTTGATAGACGCTTTCATTCGCGAGTGAGTGGCTCGTTAAACCTGGAGTGTGAACCGCGGTATTACGCGACTATGACATCCCTGGCGTCGAGCCGACATTTGGTTCTCGTTTCCTTGATTGCCCTCCTTACCGGTGGCAAAGGAGCGTTGGTGCGCTCCGCAGAGGAACGTTGCGCCTAGTCGAGTTCGTCTCGCGCCGCCACTCTCGACGACGGCTCGCTCCTTCGCGGGATTGAACGGGTCTACGGCTTCTCGCCACGACGCTAGAGCCCTCATCATCAATAGTACTGTCATGTCCATTTCCAGCCGCGTTCGGCCATGACGGAAGGACGAAGGATCGCCCTACTCTCCTGAAGCTCTCGGATATGAAGGCAGGATTCGCACAATAGTGGTTTACATCCGCTTGTTTATTCTTATTATAGGTGTACGCGACTTACAAGCTCTATTTATGAGGCGCAAATGAGCGAATCAGATCAGCAACTTCAGAACGATCAGCCTGCAGCGAACTGTATCGATCGGGTCGCAAAGGACCTCTACGGGATCGGGGAAATGCCGCCGTTGGGTTACGTACCGAAGCACATGAACGCTTGGGTGATACGTCGGGAGCGACATGGGGACCCAGAGAGTGCAATGCGGGCGGAAGTGGTTGACACGCCTGCGATCGGCCCAGAGGACGCGCTGGTCATGATTATGGCGGCCGGAGTAAACTACAATGGAGTTTGGGCAGCTCTCGGCCAGCCGGTGTCGCCCTTCGACATACACCGGCAATCCCATCACATCGCGGGATCAGATGGTGCGGGGATTGTCTGGGCGGTCGGGGATCGCGTCAGGGGATGGAAAGTTGGCGACGAGGTCGTTCTCCATTGTCATCAGGATGACGGCGACGATGTCGAGTGCAACGGCGGCGATCCGATGTTGTCGCCTTCTCACAGAATATGGGGTTACGAAACTCCGGACGGCTCCTTTGCGCAGTTTGCACGCGTCCAGTCCCGTCAGCTAGTAGCCCGGCCCAAGCACCTAAGCTGGGAGGAGAGCGCCTGCTATACGCTCACGCTGGCTACGGCATACAGGATGTTGTTTGGTCATCGCCCTCACGTCATCAGACCAGGTCAAAACGTTTTAGTGTGGGGTGCGGCTGGCGGTCTCGGATCGATGGCAATCCAGCTTGTGACGGTCGCGGGTGCCAATGCGATTGGCGTCGTTTCTGAGGAGGCGAAACGCGAGTATGTGATGTCGCTGGGCGCAAAGGGAGTTATAAACCGGACGGACTTCGACTGCTGGGGCCAACTTCCAGATGTTGATGAAAGCGCTGCGTACGGCGATTACTTGAAGGAGGTACGCCGCTTCGGGAAAGCCATTTGGAATATCACAGGAAAGGGAAACGATGTCGATATCGTCTTTGAGCACCCCGGCGAGACGACATTTCCCGTCAGTTGTTTTGTCGTGAGGCGAGGCGGAATGGTTGTCTTCTGCGCAGGGACCTCAGGTTACAACCTCACGATGGATGCCCGCTTCATCTGGATGAGGCAGAAGAGAATCCAGGGAAGTCATTTCGCGAATCCCTATCAAGTCTGGGAGGCAAATCGGCTTGTTATCGAGGAGCGACTGGATCCGTGCCTTTCTGAAGTTTTCACGTGGTCCGAGATTCCCCGTGCGCACAGGAGAATGTGGAGGAATCAGCACCAGCCCGGAAACATGGCGGTTCTCATCCAAGCGAGTCCAGCCCGCCAATAAATTAGCGGGGCCAAGAAGCATCGGCCAGAAGATGAGGTATAGAGAAGTCCCCAATCGATGCGAAACGGTCGGCCGAACGCCAAGAGACCGTTTCCGCTGGGCTCCAGCGCTTCGCCTTCTTTCAAGTTGATGCATCTACTGTCAGTGCGCACTTTCCCGCATCTCCCGGCAGTTTCTTACTATAGATGTTCGTAGGATTGAATAATTCTCCGCGTGGATGTATCAAAACTCTAGTCATGGCGAGGGACCGCAATCTCGCTGATCAGACTAAATGGGAACGTTATGATGATTCTGGAAACCGAAGTTCAAGGCACGGTTCTAGTCGCGCGGTTCAACCATGCGAACGCCAATAATCCGATGAGCCTAGAGCTCGAAAATGCCATCCGCGCAGTATGCGATGAGACAGAGAACAATTCTGCGATACAGGCTTTGGTGTTGACAGGGGGGAATGAGCGCTCCTTTTGCGCCGGCGGTGATTTCAACGAAGTAGCGCAACTCTCCGAACGCCCAGCAGTAGAGGCCTTCGTCGACAGGCTGATTGACTTCTATTGTACGATACTGAACGTCACGAAGCCGACTGTTGCCGCTGTCGGGGGATACGCAGTAGGCATCGGCTTTCAGGTCGCGTTGTGCTGCGATTGGCGCATCGGATCACCAGAAACCAAGCTGCTTATGTGGGAATTGAAACATGGACTCGCTTGCACACTCGGCGGCTATATGCTCGAAAATATCGTGAGTCGAGCGGCGATGTCCGACGTTATTTATGGCTGCGAGGCTATTCCAGTTTCATGGGCGGCGGACCACAAGTTACTCCACGAGGTGGTTGATTCCCCGAAGCTTGTGGAGCGGGCTGTCGCGCGAGCGCAGATGCTCGGCGAATTTCCGGAGGTCACATTCCGACGAACGAAGGAATCGGTGAACCAGCGGTTCGTCGCCGGTTTGCGCGAGATCGCGACCGAGGCGAAGGAAGCACATGTTGCTGGATTTGGAAGCAGGGCCGCCGAAAAGCACTTTAAGAAAATCCTGCGCGAGTAGGTTAAAGCGGTTACATGGTCGTAACGCCTGTTCGCACGGGTCCAGTGCTGCAGTTGCTCGGGCTCTATCGCCTGGCCTTCGAATCCGAGAGTCTCACGACCAGCGAAACAATGTCGGCTCGAGCATCCTCGTCCTTGATCTTCATGAAGGCCTTGACTAGCTCCAAGATCTGCTTTCCCAGCTTGCCTTTTTGAGCGCCGACTATCGCAGAAATTTCGGAAAATGGCGATGTCCGTCGCGGCGTTTCGCGTTCGTTGATATCGAAGAAATGCGAGATGGGAGTGTTCAGGGCACGGGCAATTTCGTAAAGCCGGCTGGCAGGCACCCTACTTGTTCCATTCTCGTGCTTCTGGAGCTGCTGAAACACGATATCTAGCCGACTCGCAAGTTCCTTCTGACTGAGCCCGATTTGCTTTCTCTGGCTTCGAATGCGTTCGCCAATTCTCACGTCAAGATCGTTGCATGTCACGACTGAGCCCGATCATTCTAACTTCTCTACCCGCACTGATAACATTGGCAATGTAGTTGATTCAACTGAGTATTTTGTCATCATGATGCGATCATGAGAGGAATCTCGCCGGACGGACGCAGCGGCCCGTGGCGGACCTCACCTGCTCGCGGCCGCAGGCGAGTCCTATCAGATAAACTTAGCCACCGGCACAACGTTGCCCACGACCGCGCCACCGAGTTCGGCAAGTTCTGACGAAATCGCACCCGCTTTCGCGGGCCACCTCGATCTCGATCTGCTCATGAACATGGGTCGATGCCTTAGTGCAAGCATCTTTAAAAGGCTACGGAGCGTGGTCGAGTTCTAACATGGCTCCGGCTTTGCTGCGGCGGTTGCGTGCCGCGCGCTGGTGTGTGGATAGCGCAGCGTGTGCAAGTCGGCCTTGCGTACTCAAGGGGACTGTGCACGACCCCCGCTTCTCCGTCATACTCCCGGATTGACCTTCTCACAGTTGAAAAAGGTATTTCACCGTAGCTGGCTGATGGGTCCCCTCTCGCTATCAAAGCGCACATGATGCGGCCTCTCATTGGCGCCGGCCGCGCGGCTTGGGGGCACGATGCGCGCGAGCCAATTAGTTGGACTGCACCCCTCAAGTGAGACACGATAATCTCGGTGACAGGGCATTTTCCGAGGATGACCTGTGGCAGCAAGAGGGAAGAACCGTCAGTTTCCGACGGCTTACAAACTGAAGGCGATCAAGCGTGTCGAGCGAGGCGAAGGCGTTCTGCCTTTGGCGCGCGAGCTTGGGATATCGCGTAAGATACTGCACGACTGGATCAAGGCCTGGAAGGCGCAAGGGCCGGAGGGATTGAACCGCAAGCCAGGACCGAAGCCGGGCCCCCGAAAGCTCAAAGCCCCGGCAACCTATGACGACAAGCGGTCTGCACTGGCACGAGCGAATGCCCGCATCGCCGAACTCGAACGGCTGGTCGGCCGCCAGCAGATGGACCTTGATTTTTTTCGGCAAGCCTTGCGCGCATTGGAGCGGCCGGTGGCGCAAGGCAAACCCGCATCCGCATCGTCGAAGTCATCCAAGCCATGACATCGGAGGCAACGGATTCCAATGCCGACGTGCAACGGCTCTGTGGTCTGGCCGGTCTGCCACGCGCGACCTATTACCGGCACCTCACCAGACGCAGTCGTGAGACGGCCGACTGCGAGCTGCGCGACCAGCTGCAACGCATTTGCCTCAAGCATCCGTTCTACGGCTACCGGCGCGTGACTGCCACCATCCGCCGCAAGGGCATGGTCGTGAATGCCAAGAAGGTGCTCAGGCTCATGCGCGAGGATAATCTTCTCGCACAGCGCAAGGCGCCGTTCCTGAAACCGCCGGCAGAGCGATCAAGGAACATTGTCGTCGTCCCGAATCTCGTGCGCGGCCTGGTGCCGTCCGCCCCTGATCAGATCTGGGTCGCGGACATCACCTACGTCCATCTCGCCAGGACCTTCGCCTATCTTGCGGTCATCCTCGACGCCTTCTCGCGCAAGGCGGTTGGCTGGGCCTTCGAGAACACGCTCGATGCCTCACTCGCGATCGCGGCATTGGACCGGGCAATCGCGGCCCGCAAGCCGCAACGCGGCAGCCTGATCCACCACTCCGATCGCGGCGTGCAATACGCCTCGATCGCCTACCGCCAGATATTAGCGGATCGTGACATCACGATCAGCATGAGCAGGCCGGGCAACCCCTTCGACAACGCCAAGGCTGAGAGCTTCATGAAAACGCTCAAGGCCGAAGAGGTCAACGGCAAGGCGTTCTCCGACATCCGAGACGCGCGTCGCCGGATCGATAGCTTCATCGCGGACGTCTACAACAAGGAACGCCTGCACTCAGCGCTCGGCTATCAATCGCCCCTTGAGTTCGAAGCCGTGTTCGCGCAAAACAAGGCACGATAACCCGTCGTGGCAACCGACCCTGTCACCGAGATTATCGTGTCTCACTTGAGGGGTGCAGTCCATTAGCTTTGTCGAGCCCCCTAACCCGCGATCAGTACTGGCGCAAGCGTCGATGCTGAATGTCTCGCTGAGCTTCTGCTTTCTGCCGGCGGAGCACTATGGCCAAGCGAGCCTCAGCCATGCCGGAAAATCGCCTCCTCCTGGCCAGCGCAATGAGCGCGTCGCTGTGGTCGGGCCATCGCGGCGGATCGTCATCGCGCGCTTCGCCGCCGCATCTTCCCCTTGGCATGCCGGGCGAACTCGCGGTCGAGCAGCGGCCTTATCGCCCACTCGCAGTTGGGCCTCAAGCGGGCCCAGCGTATCGGTCAGGCCAGCTCGGGACCACGGTGTCATGATTGTCACCGAGAAAACATGTGACAATATCAACGAGATCTTACGGCTCCATCATGCCGAATGCATGGTCGCGGATCGCATCGATGATGGGTGTACTGACGCCCCCTCGAGTCCCCGATCCGAAAGACCGGCTCCGCCGCCTGGTCTGCGTTCTTCGCAACATCCTCTTCGGTTGGCGACACCACCGCTATGACAGAATGCCGCGTCCATCTCGTCAACCAGGGTGCGCCAACGCAGTTCAGGACACCCGCCCGTCTGCCCGAATTGCAACGCTCTGACGAAACCTTTTCGAATCCTTCTGGCTAACTCTCACGCCAATAGCCGGCGGGCGAGCACGCGGTACTTGTGGGTTTCATTTGGGCCATCGTAGATGCGAGACATCCGCTGAAGATCGTACCAATGTGCGAGCGGACTCTCATATGTGCAACCAGCAGCGCCGTGGATCTGAACCGCTCGGTCAACGACGCGGTCCACCATTTCGGCGGAGGTCATCTTGATCATACCTGCTTCCATGCGGGTATCCTCGCCGCGATCATCCTTCTCCGCGCAAGTATACAGCATCAGTCGTTGGTGCTGGATTTCGATCCATGAGTCCACGATCATCGACTGGACAGCTTGCTTTTCGCTGAGCGGACCTTCGAACACGACCCGCTTCTTAGCGTATTCGACCATCATATCATAGCTGCGCTGAGCAATTCCGAGCGCCTTAGCTCCAAGTTCGAAGCGGGCCCTTGATAGTTGCTGTTGTGCGACTTTGAATCCGGCACCTTCCCCCCCGATGAACGCAACGTCATCGACCCTGCAATTCTCAAGCGTCAGCTCGTGCGTCATGTACCCACCAAGCATAGGCACCGGACGCGCGATAAGGCCTGGATTATCCTTCTCGACGACAAACATCGAAATGCCCTCAGCGCTTTTCTGCTTGGTTGTGCGGGCAAAAACCAAGACGCCTTCCGTGTCATCGAAGAAGCTGACCCAACTCTTCGCGCCGTTGATGACCCAAGTGTCGCCATCCCGCTTCGCGTACGTTGAAACAGAGCGAGCCGGATCTGCTCCGCCGCCTGGCTCGGTTAGCGCAAAACAATATCGCTTGGCGTCAGACAGAAGAGGATCGAGGTAACGCGCCTTCTGCTCGCCTTGTAGATGGAACAGAGCATGGTGGACCTCGCCGCCGAAGCGGATCGGCGCTAGACATTTGTAATTCTCCTCGAAGACAGCCAGTCGATCGACCAGAGAAAGATGCACCCTGCTTAGCTCGCGCGGCAGGCGGAGCCCCCACAGACCAGCCTCTCGCGCCGCTGCACGTCCGGCCTCATAGTCCTCCCGGCTTAGCTTCTCGCCTCTGAGGATTCGCGTCTCAAGGGGCGCCTGGTGATCCTTGACGATCCTCCGAACCAAATCGACCAGCGCTCGTGTTTGTTCCTTGAACTCGTACATGTCATTTCCTGTCTGTTATTCCAGATGATCGATCAAATCGGCAGGGGCCGCCTGAAGCGCCTGTCACGCGCGGCCGCCTGGGTTAACCGTGCTGGCGTCCTGCGAACATAGTGTCCGGCCGAAGTCGGACCAACTACCGAACTAGGGGGGTACAAACGGTGGCATCGTCGCCCCATACGTTGTAGAATTTCCTCGGTTGGATTGCACGCAAGGGTCACGAGCCCCATTCCTGGCTCGCCACGGGGCTGGGAGACTCACTCGACTTCATCTGGTGTTGGGCAGGTGTTGGACTTGCATCGCCCGGAAATTACAGGTTGGGCCGATCTATCCTGGCGCGGTATCGACGCGAGAACAGGAACTGGCCGACGAATTCGTCGTGAGAGAAAGCTTTTCATGCAGTTGGTCCACGCGGCTATAGGGAATGGAAGCGGGGCGATTCACTTGCGAGACGATCTCGTTGTCTGCGAATGCGAGACGCACTTGGCGCATTCGGCTTCGAATACCTTGAGCGCGGCGAGGACCATACGGATTTCTGGATCAGCTTGATCTCCGATCGTTGAAATATGTCCAGCATCTCTCCGACTTCGCCGCCGATCCTGTAACGCTGGCCAACCGCACCTGCTCACAGCATAGTAGGTGCTCAAGCACGTCCCGGCAGCTCGTTCAAGGCAGGGCTTCAGATTGGGCGCTGAGCGCGAGCTGAAGCAGTCAGCAAAGGCGACTCGCGATTCCCGATTCCGCTAGCTCGCATCAAGATTAGGCGAGAAACGATCGTGTGATCGAGTTCCCGACGAAACGATCTTCTCCGCAGCACCTCAAGATCGCCGCCCTGGAAGTGGCCGTTCGCAAAATCGAACTTACTTACATGTTCCTCCAAGCAGCCTGGGTCTTCGCGCTCACGAGCGACCGCCCGCTCACCTGTTTACACCGGCATATGCTTAGGGTCACCAAGCGCAAGTCGGATGTAGGATGGGACTTTGAAGCTGATCAGGGATAAGCCCGGTCAGACGAGGCTGTGCTGAGCCCAGATGTTGGTCGTGCGATTGAGTAGGGCGCAGCTACGCGTACGGGAGTGACGCAGAGATCAAATCCGGATTCGAATTTGGAAGACACTTCCCAAGGTGTTCCCACCGAGCGGGGCCATTGCGCGACCGTGATCGTCTATAGCAACAGCTTGCGTGTACCGCAGAGCGCTGCGTTAGAACGGCTGGAATGGACATGAAAGTGTCGAGCCAAAGCCACATTCTCAAAAAGCAAAACGCCTGATGCCGCGCGATGAACTGATATCCTGCATTAAGGTAGACGCCGTACGCCGCCGCAAATACTGCGACGAACGAGCGACGCTTTGATTGTGTGGCCCGGCTCCGAGCACTGCGGCGCGAGCGCTAATGAGACGCAGCAACTTGCGCCTCGGTCAACTACCAACGTTAGTGATTGATCTACGTAGCAGCATGTCAGATTACTAATCGATGGGCGTCAGTCTGATCGCAAATAGTTCGCAATGCAACAACCACGGGTCTTGCAACCTGACGGATGCGCTGGGTCATAACCTGCAGAGATTCTGCGCCTCTCACGGTGACCTCTCGTCTGGTCTCGGTCGTGGCCGATCGCACGCTGAGCCGGCCTCGCAAGACTGTAAGGAAGTGAGAATATGAATCAAACCGTCAATCAGATTCCGCCGTATCGTTGGGCCAAACGGGCGCGCGATTCTGTCGCCCCGGAGGGGGGTACGACTTCGGGCGGCGACCTCATTGAGCTTGGCGGAGGATTCGATTTTCCCGACGCCCTGCCGGACATCGTGTCGGAGGCGATGGCAGCCGCCGAGTTGAGGAGCGAGACACTGCAATATGGTCCGCTTTATGGGCTCAATGATTTACGCGATGCCGTCGCCGAGTATCTTCGCCAGGATGGGATCGCAGCCACTCGGGAGAACATTCTGGTCGTCAACGGCGCCAAACACGGGCTGGATCTGGCGTGTCGGGTCTTTCTTGAGCCCGAGGACCCCGTAATTGTAGCTGCACCCACTTACCTGATGGCCGCCAAAATCCTCAGGCATGCCGAGGCCTCCTTCGTGTCCATACCTCAGGACGAAGAGGGCATGGACACGGAGGTCCTCAGGGACCGGCTGCAGGCACGGCAGGATGCCGGCGAATCTATGCCCAAGTTGCTGTACGATATGCCGGATTTCCACAATCCGACTGGCATCCCGATGTCGGCCGTTCGCCGGCGAAGGCTTGTCGATTTAGCCACGCAATATGACTTCGTCATCATTGAAGACGACCCCTATCGCCGCATCCGATTTGAGGGCGAAGCGGTGCCTCCAATCAAGGCCTTCGACGAGAGCGGCCGAGTGATCGGCTTGGGGACCATTTCCAAGATTCTCGCGCCAGGGCTGCGCATCGGCTGGGTAAACGCAGACCCTGCCATCGTCCGCCGCATAGCCGCTCATAAATCCGACGGCGGCTCCTGCCCATTGCTGCAACGAATCGTTGTCCAGCTCTTGCGTAACCGGAAAATGGACCAGCACGTCGCAACGCTCATAAGCCTGCTGCGCGTCCATCGAAACGCGATGATCGACGCTATTCACGAGCACCTCCCCGACACATTAGTTCGTGTGCCGAACGGCGGTTACTTCCTGTGGGTGCGGCTGCCGCCTGGGATCGATGCGGACGAGCTCGTCCGCCGCGCAGCGAAGGAGGGCGTGTCCATCATCTCCGGCCGACTGTGCTTTGCCGAAGAGCCGCCCGGCTCCTTCCTCCGTCTCGCCTACAGTTTCAGCACACCAGCCGACATTGTCGAGGGCGTCAAACGGCTGGGTCGCGCCTATGCCTCGATAAGGTCGGAGCTCGAGACGTCGATCAACCGAATCGTCCGATCATGACCAGCTTTGGTCAGCATCAAGTGCGGAGTCCTGAAGTTTCGCGAGCACAGTATCCAGAACATGAAAGTCTCGATCATGACTGAGAATGTCCATTTTTCGGTACGGACATGGAAAGAATTCGAATCGGCATTCTCCCATGATCCCATGTAGACGACACTACAGGATGCTCGACATCGAAAATGCGGCGATCTTCGACGCAATGAGGATGTATAATAGTCAAAAAGCATGTTTCTGTGTAGCCGATGTGGTTCGGCGTTGAGACTTCATAGCGGAGAACTCCGTTCCGCCCGATATTGTCCGTGTACTCCATCGTATTGAGGACGATCTGTTGAGAAGGGATGTCCAAGTCGTACAACAATGATGTCTAGATCATCATCGAATTCATCAAGCAGGACGGGAAAGGAGCCACTATGGTTGTCAGGCCACGTTTCTTGTTGCTGGTCCTGCTGCTTGCTGTGGCCATCCCTTTGCTTCCGACGTTCTCATACGCCGCGGACTCTCTTCTTAGGTCAATGCACGAAGCAGGAGAAGCAAAGGCGGCAATCACTTCAGCTCCTCCTTTTGCATTCGTCTCGCCTTCTGGCGAGCCGCAAGGGTATCTTGTTGAGGTGACCATACTGGCCCTCAAAGGCATGGACGTACCGAGACTCTCCGCAGTTCTCATGTCGTGGGGTGCAGATATCGCCGGACTGCAGGCACGCCATTTCGATTTAGTGCCGGGCGGCCTTCTAATCACCGCGGCCCGCTGCAACGCTGTATCGTTTTCGGCACCTATCACCGCGCAGCAGGATGCTCTATATGTGCCGCCCGGAAATCCGAAGCGTCTTACCGGATACATTCAGTTTGCGCAAAGCTTCGATCTTAAGCTCGCGGTGGTGACGGGCTCGGCGCAGGAGGGGTACGCGGCCACGCAAGGGGTCAAGTCAGATCAGCTTGTGCGTGTTCCTGACATTCAGGCGGGCATCGCGACCGTGCTGGGCGGTCGGACCAACGCTTTCGCTGTCGGGCAATTCAGCGTGCCGAATCCGCAGCAAAAGGGTGTCGAGATAGTCGTCGACACAACATCGCCCGTGAGTGGCATCGGTATCGCCTTCAAAGAAGATGCAGGTTTTCGCGATACATTCAACGCGCAGCTTGAGGTCCTAAGAAGGAGTGGCGCGCTGAAGGAACTGTACGCCGAGAAGTACGGATTCCCGAACTGGGATACACTTGCCACGCTCACCAAGGCCAGCGACGTTTTGCCAGGCTGCGAGTAAAGGAGCGATGCAAGTGGAAGCAGTGCTGGAGTACTGGCCATCACTCGCGCGGGGCTTGTTGGTCACGGTGTGGGTGGCCTTTTGCACCATTTCGGGTGCAGCACTCGGCGCGCTTGTCCTCGGCCCGCTGAGGCTCTCCAAGAGCCCAGCGGTACGAATATCGTCGATGCTCTTCATCGAGATCATTCGCGGTCCCTCGGCTCTGGTCTGGCTGTTCTGGGTCTTCTATGTTCTGCCACTCATGCCCTGGGTGCCGCGTCTCAGTCCTGTCACGGCATCGATCATAGTCTTGTCGCTGCTTGGTGCCGCATACGGCGCCGAGATCGTTCGCGGCGGCATCGAGGCAGTCCACCGCGGGCAGATGGATGCTTGCCATGCGCTTGGATTGAATAAAATTCAGAGCCTTACGAAGGTCGTGCTGCCGCAGGCGCTTTCGCAGATCGTTCCGGCGTTCGGCAGCCTGGCGAGAGACATGGTCAGGTGGACCTCGATCGTGAGCTTCGTCGGCGTGCAGGACGTGCTCTATGTTGCAAACAACGTTCGCAGCCAGACATTCGAGACGGCCACCGTCTTCTGCCTGCTGGCCGCCGTTTATTGGATTCTGTGTCTTCTTTGCGCTGCGGCATTTCAGGCAATCGAACGCGCGCTTCCGCTCAATCGTGCGTTACGAGCCGCACGCCTGAGGGCGCAGATCGCGCCCGCAGCGGATTCGCCGGCAGGGGTGACCCAATGACGTGGGACTGGAGCTTTGCCCTCGACATTCTGCCGCGCCTCATGGTGGGCGTTTGGTATACCGTCCTGGTAACGCTTGCGAGCTCGGCCATTGCACTCACAGCCGGCCTGCTGCTTGCGATCTTGGAGAATGTAAGTTCCACGCTCGGACGGGCATTCGTGCGTTTCCTGCTCGAACTCTTTCGGGGAGTGCCGATCCTCGTCCTGCTCTACTTTGCGTTCTACGTGCTGCCGGAAGTGGGGCTCACGTTTCCGGCAATGCCGATTGGCATTGCCGTATTGGGCGTGGTCTATGCAGCGTTCTGCTCGGAGGTCTACCGCGGGAGTCTGATCACGATACCGGCCGAGTTGCGCGACGCGTGTGTGGCGCTCCATTTGAGCCCGTATGTCACATGGCGACGCGTGCTGGTTCCTTTGATGATCAAGCGATCCGTTCCCGCATTGCTCAATTACGTGCTCGCCCTGTTCCGGAACTCCTCGTACCTGTTTGCGCTCGGAGTGCCGGTGCTGATGGGGCAGGCCAACACGGCCGGCTACGAAAGCTTCCGCTACCTCGAGCCCTTCACTCTGGCCGGCCTCATCTACATCGTGATGAACTTGCCGTTCCTCTATCTCCTTTCCCGACTGAAGGACAAGCATGTCTAGCACCGTGGACTTCAGTCACCACGATCCCTTCGTGGCGGCAGGCGCCGCAGCTTTCGATGCGAAGGACCCGCATCGCTCCGCTCCCAACTCGCAAGAGGCCATGTACGCGATCGAATTCGAGAAGGTCTCGAAATCCTTCGGTGCTCACCGCGTGCTCGTCGACCTCGACCTGCAGGTGCGCCCCGGGGAGAAAGTCACGCTGATCGGCCCGAGCGGCTCTGGAAAAACGACTGTGCTGCGGCTCGCCATGACGCTGGAAAAGCCGACCAGCGGCGACATCCGCCTTTTCGGAGAAAGCATCCTCTTCGATGCGGTCGGAAAACCGCTCTCGAGCTCGCAGGAGGCGCGGGTTCGCCGTCGGTGCGGCATGGTGTTCCAGCAATTCAACCTTTTCCCGCACCTGACCGTGCTGCAGAACCTGATCTTGGCACCAACGACCGTGCTGGGCCAACACAAGGAGCAGGCCGCGAGAAGCGCGCTCGACTATCTCCGCATGGTGGGTCTCGAAGCCAAAGTCCATGCCTATCCGGCCCAGCTGTCTGGAGGTCAGCAGCAGCGCATCGCGATCGCGCGGGCGCTCATCTTGAAACCCGAGATCATTCTCCTGGACGAAATCACCTCCGCACTGGATCCTGAGCTCGCCGGCGAGGTTCTCGACGTGGTGCGAGGCGTGGCGCAGGAGACGAAGGTCACGCTGCTGATCGTCACGCACGAGATGCGCTTCGCGCGCGAGGTCTCCGACCGCGTCCTCGTCTTCGACGCCGGACGTATCATCGAGCAGGGCTCGCCCGACAAGATCTTCAGCAACCCCGAAACCACCCGCACGCGCACCTTCCTGCGATCCGTCCTCGACCACTGAATTCGAGGTTCTCGTGATGCAGACATTGTCCGATTCCCCTTCGCGCGCCTGAACCGTCCTCCTGATGTGGAGGTGGTCGTCATCGATGTTCGCTCCAAAGCGCGAAAGAGGCATTCCGCCATCGTATTATCCTCATGGCCGCTGGCGCATCCGAAGAAGCCGACCCTTTGTGCGGAGTGGTTTAAAGACGATGGGGTCGTGCTTACGGCGAGACGAACGCATCTGTGCGCCGATGATAGTTACAGCATTCGGCGTCAAGAGTGATTGACCGAGTTTCGCTAAAGGTCGCGCGGGCGGACATAAGATCGAAGGAGATGTTGGCCTAATTTGATCTTCCAAGAAACTCCACGTTTCGCTCCTTGTGCTTGGTGTCCGTTAGCCGCCAGTTCCATTTCAAGTTCAATTGAGGGGGACGGAAGTTCTGCTCGGTCGCTGCTCACGGAGGAGGCTTGGTATGCAGAATAGGGGTCTGGAATGGCCATACGTGAAGTGCACGGCAGACTGTATGACGCTTTCGTTATCGGATCAGGCATCAACGAAACCGCCGCCTTGCAAGAGCCCGCGTTGGCCGGTTATTCAGTGCTGGGCGTTGACATGCACAATTTCGGTTCCGGCGCGTCCGCGCGGTCGAGCCGCGTACTGCATTGCTGGCTTCGATACTTGGCACCTAGCTAGCCAACCGCCGTGGAAGTTGGCGCGTCAACCCCAGCGGTTTATCACCGCTTGAAGATGGCCCGTCAGGCGGTCACCGCGCGAAGTGAATTTGTACATGTCGAGCCGCATCAAGTGAGTGCGATCCAAGTTCACTTCACCATATGCGAGGGCGGGACCGTACGCCACTTGGCAGGTCCGTGCTGCTTTCGGGCTGTTGGGGGCTATGAACGTCGGCGGCATTCCGCTGGATTATCCCGTCGCACGATGAAGCAGTGCAAGCTCCCATGCTCCGCATGCTGCGTGCCCGGGATCAACTAAAGACCGCGGCCTCCTACCGCGAGTACTTTTTTGGCCTGAGCGCGTCCGCGTTGATGCAGCACTCGACGCCGAAGCCTCCGGAGCCACCGTGCTGAACTACGCACGCACGGCGTCGTGTATAAGGGCGCCCGACGGCGACTGGCGCATTCATCTGGACGGCGATGTCGCGTTTGAACGCGCGTTGTGTTGAACATGGCCGGAATCTGGATCGACGACCTTCTGCACACGGTCAACCCTCGCGCAGCGAGACGTGTTCTGGGCACAAAGGGCGCTCACATCCTGGTGCGCATGCCCGAAAAGTGTAGATCGCGCAGGATTGCGACCATCAACTCCAAAGGTGAACCGTTCTATTGCTTGCCTTGTGGCAACTATCACTACTTCGGACCGACGGAGACGCTGTACGAAGATGAAAAGGAGCATGTATTCATCAATGCGACAGAGTTCGACTTTCTGCTGGCCGAGGCGAACCGCCAGTTCCTTCACTGGCGCTGAACGGCTCGCACGTTGTGCAAACGTGGGCTGGGGTGCGCTCGTTGACGTTTGATAGTGACCTGCCGATGGGCGATCGCAATCGGCTGTTGCACGAATTATCTGACGACGGTTTGGCTGGGATGCTTGCTTTAACCGGTCGACCGTTGACGTCCCCCCGATCCGCCGACAGGGAGGTTCGAAAGGCCGTGGACCGGCTAGTTGGCCAGGGAAGCGTCCCCACCCGGCAAAGCCCACCGCGCACACTGCGGTCCCGGCACTTTCTGTAGAAGGTATGCGCGGACGAGCTAACGGCGCGACTGCTATTGCATCAAATCGCAGTAGCGGAGCGAGTGCGCACCTTTCCGCGCTTTTCTTCCGGCAATTAGATGTCGCCTGGTTTGAGCGAACCGAACCCGTGACTGTTCGCAAAGTCGCAAGCGCGATGGCTGCATCGCTGAATTGGGAACAATCGAAGGTCCATTTTGAGATCGCCAAGTTCCTTGACGAACTGAACTCGATGTTCGGATATGGCGCTAGTAAGGAGACGGAAGAACCTGGACCGCCCAAATCTTTGTCTTCTCGATTGCCCGCAGTCCTGCATAGCGACATTCCAGGCGCTGTTTGCGATCAAACCGCGCGTTAAGAATTGGTTCGACCAGACAGCGCACGACATCACTCTTGTTCAAGCAAGTGCGGCGCGGCAATCAGGATGGAAGTGCAGCGTCAATCAGGATGAGAGAGCTTCGCCGGGCTCGTGACGCAGGGAGGGCGTAGCCCGACCGGAGT
>NZ_JBEPRF010000044.1:0-23765 GCF_040548225.1 Bradyrhizobium sp. S3.12.5
ACTGCTCCATGGTCGGGACGAAGAGCTGGCGTGCAATCGAACTAAGAGCTGAACAACCGCCTTGACACACCAATTCCCCATGTGAGCAATCCAGACTGTCACTGCGGCGGGATTCTGGATTGCTTCGCTGCGCTCGCAATGACGGAGCAACGCGCAGCGTCCTACTGCACCAGATCGGCGACCGTGGTGGCGGCCTTCAGGCCGGTGCCGGTGAGGACGGCTACCGTGGTCTCGTTCGCCTTGATGGCGCCGGTGGCGGAGAGTTTCTCCAGCGCGGCGGCCGCGCTGGCGCTGGTGGGTTCGGCGAACAGGCCCTGCCGCGCCAGACGGCGCAGGGCGGCGACGATCTCGTCCTCGGTGAGCGCAACCGTGCCGCCGCCGCTTTCGCGCAAGGCCGCAATGATCTCGCGCAGCCGCAGCGGATGCTTGATCGCTGTGCCTTCGGCGATGGTCTTGTTGACCTCGCGCGCGACAGGAATATCGACGCCGGCCTTGAAGCTGGCATCGATCGGCGAACAATTCAGCGGCTGAGCCGCGAACAGGCGCGGCAGTTTTGCAATCTGCCCCGCCTTCAACAACTCGCGGAAGCCGAAGGCGCAACCGAGCAGGCTGCTGCCGGCACCGACGGGAACGATGACGTTGTCGGGCGCGACAAAACCAAGGTCTTCCCAGATTTCATAGGCGAGCGATTTTGTGCCCTCAAGGAAGAAGGGCTGCCAGTTGTGGCTGGCATAGAAGGTCTGGCCCGACTGCCGGATCGCTTCGGCCTCCGACTCCTCGCGGGGGCCCTCGACGAGCTGCACCTCGGCGCCGTAGGCGCGCACCTGTGCGATCTTGGCCGGCGAGGTCGAGGCCGGCGCCAGGATCTTCACGCGCATGCCGCCGGCCGCACCGAGACCTGCCATCGATGAGCCGCCATTGCCCGAACTATCCTCCAGAATGGCGTCGACTCCGATCTGCCGCAGGAACGACAGCATCACCGCCGAACCCCGGTCCTTGAAGCTGCCGGTCGGATTGAACCATTCGAGTTTGAAGAACGGCCGCAGATCGCCCCAATCCTGCTGCACCAGCGGCGTGCAACCCGTGCCGAGCGAAATCGGATGCTTGATCTCCACCGGCAGCGCCGCGCGGTAGCGCCAGAGCGAACGCGTGCGGCTGTCGATGTCCGCGCGCGAGATGCCCGCCCCCGGCGTCACCAGCAGCGGCGTGCGCTCATCCGAGCACCAGCGCGGCTCGTGAAGCGGATAGCGCTTTCCATTGCGGGGATCGATGTAGCTGGCGGTGGGCATGGCAGTCTCCAGGCGATAGGCGATCTCTACGATTTGTCCGATTATGTGGGTCTGGTCCAGCCCACGGCACCGCGGTGGGGCCGCCCTCTTGAAAACATGAAAAATAAAACTATTTCAAACCCTTAGGCTTATCGTGCAGATCGAACAGGAAGGTTCGGCCCTAGCGAAGGCGCGGCATGCAGGCGAGCCGGCCTGCCCGTCGATGACGGGAATTTGGCGATGATCACCCGCCCGGCGCGGCACGATTAACTTGTCTGTCGCAGCTGGCCGCTACAATATGTTGGATTGCGTCGCCGGGGCTCTGTTCCGGCAACGCCGCAGAGCCAGGCCCGTCCGAGCGGCGGGCCGTTGGCTTTTTGGGAGTTTGGCCATGAGCCGCGCGAACCGTACCGACCACATCCGCCTCACCTCGCACCCGGAGCCGGGCAAAAAGGCCGCCTTCCCGATTCACTGGGGTGCTGCCGATGCGCGCGCCCGCGGGCCGATCATCGGCACGGTGTCGCGCGCCGGGGATCGCAATGTGATCGGCAGCCATGGCGGCTCCTACGCGATGTACCGTGCGCTCGCCGTCTCCGCCGGTGCGCTCGATCCGATCCGGCGCCCAGATCTCACCAACACGTTTCCGGCCGCGACCATCGGACCGTTCGAGCAGTGGCGCGATCCCGCAAAAATCGTCGCGCTCGATCCCTGGGGTCATCTCGTCGCCGAGAATTTCGGCAAGGACATCGCCGAGGGCGTCGACATCCGCCCGAGCATCGCGGTGACGCGCGCGCGGCTCGACCTGCCCGAAATCCGCGAGGCGCTCGCGGCCAAGCGATTGCGCGCCGACGGCGAGGTCGTGCATGCCAATGGCAGCGTCTCGGTGGTGAAGATCGCGATCGATCCGGTCTGGTATCTGCCCGGCCTTGCGGAGCGCTTTGCGACCGGCGAGACCGAGCTGCGCCGCACGCTGTTCGAGCAGACCGCCGGCATGTTCCCCGAGCTCGTGACCCGGCCGGACCTGAAGGTGTTCCTGCCGCCGATCGGTGGCACCACGGTCTACATGTTCGGCGATGTGACAAAACTGCCGGACCACCGCACCAAGATCACCTGCCGCGTGCATGACGAGTGCAACGGCTCCGACGTGTTCGGCTCTGACATCTGCACCTGCCGGCCCTACCTCATCCACGGCATCGAGGAATCCGCACGCGGCGCGCAGGACGGCGGACTGGGGCTCGTCGTCTACAACCGCAAGGAAGGCCGCGCGCTCGGCGAGGTCACCAAATTCCTGGTCTATAACGCACGCAAGCGCCAGGAGGACGGCGACGCCGCCGCCGCTTATTTCGAGCGCACCGAATGCGTCGCCGGCGTCCAGGACGCGCGCTTCCAGCAATTGATGCCGGACACCATTCACTGGCTGGGCCTGAAGCGCATCGACCGCTTCCTGTCGATGAGCGACATGAAATACGACGCGCTGACCTCGCAAGGCATCGACATCGTCGAACGCGTGCCGATTCCGCCGGAGCTGATCCCGGCCGACGCCTATGTCGAGATCGCCGCGAAGAAGGCCGCCGGGTATTACTCCGCCGACGACGTGACTGAAAAGGACGTGAACGACATCGTTGGACGTTCGCTGGAGAAATACTGAACGCCATGGCGGACGCCACAGAACAACAGGCCCGCTCGCTGCTCAGCGCAGCGGCGGTGCGCGCGCGCGCCGGGCAAATGCTCGACATCGGCCTGCACGGCGGGCTCACGCATTTCACCATTGATCTCGATCGCATGGATGGCGTTGCGGACGCCGTGCTGGCTGTCACGCGAAAAGCCTACCCGACGCTAGAGATTCCCTTCCACGCGCGGTGGCGGCATTTTGTGCTCGGCAACGTCGATCGCTGGGCGCAGCTGGCGGACGCGGCGTCGTGGCAGAATCGCGCCGCGCGGGCGCGCGCGGAGTTCGACCTCGCCATCGTCAGCGTGCTGCTCGATGCCGGCGCGGGTGCGAGATGGCGCTATCGCGACGCCGTGACGGGTGAAAGCATCGGGCGGTCCGAGGGGCTTGCGATTGCCAGCCTCGACATGTTTGCCGGCGGACTCTTCTCAGCCGATACGCGCGCGCCGTTCAGGGTCGATGCCGGCGTGATCGAAACGCTGCCGCTTGCCGCGCTCAATTCGGCCTTCCAGGCGAGCGACGCCAATCCGCTGCTCGGCCTCGAGGGACGCACCGATCTGCTGCGGCGCCTCGGCAAGCAGGTTGCGGCGCGCGCCGATGTCTTCGGCATGCACGACACGCCACGACCGGGCGGCCTGTTCGATCATATCGCCGCGCAGGCAACGAACGGCGCCACCCCCGCGCTCGCGATCCTCTCCGCGGTGCTGAACCAGCTCGGGCCGATCTGGCCATCGAGGCTCGAGCTCGCAGGCGTCCCGCTCGGCGATTGCTGGCGTCATCCGGCGATCAAGGCGGATGAAACGACCGCAGGCCTCGTGCCGCTGCACAAGCTGTCGCAATGGCTGAGCTATTCGCTGATCGAGCCGCTCCAGCGCGCCGGATTTGAGGTCACCGACATCGACGGCCTGACCGGGCTCGCCGAATACCGCAATGGCGGTCTGTTCGTCGATCACGAAGTGCTGCGCCTGCGCGATGCCGAGGATGCCGGTCGTGCGCACGCGGTCGACTCTCTGCTGGTCGTGGAGTGGCGCGCTCTCACGGTCGCACTGCTGGATCGTGTGGCCGAATTGGTTCGCGCCAAGCTCGGCCGGACGCCGCAGTCGTTGCCGCTCGCCAGCATCCTGGAGGGCGGCACCTGGGCCGCCGGCCGGGCCATCGCCTTTGCGCGCCGACCCGACGGCTCGCCGCCGCTCAAGGTGATCAGCGACGGCACCGTGTTCTAAACCTTCTCCCCTCATCCGGCGCTTCGCGCCACCTTCTCCCACAGGGGGAGAAGGGAAAAGCAAGAGCAACCGATCATGGAAGGCGTCACGATCGTCGATCATCCGCTGGTGCAGCACAAGCTGACCCTGGTGCGGGACAAATCGATCTCGACAAAGTCGTTCCGCGAGCTGATCAAAGAGATCGGCATGCTGCTCTGCTACGAGGTGACGCGCGACCTGCCGCTCGCCGACACCGTGATCGACACACCGCTGGCGACGATGCACTCGGCCAAGATCGCCGGCAAGAAGCTGGTGTTCGTGCCGATGCTGCGCGCCGGCACGACCTTTGTCGACGGCATGATGGATCTGGTGCCGACCGCGCGCGTCGCCCATATCGGCCTCTACCGGGAGCCGCATAGCTTCGCGGCGGTCGAGTACTTCTTCAAATCGCCGTCCGATCTCAGCGAGCGCCTCGCGATCGTGGTGACGCCTGTGGTCGCGACCGCCAACACGGCCGTCGCTGCGGTCGACCGGCTCAAGGAGCGCGGCGCCAAGGACATTCGCCTCGCCTGCCTGATCGCGGCGCCGGAAGGATTAGAGCGCTTGCGCGGCTTGCATCCGGACGTGCATATCTGGACTGCCGCGGTGGATGAAGGCCTCGACGAGAACGGCTTCATCGTGCCGGGCCTCGGCGATGCCGGCGACCGCGCTTACGGGACGCGATAAGCGGCAAGCTCAGATCTTCCCGCTGCCGCAAATGCCTTTCAGCGCCTGCCATTCCTTGTCGGTCAGCAGCGGCGGGCCGCTGGCGGGATGGTCTTCCTTTGTCATGCGCGCAAGGCGATCCTCGGTGAGCGGATGGCTCGCCAAAATGGTGAAGCCTGATCCGCCCTCCTTGCCGGTGATGCGGAACATCAACTCGGCCGCGGGCTTCGGCGAGCGGCCGAGCTTGTGCATGATGTCGATCGCGAAGGTGTCGGCATTGGTCTCGGCCTCGCGCGAATAGGAGGCTTCGACCAGGCTGCGCGAGGCGAAGATCACGGCGGACGAGCCGGTGACGTCGCCGAACAACAAGCCGATCAGGAACGAGGTGCCGCCGTTGTAGATCAGGCCGCGCATGTTGTCGTGATGCTTGAGATGGCCGAGCTCGTGGGCGAGGATGCCGGCGATCTCGTCGGGGCTCTCGGCCTTGTCGACCAGGGCGTTGAGCACGAAGACCTTGCCGCCCGGCAGCGCGAACGCATTCGGCACCGAGCTCGGCAGCACGCCGGCCGTCATGCTGTCGTCGTCAAGGCCTGCGGCGTCGCGCAGGCGATTGACCAGCTTGGAAAACGCCGCCTGCCCGGCCGGATCACTGCAGGATTCGCGACCGAAGATGGTTTTCACCTGGACCTCGGACGCATCGCCGATCCGCCGCTCGATCGGTTTCGGCACCAACGGCGCCAGACGATCCGCGGCGAGCGGCACGCCGAACAGCACGACGCAGACGATGGACACGGCAGCCGCAACCGACCAGCCGACGATTTTTGCAACACCACGGCGCGTGGTCTGGTGCTCGTCGAGCCGCAAACAGCGCGCGACGATCTCCGCCGCGAGAGCAATGTCGCGGATTTCGAGCCGCGCCAGCGGCGGCGCGGACGTCGAGGTCAGACGCAAGATGGCGGGCGGACTGTCGGCGCGGCGGATGTCGGCGTAGACCCAGCGAACCGGCGTTACGCCGGGTTCGAGGATATCGAGCGCATCACCAAGCGTCAGTGTCACCTGCCGCCTGCGGCTCGATACGCCATCGAAGAAAACCGTCGGTTTTGCCGACTGCGGCGGGGCCTCGGCGGACGCATCACTCACAGCTCAGAATCCCGCGACATCGAGACCATCGGCAAAGCCTTCGCCGAGCGCGCTGGCGAGCTCGCCGCTGCCGCGGACATCCGCCGCGGCTCCGATGTTATGCACCTCGACTGTCTCCAGCACTTTCACCCAGATATCGCGCTGGAGATACATGCGCATGACGACGTTCAAGGCAAGCGCCAGGGCAAAATAGCCGATGACCATCATGGATAGAAGCGGAATGCTCCGCCCGATTGCGTCAGGTCCGGCGATCGACACGCCGGCCGCAGCGACCAGTCCGGCAGCACCGGCAAGGTAAAACCCGAACAGGACGCTCAGCAGCAGCCACCAGCCGATCACCTTCGAGTAAAGGCCGTAGAACGCGTTGTGCGGCAGCGACGAGGACAGGCTGACGCCGCCGATGCGGATGCCGTCGAGCCACCAGCGCCATTCGCGCGCCTTGAACTCGGCATAGAGGAACGGTGCAGCCGGGAAGATGACAATTGCAAGCGGGGTCAAGAGCCACAGCCACCAGCCGCGCTTGAAGAACGCCCAGCCGTCGCCTTCGAAATCGCCTTGCAGATCGCCGAAATGGGTGTGCCGCATCTTGTAGCGCTCGAGTGAGGCCTCGCGCCACGGCAGCGCCAGGCCCAGCGTCAGGAACACCAGCAAGCCCCACAGCATCGCGCGGAACGAATAGGCCCAGCCTGAACCGTCCATCCAGAACCGCACACCGCGCCAGACCGTGCGGGTCAAACGATAACGTCGTGCGCGAAAAATCGCGAACTGGCCGAAGGCATAGAATGAGATGAACAGCGGCGTCGAGGCAAAACCCTGCCAGCGCTCGAACTCGATACCGACGAGGAAATAGGCGAGATAGATCGGCACCAGGATCGCGAGCGCGAACAGGAAGCCGATCAAGAGCTCTTTGCCGCGGCCGGTATATTCGGCGGCGTCGCCGTCGATCGCGGTGTTCGACCATAAATGGCGGCGGATGTCGGTGACGAGCCAGAACCGGTAGAAGCCGAAGGTGACGAGCTCCAGCATGGCACCCTTGGTGACCATCTTGCGGAACCCGGTGCGATTGCCGCTGAAGTCGACCCGCGAGGGCGGCAGCGGCGGCGGGACCGGTTCGGAGGGGCCGATGGGCGTCCATTGCATGTCGTTCACGGCAGCAACCTCGGGATGCGGATCTGATCTGCTCAAACTATAGATCGGAGATTGGTCGATCCCCAAGACGAGCGGGTTCGATTTACCTCGGTTTCGAGCGATTTCTCGCACGATTCCGCTGGCTGAGGCGTGCGGGAGGTCACGTTCACACAAGAACGCGACGGCCGCCCGACGCTCTCGCGAAGGTTGGATGTGGCAAAACTCGCCCTTGCTCCGGCGCAGACAACGCGCTGTAATTGCAGCCAAATACCGCAGCGCAGAATTCAAGAAAATCGCGCGGTTCATGTCAGGGAGAGCGGTCATGCACGGGACCATCGAGAGCGCGACAAAACTCGACGCACTGCGCGAGCGCGCGTCGTCACTTCCGCTGGACCAATTCGATCCGGGCGATCCCGAATTGTTCAGGACCGATACGTTCTGGCCCTATTTCGACCGGCTGCGCCGCGAAGATCCGGTGCACTATTGCAAGGACTCGATGTTCGGCCCGTACTGGTCGGTGACGCGCTACAACGACATCATGGAGATCGAGACGAACCATTCGGTGTTCTCCTCGGCCTCCGCACTCGGCGGCATCACCATTCGCGACATCGACCCCGACCTGCGCCGCGAGAGCTTCATCTCGATGGACCCGCCGCGCCATGCAGCGCAGCGCAAGACCGTGGCGCCGATGTTCACGCCGACACATCTGGACAATCTCGCGCTCAACATCCGCAAGCGCTCGGCCGAGTGCCTCGACAATCTGCCGCGCGGTGAGGTGTTCGACTGGGTCGACCAGGTCTCGATCGAGCTCACCACCCAGATGCTCGCGGTGCTGTTCGATTTCCCCTGGGGGGACCGCCGCAAGCTGACGCGCTGGTCGGATATTGCCACCACCATTCCCGGCCCCGACGGCCTGGTCGCGACCGAGGACGAACGTCAGGCTGAGCTCGCGGAATGCGCCGGCTATTTCGCGCGGCTCTGGAAGGAGCGCATCGAGCAGCCGCCGAAGAGCGACCTGCTCTCGATGATGGCGCATGGCGCCGCGACCCGCGACATGGACGCGCGGAACTTCCTCGGCAATCTCATTTTGTTGATCGTCGGCGGCAACGACACCACCCGCAACACCATGTCGGGCTCGCTTCTCGCGCTGAGCCAGCATCCCGAACAATATCGCAAGCTGCGCGAAAACCCCGCGCTGCTCGACAGCTTCGTGCCTGAGGTGATCCGCTGGCAGACGCCGCTTGCGCATATGCGCCGCACGGCGCTTGCCGATTTCGAGTTCCGCGGCAAGCAGATCAAGAAAGGTGACAAGGTCGTGATGTGGTACGTCTCGGGCAACCGCGACGAGGAGGCGATCGAGAAGCCCTACGAGTTCATCATCGACCGCGCCCGCCCGCGCACGCATCTCTCGTTCGGCTTCGGCATCCACCGCTGCGTCGGATTGCGGCTTGCCGAACTCCAGCTCAAGATTATCTGGGAGGAGATCCTGAAGCGATTCGACCATATCGACGTAGTCGGCGAGCCGAAGCGGGTGTATTCGAGCTTTGTGAAGGGTCTGGAAACATTGCCGGTCAAGATTGCGACGTGACGCGTGAGAAAACTCCCTCTCCCCGTTCTTACGGGGAGAGGGTTGGGGTGAGGGGCTCTATCCGCGAATACGGTGAGAGCCGAATCGCGGACAGTCCCCCTCACCCGGAATTCGAGCTTCGCTCGAATTCCGGCCTCTCCCCGCACGCGGGGAGAGGCAAAGGAAGAGTCAACTGGAGCGACCGCCCATGAACATTCAGGCCCCGGTCAAGGCCGACACGACCGAACGCATGCGGCGCGCGCGCGAGGAGGCCTATACGACGCCGCTGAAGAATTTTCATCCGGGCGCGCCGCGGCTGTTTCAGGACGACACGTTGTGGCCGTGGTTCGAGCGGCTCCGCAAGGAAGAGCCGGTGCATTACTGCACCAACGCGCCGATCGAGCCGTACTGGTCGGTGGTGAAATACAACGACATCATGCATGTCGACACCAATCACGGCCTGTTCTCGTCCGACTCGACGCTCGGCGGCATCGGGATCCGCGACGTGCCGGACGGCTACGACTGGCCGAGCTTCATCGCGATGGACCAGCCCAGGCATTCGTCGCAGCGCAAGACTGTGTCGCCGATGTTCACGCCGACGCATCTGGACGACCTCGCAAAGCTGATCCGCCAGCGTTCGCAGACCGTGCTCGACAATCTGCCGCGCAACGAGACCTTCAACTTCGTCGAGCGGGTCTCGATCGAGCTGACAACGCAGATGCTGGCGACCCTGTTCGACTTCCCCTGGGAGGAGCGGCGCAAGCTGACGCGCTGGTCGGATGTCGCGACCGCGCTGCCCAAGAGCGGCATCGTTTCATCCGCCGAAGAGCGCCGCCGCGAGATGGACGAGTGCTACGCCTACATGTCGAAGCTGTGGAACGAGCGCGTCAACTCGGCGCCGCGCAACGACTTGCTGTCGCTGATGGCCCACAACGACGCCACGCGCTTCATGGATCCCGACAACCTCATGGGCAACATCATCCTGCTCATCGTCGGCGGCAACGATACCACGCGCAACACCATGACCGGCTCGGTGCTGGCGCTGAACGAGAATCCCGAGCAATACGACAAGCTGCGCGCCGACCCGGCGCTGATCGACACCATGGTGCCCGAGGTGATCCGCTGGCAGACCCCGCTCGCGCATATGCGGCGCACCGCGCTTGCCGACACCGAGATCGGCGGCAAGCACATCAGGAAGGGCGACCGCGTCGTGATGTGGTACGTCTCCGGCAACCGCGACGAAGAGATGATCGAGCAGCCGAACGAGTTCATCATCGACCGCGCCCGGCCGCGCACCCATCTCTCCTTCGGCTTCGGCATCCACCGCTGCGTCGGCATGCGGCTCGCCGAACTGCAGCTGCGGATCGTCTGGGAGGAGATGCTGAAGCGGTTCGACCGCATCGAGGTGGTCGGCGAGCCGAAGCGGATCTATTCGAGCTTCATCAAGGGATATGAGTCGCTGCCGGTGAGGATTCCGGGGTAACGGCTGCATCCTCCGTCATTGCGAGGAGCTCTTGCGACGAAGCAGTCCAGACTGCCACCTCGGAGGGATTCCTGGATTGCTTCGCTACGCTCGCAATGACGAGATCTTGAGTACACCTGCGCGTCAAACGCGCAGCGCCCGAGCCCAGCTATAAAATTCCGGCATGACAGGTCGCGCCAGATGCGAAGGCAACACGGCGCCCGACTGGTCTACGACACCAGCGCATCTAACTCAATTTGATGTCCCACACGCCTTCCTTGCGGCAGGCGGCGACCTCATCGCGCAGCAGTGCGGTGACGGCCAGCGAGGCCGTGGAGGGCGAGCGGTCGATCGGAGAGGCGAAAATGAGCTCGCGTGACATCGGCTTGGAAACGGCAGCGGTTTCCAGACGTCCGTCCGCGACCTCGGCGTGGACCGACGATGGCGGCAGCAGAGCGAAGCCGAGCCCCTCCTCGACCAGGCTCGTCAGCACGCGGAACGAATCTGCTTCCAGCTGGACGTTGAGCTTGATCTTGCGCTGCGCGGCCGCTTGCTCGATCAGCGCACGGAGGCCGTGCGAATGACTGGGCAGCACCAGCCGCTGCCGCAGCAGCCAGCCGACGTCGACGTTCTTCTTGCGCGCAAGACCGCAGCCGCGCGGACCGACCGCGACGATGTTGTCGCGCCCGAGGCTCTGCACATTGAGATGCAGATCGGCGGAGCGGCCGTAGAGGATGGCAAGGTCCATCTCGCCGCGATGCAGCCATTCGACGATGTGGCCGCTGTAGCTTTCGACGATGCGCAGCGAAATGCCGGGGTATTTTTCGACACAGCGCCGCGCAAACCGCGCCGACAGCACGCAGCTCACGGTCGGAACCAGGCCGAGCACGACCTGGCCCGACGGCGGCCCCTTGGCCGACTGGATGTCGTCGCGAATCTGGTCGATCTGCCGCACGATGCCGGAGGTGCGCGCCAGCAGCAGGCGCCCGGCCTCGGTCAGCACCATGCCGCGGCCGTTGCGAGTGAACAGTTCCGTGCGCAGCTCGTGCTCCAGCAGCTTGATCTGCCGGCTCAGCGCCGGCTGTGCCACGCGCAACGTATCGGACGCTTTGCTCAGGCTGCCGAGCTCCGCCACACAACTGAAGGTCCTGAGCTGCCGGAAATCCATGCTTGCCAATCCTGGAAGGCTACTCCATACGCTATAGCAAATGAGCATAGGGGGATGGCGTTGTTTTCACAACGCCAGAGGATCGGCCGGCGTTATCTTAACTGCCGCACATTCGGGAAACGCCATGAGTGAAGAACACCACAGCGAAGATCATGCCGACATCCGCGAAGCCGTCACAAAGCTCTGCGCACAGTTTCCCGGTGAATACTGGCGCAAGCTCGATCGCGAGATGGCTTACCCCAAGGCATTCGTCGACGCGCTGACGCAGGCCGGTTACCTCTCGGTGCTGATCCCCGAGGAATATGGCGGTGCGGGCCTGAAGCTTTCGGCGGCGGCTGCCATCCTCGAAGAGATCCAGCGCGCGGGCTGCAATGGCGGCGGCTGCCATGCCCAGATGTACACGATGGGCACCGTGCTGCGGCACGGCAACGACGAGCAGAAGGCGAAGTATCTGCCGAAGATCGCGAGCGGCGAATTGCGCCTGCAAGCCTTCGGCGTCACCGAGCCGACCAGCGGCACCGACACTTCCTCGCTCAAGACCTTTGCGCGCAAGGAAGGCAACGATAGCTACATCGTCAACGGCCAGAAGATCTGGACCAGCCGTGCCGAGCATTCCGACCTGATGGTGCTGCTGGCCCGCACCACGCCGAAGGAGCAGACCAAGAAGCGCACCGATGGCCTCTCCGTGTTCATCGTCGACATGCGCGAGGCCAGGAGCAATGGTCTCGAGATCCGCCCGATCCGCACCATGATGAACCACGCCACCACCGAGGTGTTCTTTACCGACATGAAGGTGCCGGCGGAGAATCTGATCGGCGAGGAAGGCAAGGGCTTTCGCTACATCCTGTCCGGCATGAACGCCGAGCGCATTTTGATCGCGGCCGAATGCATCGGCGACGCCAAGTGGTTCATCGCCAAGGCCACCAACTACGCCAAGGAGCGCGCGGTGTTCGGCCGGCCGATCGGCCAGAACCAGGGCATCCAGTTCCCGATCGCCAAGGCCTATGCCGCGATGCGCGCGGCCGAGCTGATGGTGAAGGAAGCGACACGCAAATACGAAGCCGGGCTCGACTGCGGCGCGGAGGCCAACATGGCCAAGATGCTCGCCGCGGATGCGTCCTGGGAAGCGGCGAATGCCTGCATCCAGACGCATGGCGGCTTCGGCTTCGCGGAGGAATACGACGTCGAGCGCAAGTTCCGTGAAACGCGGCTGTATCAAGTCGCGCCGATCTCGACCAATCTCGTGCTGTCCTTTGTCGCCGAGCACGTGCTCGGCATGCCCCGCTCGTACTGAGGCAGCAATCATGGGAGCATTGGACGGGATCAGGGTGATTGCGGTCGAGCAGGCTGTGGCCGCACCGTTCTGCTCCTCGCGCCTGGCGGATGCCGGCGCCGAGGTTATCAAGATCGAGCGGCCCGAAGGCGATTTCGCCCGCGGCTATGACGCGGCGGCCAAGGGCCAGAGCAGCTATTTCGTCTGGCTCAACCGCGGCAAGCAATCGGCGGTGGTCGATCTCGCTACCACGGAGGGACGCGCCGAGCTGGAAAAGCTGATCGCGAGCGCCGACGTGCTGGTGCAGAACCTCAAGCCGGGCTCGATGGACAAGCTCGGCTTCTCCCGCGAGCGGCTGCTGCAGGACTATCCAAAGCTGATCTCCTGCACCATCACCGGTTACGGCGACGAGGGCCCCTACGCACACCGCAAGGCCTATGATCTCTTGATCCAGGCCGAGAGCGGCCTTGCCTCGATCACCGGCAATCCCGACGGCGCCTCGCGCGTCGGCATGTCGATCGTCGACGTCGCGACCGGCGCCACCGCGCATGCGGCGATCCTGGAGGCGCTGATCGCGCGCGGGCGCACCGGCAAGGGCTGTGACATCCGCATCTCCATGTTCGACGTGATGGCGGACTGGTGCACCGTGCCGCTGCTCAACGCCGAGGCCGGCAATCCGCCCAAGCGCATGGGCCTGCGTCATCCCTCGATCGCGCCCTATGGCGTGTTCACCTCGAAGGACGGCAAGGACATCCTGATCTCGATCCAAAGCGAGCGCGAGTGGAAGACGCTCTGTGCCGAGGTGCTGGACCAGCCCAACCTGCCAAACGATCCGCGCGTCGCCAACATGGTCGAGCGCGTGCGCAACCGCGATTTCACCGACAGGACGGTCGCGGATATCTTCGGCAAGATGACGCGCGACGAGCTGTTGAAGCGGCTGTCGGATGCCGACATCGCGTTTGCCGAGGTCAACACCATGAGCGACCTCACCAACCATCCGCATCTGCGCCGCATCGAGGTGGATACGCCGAACGGCCGCGTCAGCTATCCCGCGCCGGCGCCGATCATCGTCGGCGAGACCCGTGCTTACGGTGCGGTGCCGGCGATCGGCGAGAATCCGCAATCCAGAAAATAACAAGAGCGAGGCACCATGACCGGGAAGCTCGACATCGATCACTTGCGGCAATGGATCGGCCGCAGCGAAGAGGCGACCGACATCGTCACCGCGCAACTCGTCAGAGGCCTGCGCGCGACGCTGTTCCAGGAGATCGGCGAACCCAAAGCGGGCGATGCCGCACCGTTCACGGTGCATTGGTGCCTGGCGCAGCCGGTGTTTCCAATGTCGATGTTGGGGCCCGACGGCCACCCCACCCGCGGCGGCTTCCTGCCGCCGGTACCGCTGCCGCGCCGGATGTGGGCCGGCGGCGAGATCGAATTTCTGCAGCCCTTGCGCGTCGGCGATGAATCGACCCGGACCTCGCGCATTGCCGACGTGCAGGTGAAATCAGGCTCGACCGGCACATTGTGCTTCGTCGCGGTGGAGCACAGCATCTCCTCGCCACGCGGCGTTGCCATCCGCGAGCGGCAGGACATCGTCTATCGCGAGATGACGGGCATCGCGCCCGCAACAGCAAAGGCCCCGCCGCCGAATGCGCAGCACCGTGAGACCCATGTCTCCGATCCCGTGCTGCTGTTTCGCTATTCCGCGCTGACCTTCAACGGCCACCGCATCCATTACGACCGCGATTACGTCACCAGGGTCGAGGGCTATCCGGGCCTGATCTTCCACGGCCCGCTGCAGGCAGCGCTCATCATCGAGATGGCGGCAAAACTCCGCAGCGGCAGGCCGCCGAACAAGTTCACCTATCGCGGCCTGCAGCCGCTGTTCGAGGGCAGCGAGTTCTCCATCAACGCCAACGAGACCGCCGATGGCATGGAGCTGTGGACCGCGAACGCGGAAGGGCAGCCGACGATGAAGGGGACGGCGGTGTGGTAAACCACCGCTGCCTCCTCCTCGTCATTGCGAGCGCGCGAAGCAATCCAGAGTCTTTCCGCGGAGATAGTCTGGATTGCTTCGTCGCAAGGGCTTCCTCGCAATGACGGGTGGGGCCGGGAGCGTCGATAAACAACAGGGGACGGAAACCATGGCAAAGAACGGCAAGACCGGCAGCAAGTCCGTCACCGTCAAGCAGGCGACGCTCGACCTGCTGCGCTCGTTCGGCATCAAAAAAGTCTTCGGCAATCCCGGCTCGACCGAGCTGCCGTTCCTGAGCGACTGGCCCGACGACATCGACTACGTGCTGGCACTGCAGGAGGCCAGCGCGGTCGGCATGGCCGACGGCTATGCGCAGGCGACGCGCAATGCCGGCTTCGTCAATCTGCACTCCGCGGCCGGCGTCGGCAACGCGCTCGGCAATATCTACACCGCGCACCGCAACCAGACGCCGCTGGTGATCACCGCCGGCCAGCAGGCCCGCTCGATCCTGCCGTTGCAGGCGTTTCTTTACGCCGAGCGCGCCTCCGAATTTCCGCGGCCCTATGTGAAGTACAGCGTCGAGCCGGCGCGGCCCGAGGACGTGCCAGCCGCAATCGCGCGGGCCTATTACACGGCGATGCAGCCGCCCTGCGGGCCGACCTTCGTGTCGATCCCGATCGACGACTGGGCGCATGCGACAGCGCCGGTCGAGGCGCGCAAGGTCAGCCGCGAGATCGGGCCCGAGGCAGAGGCGATGAAGACGCTGGTTGCCGCGCTCGGTTCCGCAAGGCACCCTGCCCTCGTCGTCGGCCCCGGTGTCGACCGCGCCGGCGCTGTCGATCTGATGGTGCGCGTCGCCGAGAAGGCGAAGGCTAGCGTCTGGGTCAGCCCGTTCTCGGCGCGCTGCTCGTTCCCCGAGCGGCATGCGCAATTCGCGGGCTTTTTGCATGCCTCGCCGGCGCAACTCTCCGACGCGCTGCGCGAGCACGACGTCGTCGTCGTCATTGGCGCGCCCGTCTTCACTTTCCACGTCGAAGGTCATGCCGCGATTTTCGATGGCGGCGCGACGATCTTCCAGATCACGGATGATCCGGATGCTGCCGCTGTGACACCGGTCGGCACTAGCATCATCGCGACCATGAAGCCGGCGCTGAGCGCGTTGCTCGAGCTCTTGCTGGAGAGCAAGCGCGCCACGCCAAAGGGCCGCAAATTGCCGCCGGCGCCGCAGGCCGCCGATCCGCTGCCGGTCGATTTTCTGCTGCACTCGCTGTCGCAGGCGATGCCGGATGGCGCGTCACTTGTCGAGGAAGTGCCCTCGCACCGGCCGGCGATGCAGAAATTCCTGCCGATGCGCGGCCAGGACAGTTTTTACACCATGGCAAGCGGCGGCCTCGGCTATTCGCTGCCCGCCGCAGTCGGCATGGCGCTGGGCAAGCCAACCAGCCGCACGGTGTGCCTGATCGGCGACGGCTCGGCGATGTATTCGATCCAGGCGCTGTGGACCGCCGCGCAGCGAAAACTGCCGCTCACCATCGTCGTCATCAACAATTCCGGCTACGGCGCGATGCGATCGTTCAGCCAGGTGATGCAGGTGCGTAACGTGCCGGGCCTGGAGCTGCCGGGAATCGATTTCGTCCGGCTCGCCGAAGGCATGGGGTGCCATGCGGTGCGGGTGAGCAAGGCGGCGGAGCTCGGCGAGGCGCTCAAGCGCGGAATGGCGCACGATGGCACCAGCCTCGTGGAGGTGGTCGTGGATTCGGCGGTGCCGGTGCTGTATGGGCAGAAGCATTAGGCGCTACGCCGCCAGAAATCCCCCGTCCGCCGCCAGCACATGGCCAACCACGTAGGACGACGCATCCGACGATAGCCACACCACGGCCTCGGCCACCTCTTCCGGCGTGCCCATGCGCCGCAGCGGCAGGCCGGCGCCCACGGTTGCGACATCGCCGACGCCGGCGCTGAGCATCATGTCGGTGATGACACGTCCTGGCGCGACGGCGTTGATGCGGATGCCACGCGGGGCATTCTCCATCGCCGCCGAGCGCGTCAGCGAGATCGCGGCGGCCTTCGAGGCCGAGTAGAGCGAAAAGCCGGGATTGGGATTGCGCACGCCGCTGACCGAGGCGTTGACCACGATGCTGCCGCCGCCGTTCGCCAGCATCGCTGGCAGCTGGTGGCGCAGGCACAAAAACAGCGCGCGGACATTGGTGTCGAACACGCTGTCGTAGACGTCCATGCCCTGCTGTTCCAGCGGCGCACGGCGCTCCTGGAAGCCCGCATTGTTGAAGGCGACATCGAGACGGCCGCAGCGTTCATCGGCCGTGCGGACCAGGCGTTCGACCTCGTCGTCTCGCGTGATATCGGTCTTGATCGGGATGGCTTCCGCACCGAGCTCGCGGCAGGCGGCTGCGGCGGCCTCGATCTCGACCTCGCGCCGGCCTGCGACAACAACCGCCTTTGCACCCTCGGCCGCCATCCGCAGTGCGGTGGCGCGACCGATGCCGCTGCCGCCGCCCGTGACGAGGCAGACCTTGCCCCTCATCCGCTCACCGGTTGGCAAAGTTCCGCTCATGGCTCACTCCAAAAACGCTTGCCCGCGCCGTTGCGTGCGTATAGTTGTATGATACACCTATATGCCGAGAGTCAAGATGGCTGAACTCGCTCTGATCGACGACATCCGCGCTGCCTCGCGGTTGATGGTGCGCGAGCTCGGCTTCATGGATGCGACGGTGGCGGCCTCGGACTATCCGCCGTCGGCGGTGCACACGATTTTGGAGATCGGCATCCGCGGCCCGCTGACCTCGGGCGAGCTCGGCGATTTCCTGCGGCTGGAGAAATCCAGCGTCAGCCGCCTGGTGCGCAAACTGATCGATTGTGGCGAGCTCAGGGAGACGCCGGATGAGCTTGACGCACGCAGCAAGCTGTTGTCGCTGACCGCGAAGGGCCGGCGCACGCTGGACGCGCTGCATGCATTCGGCCGGCAGCAGGTGCGCGGCGCGCTGGCGGCGTTGACGGCCGCCGAGCAGCGTACGGTGCGCGAGGGGATGATGCTCTATGCGCGGGCGTTGCGGGAGAGTCGGGTGGGGGATGAGGTGGCGTAAGGTGCGTAGCCCGGAATCTCGAGATCCCGGGTTCGGTCCTACGGACCGCCCCGGGATGACCTAACGGTCACTTCCCGAACTCCTCCCGCATCTTGGCCTGGATCTTGGCCATGCCGCCGATCCAGCGATCGTAATTCTCGGACTTCTTGCGCATATAGCCGAGCACCTGGGGGTGCGGCAGGATCAGGAAGGTTTCCTGCTCGAGGCCGGCCAGCACGTCTTCGGCAACCTGCTCGGGCGTGAGGTCGCCGTCGCCGGATTGCGGGCCCTTCGGGATCGAGCGCAGCATGTTGGTGTCGACGCCCTGCGGGCAGAGGATCGAGACCTTGATATTGTCCGCCTTGTGCGAGATCGCGAGGTTTTCGGCAAAACCCACCGCGGCATGCTTGGTGGTGGAATAGGCGGGGCTGCCGACCTGCGACAGCAGGCCCGCGGCCGAGATGGTGTTGAGGAAATAGCCGCCGCCGCGCGTCTTCATGCGGGGAATGAGATGCCGCGCCGCATAGACATGCGCCATCACGTGGATCGCCCAGCTGCGCTGCCACGGCTCGTCCGAGGCGCCGCCGGCATTGGCCGACATCGGATCGAAGCCGCCGCCGATGCCGGCATTGGAGCAGAATAATTCGATCGGGCCGAACTGCCGCTCGGTTTCCTCGATGACGTGAGAAATGTCCTTTTCCTGCGCGACGTCGCATCTGAAGGCTGCGCCGTCCACCTTGGCGGCGACGGCGCGCGCGTTCGCAGCGTCCATGTCCGCGACCACGACCTTGGCCGCACCCGCCTTGTGAAAGGCCTCGCACAGCGCCTTGCCGATGCCGTTCGCGCCGCCCGTGACGACCACGACCTTGCCGGTCACCTGCATGCGACGTCCCCTCTTTTCTTGATTGGTCTTTATCCCGCTTCGCGGAACTTGCTCAGCTCAACACGAGGTCGAGCACCGCGGTATAATGGCACGCCGCGCCGGCCAAGACAAAGCCGTGCCAGATTGCGTTCTGGAAGCGCAGCCGCCGCCAGGCATGGAAGATCACGCCGAGGCTATAGAGAATGCCGCCCGCCAGCACAAAGCCCAGCGCCAGCGCGGGCAGCGCCCGGACCACGGGGCCGTAGAGCATCACGCCGCTCCAGCCCATGGCAAGATAGATACCGATGGCAGCACGGTCGAACCGGCCGGGATAGCGCAGCTTCAGCACGATGCCGACGATCGCGACACACCAGACGCAGACCAGCAGCGCCAGCGCGAACACGCTGTCCTTCACTTCAAGGATGAAAGGCGTGTAGGTCGCGGCGATCAGGAGGTAGATCGCGGAATGGTCAAACCGCCGCAGCAGCCATTTCACCGGCGACACCGGCCAGAGATTATAGCTCGCCGACAGCACCAGCATCGAGAGCAGGCCGGCGACATAAATCGAGACCCCGGCGATGTCGGCCGCATCGGCATAGACCGCCGCGAGCACGACGAGAACGGTCGCGGCGATAATGCCGGAGAGCACGCCGATGGCATGGATGACACCGTCGGCGATCAGTTCGGCGCGATCGTAGTGCCGGCCGACCGCATCGGCCGCGGCATGGACGGAATGGGAGGCGAGCTGCTTCAGCTGGAAGACGGTCATGGCAATCCGCAAAGGCTTAAGACAATGTCTTCTTCTATGGGTGTTTCGGGACGTGTTTCGGGATCTGCGCGTCGTTCAATCGGCTGATTTGCCGACAAAGGCGGTGGAAGTATGAAGCTTGATTTTCCTCACGCAATTGCCACTTTTGTGAACGGCCTCGCTGTTCCGCCCGCCCGGGATTAATCACGTTCATATGGCATTCAGCTTCCAGGATATGGTCGAAGAGGCGCGCCTGTCGGCCCGGGCGCTGATCGACTATGGCGAGCACTTCTTCAACCCGACGGTGCGGCTTGGCGTCACCGGCCTGTCACGGGCCGGCAAGACCGTATTCATCACCGCGCTGATCCACGGGCTGACGCGCGGCGGCCGGTTTCCGGTGTTCGAGGCCTATGCCTCGGGGCGGATTGCGCGGGCGCATCTGGCGCCGCAGCCGGACGACGCCGTGCCGCGTTTTTCCTATGAAAGCCATCTACGCGCACTGATCGAGGAACGGCGTTGGCCGAGCTCGACCGTCGATATCAGCGAGCTGCGTCTCGTCATCGACTATCAGCGCCCGAACGGCGCCGACCGCACCTTGACGCTCGACATCGTCGATTATCCCGGCGAATGGCTGCTCGATCTACCGCTGCTGCAGAAGAGTTTTGAGCAATGGTCGGCGGAAAGCCTGGCGCTGTCGCGCGAAGCGCCGCGCGCGCATCTGGCCGCGGACTGGCACGCCCATCTCGCAACGCTCAAGCCCGACGCGCGCGAAGACGAGCAGGCGACACTCACCGCCGCAAAGCTCTTCACCAATTATCTGCGCGCCTGCCGCGACGAACGGTTTGCGATGAGCCTGTTGCCGCCCGGCCGCTTCCTGATGCCAGGCAGTCTCGCCGACACGCCGGCGCTGACTTTTGCGCCGCTCGAGGTGCCCGTCGGTGGCCAGGCTCCGGAGGGATCGCTGTGGGCGATGATGGTGCGCCGCTACGAGGCCTACAAGGATGTCGTGGTGCGGCCGTTCTTCAGGGATCACTTTGCCCGGCTCGATCGCCAGATCGTGCTGGCCGATGCGCTTTCCGCATTCAACTCCGGCCCCGAGGCGCTGCACGATCTCGAAGCCGCGCTCGCCGGCATTCTCGACTGCTTCAACATCGGCCGCAGCACGCTCCTTTCCAGCCTGTTCCGGCCGCGCATCGACCGCATCCTGTTCGCGGCGACGAAAGCTGATCATCTGCATCATTCCAGCCACGACCGGCTCGAGGCCGTGCTGCGCCGCGCGGTGACACCGGCGCTGTCGCGTGCGGAAAATACCGGCGCGCAAATCGATGTGGTGGCGCTCGCCGCCGTCCGCGCCACCCGGGAAGCCCAGGTCACCCGTGGCCGCGACAAATTGCCCTCGATCCTGGGAACGCCGGCCGCAGGCGAAAGCGCCAATGGCGAGTTCTTTGACGGCACCACGGAAGTCGCGACCTTTCCGGGCGATCTGCCGCTCGATCCCGAGCCGCTCTTCAACGGCACCGATGCGTTCCGTGGACTGTCAACGGAAGCCGCCGAGAAAAGCGATTTCCGCTTCCTGCGCTTCCGTCCGCCAAAGCTCGAACGCGAAGGGACGGAAGAGCCCGCACTGCCTCACATCCGTCTCGACCGTGCCTTGCAGTTCCTGATCGGAGACAAGCTCGCATGAACGACCGATCCCAGCCGCGGCGGCCGGCGACGTTCCGGCTCGACGATCCCGGCGTCGTCGTGACCGAAGCCGACGAGACGAGCCGTATCGGTCGCGCCACCATCCAGATCACGCCGGAGCCCGATCCAGCGACATTGCCGGTGCCGATCGAAACGGCGCTTCCGGCGCGACGCGGCTTTCCCTGGGGCGCGCTGTTCTGGTCCGGCGTCGCCGGGTTGACGCTGCTCGGCACCGGGCTCGGCATCGTCCGCCTGATCGAGGATCTGTTTGCGCGCAGCGAGAGCCTCGGCTTCGTTGGCCTGGCGCTCGCCTTCGTTACCACGCTTGCGCTCGCGGTGGTGATCGGGCGCGAGGCGTTTGGCCTCGCACGGCTTGCGACGATCGAAAAGCTGCATCGGCGCGCCGCCGAGGTGCTCGCCAGCGACGATCGCAAGGAGAGCCGCGTTATCGTGCAGGATCTGATCGCGATTGCGCACCAGAACCCGCGCCTTGCCCGCGCCCGTGCCGCACTCGAAAGTCATTCCGGCGAGATCATCGACGGCGCCGACATGATCCGGCTCGCCGAGCGCGAGTTGATGTCGCCGCTGGATGCCGAGGCACGGCGGCTGGTGTCGTCGGCGGCGCAGCGGGTATCGATTGTCACCGCCGTTTCGCCGCGCGCGCTGTTCGACGTGCTCTTCGTGTTCGTGGCCTCGCTGCGCCTGATCCGCCAGCTCGCCCGGCTCTATGGTGGCCGGCCCGGCGCGCTCGGCATGATCCGCCTGCTCCGCCACGTCATCGCCCATCTCGCCATCACCGGCGGTCTCGCCGCGAGCGACAGCCTGGTGCAGCAGATGCTCGGGCACGGGATTGCAGCAAAACTGTCGCAGCGGCTCGGTGAAGGCATGCTCAACGGGCTGCTGACGGCGCGGCTGGGATTGGCTGCTATCGACGTTACAAGACCGCTGCCGTTCGCCGCCCTGCCGCCGCCGAAGCTGTCGGATCTCGCGACGGATCTGCTGCGAAGGAAAGAGGACGAGGCGTAGCTCGCAAGGCCAGCACGCGCCACTGGAACAGCGGCGAGTCCTTTGGCGGAGACAGCTCAGGCGTCCATCCGGAGAGCTTGTCGATTGTGTAGGTGTCGATCAGGACACCGCGCCAGCGGCGTTCGACCCGTCCCAACGTCTCGCGCCTCGCGGGGATCGACTCCCAGAGAGGCGAATGATCGTCGGGCTGGCGGCCGATATAGATCCCCGTCTGCCCCCGGATCCGGTCCATGCCGGGATCGCGAAAACCCTGAAAGCGGCCGCGCTCGTTGATTTCGACTACGGGGGCGCGGCCGCGGAACAGCCAGCGCATCATGGCATAGGTGCGGTAATCCGTGGTCGCGATCCAGGTCGCGCCGGTTTCATCCAGTGCGGCCTGTGCGCGCGCGGCGACCTGCTCGTAGCCGGCCTCGGCGCCGATCGGATCCATCTTGCCGATGAAATTCCAGGGCGCTGCGACGTAATAGAGGAATACGATCACGACGAAGGCGATCCCCGACACCAGCGCCGCCTTCGCCCAGAAGATGCTCGACCGGATCATCCACGCCGAACAGCCTTCTCTGGGCATCATCGCAAGATTCACCGCGGCGGCAGCGAAGCCGATCGGCCACATGAACATCGGCCAGGTGTCGCCGACCCTGAGCGTCAGCGACTTGAAGAAGAAATAGCCGAACGGCACCAGCACCGCGGTCGACAGCAGGATCGCAACCGGCTCGCGCCTGCGATAGCCGCGCCAGGCCGTCATCGCGAGGCCCAACAGCACCACGGGCAACAAGACGAAACCAACGAGGCCAAATTGCAGGCCGATATAATCGCCGATGGTGCGCAGCGAGATGCCGTAATTGGCGGTGGCGCGCACGCCCTGGAAACGGAACGAGGCCCAGTCGTGCTGCGCGTTCCAGATCAGCACCGGCGAGAACATTGCGATGGCGATCAGCACCGCGAGCCAGGGATAGGGGCTGCGCAGCCAGCGCCAGCGCCAATCCGGCACCAGCAGAAACGCGGCGACCGCAGGCGCGAACATGATCGCGGTGAATTTCGACAGCAGCGACAGGCCGGCGAACAGGCCGGCGGCGAGCCACCAGCGTCCATCCCCGCTCTGCGCCAGCCGCACCAGCGACCACGTCATCGCCACCGCAAACGGGATCATGACGACGTCGGGGGCGACCTTGGCCATCAGCAGTCCGTAATACAGCGCGGCCTCCGGCATCAGCACCGCAACCACGATCGCGCGCACATCATGGGTGAGGCGGCGCACGATGTCGGCGAGCAGGCACTGCGTCACCAGCATCGCAACGATCCCGCCGAAGCGGACCCCGAGCACGGTGTCGCCGAAGATCGCGGTGCCAAAGCGGATCAGCCAGGCGACGCCGGGCGGATGATCGAGGAAGCTCAGCGTCGCCTCCTTCGACCAGGTCCAGTAATAGGCCTCGTCGGTGCGCAGCTCGATCGCGGAGGCATAGACGATGCGCAGCACCGTCATCGCGGCGATCACCAGCGCGGCCATGACGAGCGGCCGGCGCGACGCGCCGTCGGGCTTCACGGTGATGTCGGGAGCGATCGTCACGGCCGCGCTTTTCCCTGAGTTGGGAGGGGGAGTCAACGTGGGGGGGGTGTTGCCGCCGATGTCCTGGCGAGAATCGTGGGGTGGGCAAAAGGCGCTCTGGCGCCGTGCCCACCATACCACCGTCACTCCCCGATGGTGGGCACGCTACGAGGCTGGGCAAGAATCTCGCGGTTACGCTGCGATGCTGAAGCGGAAGCGGATGATCGCTGGTTTTTGGCCTAATTTGGCTGAGAGGCCTCTGA
>NZ_JBEPRF010000045.1:0-23541 GCF_040548225.1 Bradyrhizobium sp. S3.12.5
CCCACCGCCGCCCGGCCCGCGTTCGTGACGATCGCGATACGCCCCTCTTCCTTGGGCCGGAGTGGGACCACACATACGCCGTTTCCGAATTTCGGTAAAGTAGAATATTTTTGGCGAGGCGGATTGACCGAGGGCTTGGGTGTTTTGCCCGTCGGGCAACGCAAGTGTTGGGCCTCCGGGCTACGGTCGCCGAAATTCCGGGCGTTCGGTCGCACCCGGTTCCCTGTTAATTCCGTGCCTTAACCAACAATTAATTATACGTTTGCGGGTGGGCAACAGCCCGGCCTAGCGTGCGGTGGGGAGCCGTTATCCGCGAAGCCAAACGAGTTGGTGCGTATCATGATGTCCAGATCAAATGGGGCCTTGCTCGCCTCGCTCAGCGCAGCCGCGCTGCTCCTTCCCCCCAGCGACAGTTTTGCGCGACCGGGCGGTGCCGCCCCGCATGGCATGGTGAGCGCTGCCGCACCGCCGGTTGCGGCACGTCCGCCGATCGCGCCGGGGACGCGGTTCCGCGGCCGCAACAATGCTCGCAACAATCCCTGGGTTTATTGGCCGGGCGGCGGCGGGTTCTTCTACGACGGTGCGGCGTACAGCGAACCTTTCGCCGATGCTGGCCAGCCTGTCACCAACGACGTTCGCTATACCTACACCTACGACGTTCCCTGGGACTGGGCGCATCGCTTCCCGCCGAACGTCGTGCCGTCCGACCGGCCCTATGTGCCGAGCTGCCCGACGGAATCCGTGACGGTGCCCGGCCGCGGCGGCGGCGAGCACACCGTCAACATCATGCGCTGCTACTGAGCGGCGCAACTCATTTCAGAATGCACTACAAGATTCCGACCGCGGCCGCCCGGTCGCGGTCGGATTGTTTCTGCCTGACGTTTGCGAGCTCGCGGCTGCAGGCCGCAAAAGAGGTCGTCCCCGGGCGCAGCCCGAACTGACCGCAGAAGTCCCGATCCTCATCGGCAATGGCGCGCACGAGCTCCGCTTCGGCGGCCTCGCGCAGCGTGGGAGCCGAGACGAGCGTGTGCATCGCGAAGGCCGCCACAACGGCGAGCAGCAAGGCAGCCGCGATTCCAGGGCGCGGCAGGTCGTCGGCCGCATGCTGAGAGGGGCGAGCCTTGCTTCTGGTTTCGGTCATGAAATCCTCGCGAATGAAATATAGATAATCAGAAAAATAATGATCGAGCCGTCCGGCAAATCGGCGGATCGAACACGAATACACGCCGCGCCGCAGCGCAGACGTGAAGCAGATTACAAATTCAGGCCGGCGTGGCTAAATTCAGAGGCGATACTAGCCGAGTTCAAAACTGGTTACGCCGAACACGCGGTCGAGCCGCAGTGACGGGACTGGTCCAGTGTACATTCGCGCCGTTTCGAATGTCGGCTTCAGGCCAAGGGATTCCGCAAGCGCAATAGCTTCGCGGTTCACCGCGGGGATGTCGAGCACAATCTCGCTGCTTCCGGGACTGGCCAGCAAAGCCTGCACGATGGCATCTGCCGCTGCGCGGTCATCGGCTACCAGCGGACCGATCTTGCGGCCGGTTCGGCAGGTGCGGATCACGCCCCACGCGGCGAGCTTATTGTCACGCATCAACGCGCGCCCGACGTGCCCAGGCGTGCTGATCCAGGCGCGCAGAAAGGCCGCGCGCGGGGCGGGGAAGACGGTTGCATCGTCGGCTTCCACAAGTGCGAATGGGATCGCGTCGAGCGCAACGAGATCGGCGGGCGGCGGCGGAGTCACGACAGCGCCGCTGTAGCGGATATTGGCGTAAGCAAGCTGGAAGCCGGATTTGCTGTAATTGTCCTGCTGTGCGACGACGCCGTCGAGCCCGATCACACGTGAGCCCGCATGCGCGATCGCAGCATTCCAGATGCGCAGGCCGTGGCCTCTGCCGCGAAATCCTGCCCGCACGATGTAGAAGCCGAGGAAGGCGAAACGGTCGTCGTAATTGACGCAGGAGACAGTCGCGACGGGTTCGCCGTCGATCTCGCCGACGAAGAAGCCTTTCGCGTCGGGGATTGCGAAGCAGGCAGCGTCGCGCAAGCCCGGATTCCAGCCCTCGGCCGCGGCCCACTCGATCGCGATGGAGATCTCCTCACGGCCCAAATGGCGGATCTGCAAATCGCTCATGTCGCGTGGCCTCGTGGCGATGGACTTGTTAGCAAGTCTGGTTTGCGGGCAAGTCTGGCTGTAGAAGGCCTGATGACAGGCTGAGCCTTCGGTTCGCCTCAACGCTATCACAGGGATGATCGGTCATGGCAGCAGAGAAGGTCGCACTCGTCACCGCGGGCGGCAGCGGCATGGGGGCAGGGGCGGCGCGGCGGCTCGCAGCCGATGGCTTTCGTGTGGCGATCCTGTCGTCCTCCGGCAAGGGTGAGGCGCTCGCGGCCGAGCTCGGCGGGTTCGGTGTGACCGGCTCGAACAAGTCCAATGACGATCTGAAGCGCCTCGTCGACGGCGCGCTGGCAAAGTGGGGACGCATCGACGTGCTCGTCAACAGCGCCGGCCACGGCCCGCGCGCGGCTATCACGGAGATTACCGACGAGCAGTGGCACCTTGGCCTCGACACGTATTTGCTCAACGTGATCCGTCCGACCCGGCTGGTCATGCCGGTGATGCAGGCGCAGAAGGGCGGCGCCATCATCAACATCTCGACCGCCTGGGCGTTCGAGCCGAGCGCGATGTTCCCGACCTCGGCGGTGTTCCGCGCGGGCCTGGCCGCCTTCACCAAAATCTTCACTGATGCCCATGCGGCCGACAACATCCGCATGAACAACGTGCTGCCGGGCTGGATCGACAGCCTGCCACAGCTAGATGCGCGCCGCGACAGCGTGCCGCTGAAGCGCTACGGCAAGGTTGAGGAGATCGCGGCGACGGTCTCGTTCCTCGCATCCGACGGCGCCGCCTATATCACCGGCCAGAACATCCGCGTCGACGGCGGGCTGACGCGCTCGGTCTGAGGCGCGCCTGCGGCGAGAGCAGATTCGGATCCTCGCTCTCGCGCCCTGTCCTGACGCGACGCGGGCCTGCATTTTGCGTCGCTGCAATGGGAAAATGCGTGGCACTTCGGCCACACCCGTCGCACTTCGCGCGTGGCGGACCGCACCCTTCGTCACAGTCCATGCGAACTTCGCCGCAGCCCAAGACGCCGAGCGATGTGCCGCCTATGCCTAGGTTGCGTCGGATCCACTTGGCTGGCGCATTCGAGAACGCGGCTCCGATCGCGTGGGGCAAGGAGATTGCAATGAAGAAGTTTTTGCTGGCGGTCGCGTCGGTTGTTTTAGGCACCGTGTCTGCAATGGCGGCCGACCTCGCGCCGCAGTACACCAAGGCGCCGGCGATGGCGCCCAGCTACAACTGGACCGGGTTCTATGTCGGCGCCAATGTCGGCGGACAATGGGGCAGCGCCGACCCGACCACATCGACCGTGTTTTCTCCGACCGGCTACTTCGCCGCCAGCAGCGTTCCGGCCATCGCCGCGGTCGGCGCCCAGAAAGTCAACAGCTCCAGCGTGACCGGCGGTTTGACCGCCGGCTATAACTGGCAGGTCAACCAGGCCGTATTCGGCCTCGAAGGCGACATCAACTATTTCGGCTTCAAGGGGGGGGCGACCGGCTCGGCGGTCTATCCCTGCTGCGCGCCGTTCAGCTTCGCCGTCAGCTCCCAGGTCTCGGCCGACTGGCTTGCCACTATCCGTGGCCGTATCGGCTTCGTCGCGACGCCGAATTGGCTCATCTATGCGACGGGCGGCGCGGCGATCGCCGAGGTCAGGAGCAATTTCAAATTCACCGACACGTTCACGGTAACGGAATCGGCCGCGATCCGCGACACGCGCGTAGGATGGACTGCTGGCGTCGGCAGCGAACATGCCATTGGCGGTGGCTGGTCGCTCAAGGCGGAATATCTCTATGTTGATCTCGGGCGCAGCACGGCGACAAGCACTAATCTGACTGCGGGCGCGCTGCAGAACGTCTTCACCCACTCGGTCGATCTCAAGTCGAACATCGTGCGCGTCGGCGTGAACTACAAGTTCGGCGGACCGGTCGTCGCCAGATACTGAGCATTCCGTTCCTGTTCTCGCGTGGAAAGCCCTGGCTCGGCCGGGGCTTTCTGCTCCGAACCTCAGCCGCCGTGCGAGCTCACCAGATGCGCCAGCGCGGGCAGGATCTTGTAGCGGGCGATCTCGTGCGGATATTCGCCGCGATTGGCGAGCAGCACAATGCCGATCCGGTGGGCCGGTACGAGGCCGATATAACCTGACGCGTTGTTGAGGCCGCCCGGCTTGTCGACGACGGTGACGCCGGGAAGGTGCACGGTCTCCCAGGCCATGGATTGGCCGAACGTGGCTTGGGCGAACCTTTGGTCGACGCGGAAACGTTCGCGCTGTGTCATGCGCAGCGCTTCGCGCAGGCTCGGATCGATCGAATGGCCGTCGACGGCCGCCGCAACGAAGGCTGCAAGATCCCGCGCGGACGAGAACATCTGGCCGGTGCCGGGGAAGTCGAAATAGCTCTGCTGGTTGCCGATCGGGCCGATCGCTCCGCCCTGGTCGGAATAGCCCTGCACGACGCGCCGCATCGAGGCCGCGTCCATGATAGCGCGGTTGTCCGCTCCGCATTCGGGGATGGACGTGGCTTGCATGCCGAGCGGCGTGAGCACGCGGCTCTCGATCAATCCAGCGATCGGTGTGTGATAGCAGCGCTCGAGCACGAGCTGGAGCAGGACGTAGCCGGCATGACTGTAGATGCGCTGCTTGCCGGGCGCGACGCCGGCGGGCGGTGTCCAGGCGTTGAGCATCGCGATGAATTGCGTCTGCGAGTAAGAATCATTCGGCCAGGGCGGGTGATCGGTCGGCAGCAGCAGTCCCGAGGTGTGCGTGGCGAGCTCGCCGACGGTGACGCGGCGGACATAGTCGCCGTCGAGCTCCGGCAGATATTTCGGCAGGGGATCGTCGAGCCGCAGCTCACCGCGGAGCGCGCCGAGGGCCACCAGCGTCGCCTCAAACGGTTTTCGCAAGGAGGCGAGGCTGAACAGCGTGTCCGGCGTGACCGGCCGCTTGGTGGCGCCGTCTGCGAGGCCGTAATTGAAGAATTCGATATGTTGGCCGGCGTATAGAGCGGCTGCGAGGCCGCCGGGGTGGTCCGGCGTTGCGGTCGGCGCGAGTTCCTCCGCAACGATGTCGCGCATCTGCGCGATCATGTCGGAGTCCGCCGATGCGCGACGCGGCCGGAGCGCGATCGCAACAGGAACGAGCGCGGCGCGTGCGAGGGTTCGCCGGGTGAATTGCGGTGAGATGGCAACAGGCGGCACGTGATCCGGATAATATGTGTGTGCGCCCCCGGGGAATCTTCTAGCGGGGAGCGCCCGCTGTCCCAAGTCACAATTGCGCGCTCCGGGTTCCACATCGCGGTCGGGCGAAATACTTAGCTTACGAGCTAACAATCATTGACGTCGGATCGCGGCAAGCGTATAGTTAGCTACATGGCTAACCAAATATCCCAGCTCGACCAGGTTTTTGCTGCGCTCGCCGACCCCACGCGGCGGGCCATCGTGATGCGGCTGTGCGCCGGCGAGGCCTCCGTCGGCGAGCTCGCCGAGCCCTTCGAGATGGCGCTGCCGAGCTTCATGAAGCACATCCACGTCCTGCAGCTGAGCGGGCTCGTGCAGTCGGAGAAATCCGGCCGCGTGCGCACCTGCCGCCTCAGTCCGGACGCGCTCCTCAGTGCGGAAGACTGGTTCCAGCACCAGCGCGCGATCTGGGAGGCGCGCCTCGACCGGTTCGAGGCTTACGTGACGAAGCTCAAGAAGGAGAGGGCGGCCGCCAGGCGGCCGCCCAAGACGACCGACAAGACCACCAACAAGACAAGCAAACGGAAAGGTGCCTGACGATGACGAGTTCTGCCAATGCTGCCCTGTCGCAATGGTCGATCGACCGCGAGATCGTGATGTCGCGCGTGATCGACGCGCCGCGCGACCTGGTGTTCGAGGCCTGGTCCGACCCAAAGCACCTGCCGCAATGGTTCGGGCCGAAGGGATTCAAGATCGAGACTTTCGAGATCGACGTGCGTGTCGGCGGCGTCTGGCGCTTCAACATGATCGGTCCCGACGGCACCGTCTATCCGAACCGCATGCGCTTCCGGCGCATCGAGCGGCCGAAGCTGATGGAGATGGATCATGGCGGCGACCAGGATGACGATCCCGGCATGTTTCGCTTCACCCTCACGTTTGCCGAGCAGAGCAACGGCAAGACCGTACTGATGATGCGGCAGCTGGCCGCGAGCACCGAGCAGCGCGACCACATGATCGGTTTCGGCGCCGTCGAGTACGGCTATCAGACGCTGGACAAGCTCGCGGCCTATGTCGGCGGGCTGAAGAAATAAATGCCCCGCGTGTTCCGGGGGCTTCGAAGAACGCCCCCGGGATGAACTCGGAAACGCGAGGGAAGAGCAGTCGCCGTCGCAATTATGACAGCGCGCAGGCCAATTATGACAACGCCGTCACGCAGATTTTTGTCGCGCCTTGCTGCAGTATTATGACAGAATTGCTACCGTTGAATGTCATATTGACTACGGCGGAGCGATTCATGTTGCAGTGGCAGGCGCGGTCAAATCCCCTCGCGTGGTGGTGGGGGTCCCTGACGCTGGTCAGCGCTGCCAACATTCTCGTCTGGTTCATGCTGTACCGCGAGTTCTATCCGACTGTTGCCGGCAGTGTCGGCGGCGGTTCGGATATCGGCCTGATGTTCCTGCTCTGCGCGGGCTATGTGTTCGGCTGCGCCTTCCGCTCGGTGCTGCCGCGCGCCGACGTGCAGCGCATCTGCCTGTTCGACACCTGGCTGTCGAGCGTGTTCGTCGGCCGCACGGTCGCGACCGTGGCCGAGGTCTGCTTCGCCGCGCAATGGGCGATCATCCTGCATCAGCTCGGTCACATGACCGGCGCAGAGACTGCGGTGAATATCGCGCTGGTGATCGTGCCGATCATCATCATCGCGGAATGTTTTTCCTGGTACGCGGTGGTGACCACCAACTTCCTCTTCAACGCGATCGAGAACTCGCTGTGGGCAGTGACCTTCTTCCTTGCCGGCATCGCGCTGTGCCGGCTGATGCCGGAATTCCAGGGCCCGGTGCGCTGGGCGCTGATTGCTGGCATCGTCGGCATCGCCTGCTTCCTTGCCTTCCTCGTTACCGTCGACGTTCCCATGTATCTCAGCCGCTGGCGGGCCGGGCATGCCGAAGGCGGCAGGTTCCTTGGATTCCTCGAGGGCCTGCATGACGTCTCGACGCGATGGGTGGTGACCCACGACATCGCGCATTGGAAGGGCGAGCTGACCTGGATGTTCCTGTATTTCAGCGCCGCGGTGTGGTCGAGCCTTGCGCTCTGCGCGCTCTATGCCATGGAAGGCTATCTCACGCGCTATCTCGCCTGAGCGTTCACGCCTCGCCGAGATCGAGCTGCGTCAAGAGTCCCTGCCGTAGAGCCAGCCGGACCAGCTCGATGTCGGAGCCGACACCGAGCTTGTCCTTGATCAGCGAGTGCAGATTCGCCACCGTCTTCGGGCTGACGTGGAGCGTCTCGGCGATCTCCTCCGTGGTGTTTTCGGCGAGCAGCAGCCGCAGCACCTCGAACTCGCGCGGGGTGAGCACGTCGGCGGCCGAGCTCTCGCCGCTGATCCGGCTCAGCGCAAGCTCGTGGTCGATATCGGGGCTGATCGCGATCTTGCCGGCGAGCACGTCCATCACCGCGCGCACCAGCGTCTCCGGCGGGCTGGTCTTGGTGACGTAGCCCCTCGCGCCGGCGCGGATCGCCTGCACGGCGAAGCCCGCATTCTCATGCATGGTGAAGACGAGGATCTTGGCCGCCTTGTCCCATTGCCGGATGCGCCTGACCGCCTCGACGCCGCCGATGCCGGGCATGCTGAGATCCATGATGACGAGGTCCGGCGTCTCGGATTTGAACAGGCGATAGGCCTCCGCGCCGTCGCCGGCTTCGGCGATGACGCGCAGGCCCGGCTGCTTCTCGAGCACGGAGCGATAGCCTTCGCGGACCACGGAATGGTCGTCGACCAGCAGAATGGTCGCGGTCATGCCGCGTGCTCCAGCGCTGGCGGATTGGCGGCTGCGAGCGGAATGACGACGCGCAGCGCCGAGCCACCGGCGGGGCCGGCCTCAAAACTCAGGCGGCCGCGCAGCGCCGCAACGCGCTCGCGCATGCCGAGCAGGCCCATGCCGGATTTCGCGGCGCGATCGGTCGAGCGTCCGTCATCGTCGATGGCGAGTGCGATCTCGCCGGCATGCATCGTCAATTCCATGCTGACCTTGGTGGCGCCGGCATGCTTGGCGGCATTGGTGAGCGCCTCCTGCACGATGCGGTAGAGGTTGGCGCTGATCGTGGCCGGCAGGGTCTCGAACGAGCCGTCGAAACGGATCGAAAAACGGGTCTCGCCGCGGCTGCGTCCATTCCAGCCGGCAACGAGACCTTCGAGGCTGGCGACGAGACCGAGCTCCTCGACGTCAGGCGGGCGCAGCCGGAACAGCGTGCCGCGCAGCGTCTCCATCATGCCGGTTGCGGTCCGCGCAATGCCGTCGCACTCGCCAAGCAAGGAGGGACACTCCTGCGCGGCAGTCTGGCGGGCGGAGGCGGCGAGCGCGCGGATGGCGGCGAGCGACTGGCCGAATTCGTCGTGCAGCTCGCGGGCGAGATGGCGGCGCTCCTCGTCCTGGAGCGCGATCAGTTTCCGCGTCAGCTCGGCGCGCTCGGCCAGCGCAGTGTCGAGGCTTTCGGCGAGATGATTGAAGACGTCGCGAACCGCGGACAGCTCGGCAAGATCGAACGGCGGCAACCGGGCGGTGAGGTCGTTGGCGGCGATCCGCTCGAGGCCGGCGCGGATCATGCGCGTCGGGCGCAGCGCGCGGGCAAGCGCCGCGTAGACCAGGACGCACAACAGTGGCAGCGCGATCGCAAGCGCCAGCATCAGGCGGCCGGCCTCGTGCCAGGCCTCCGCCGTCTGCACGGCCGGATCGACCGAGACCACGGCCTCGCCGAGCTTGGTTCCGCGCAGGATTACGGGCCGCGCGGCCTCACGGCCGGGGTCGAATAGGCTGTGGTAGAACGCCGTGAAGATCTGCGGCGGCGGGTCCTCCGGGATCGGCGCGCCGCTACAGAAGCGTTGCAGCATCTCGCCGCCGACGCCACGGAAGGCCAGGCATAGGCCGGGCGTCATCACATAGGCTGAAACAGGATCGAGGTTAGGAAAGTCCGAGCGGGGGCTCGCCGCCCACAGGACCTTGCCCTGTTGCAGCTCTAGGGTCTTTGCCACGATAGCGGCAATGCCGTCGATGCGCGCATGGGCTGCGCGGTCGGCCGTGATCAGGAAATAGGCGGAGATTGCGGCGAAGCAGGCGGCCGATATGGCGGCCACGCGCAAGGTCAGGCGGACCTTGAGATCGAATCTCGGGCGGTTCCACATCGGCGGGCACCTGGCGCGAACGGAATTGTCGCCTCCACATTAAACGGCAGAACGCGAGCCGCGCAAAGCGGCACCCTTACTGCGGTGCAACGTCGTGAAATTTTCCCGGCGCTGGCCGGGATGGCCACGGCTGCATTGCGCGAAGCGTCCGCCTAGCCTGCAGTCTTTCCGTCACGTGAGGGCTGTCATGCGCCGAACCCTGTCGTTGCTGTCTTTCGTTGTTCTTCTCGGCGCCGGGCTGGATGGCCGGGCCGTAGCCGCTGAGACCACCGTCGCGCTCGACGATTTCAGCTATGCCGATACCTCGGCCGAACCGGCCGACCAGAGCGCCGCCCACGAGCGGCGGCTGCAGGCATTCATGGTCGCGCTCCGGCGGGATATCGCCGCCGACCCGCGCTACCGGCTTGCGCCGTCGATGCAGCAGGGGGCGGCGTTCAAGGTCATCGGCGGCATCCAGAAGACCAGCACGCTGGTGCAATGGGCCAAGGTCGCGGTGATCGACGTCGGCGCCAAAAAGGTCGTGATGGACAAGCTCTACACCTTCCGCGGCGACAATGATGAATCGTGGGAGCGTGCCGAGATCTTCGTCTCCCGCGAGGTCATGGCCGCGCTGGCGCAGCCCTGAGGCTCCGGCTGGCCTCAGAACGTCAGCTGCACCTTCATCGATTGCGCGCGGTCGCTGGCGAGCTCGAAGGCGGCGACCGCGTTCTCGAATGGCATCGTCGCCGTGATCAGCGGCTTCACGTCGATCAGGCCTTCGCCCATCAGCCGTATCGCCAGCTCGAACTCGGGATCGAAACGGAAGGTGCCGCGGAGCTGCAATTCCTTGGCGACGATGGAGTTGATCGGCAGCGTCATCTCGCCGCCGAGGCCGAGCTGCACCAGCGTCGCGCCGGGACGGAGCACCTCGAGCGCGGTGCGCAGCGCGGCCTGATTGCCGGACGCTTCAAACAGCGTGTCGAACACGCCCTTGCCGGCGCGCCAGGGATCGAGCGCCGTGGCACTGGTCGCGACGTTGATCGCATGCGTGGCGCCGAGCTTTTTTGCTACCGCGAGCGGCGCGTCGGCGACATCGGTCACGACGATCTCGGACGCGCCGCCGAAGCGCGAGACAAGAATCATCAGCGCGCCGATCGGGCCGCAGCCGGTGATCAGCACGCGCTTGCCGAGGAGGGCGCCGGCCTGCTTGCCGGCGTGGAGACACACCGCGAGCGGCTCGGCGACCGCGGCTTCCGCGAGCGACAGCTTGTCGGAGATCGGCACCGCCTGCGTCGCATCGACCGTGATGAACTCGCGAAAACCGCCCTGCACGTGAGGAAAGCGCATCGCGCTGCCGAGGAAACGCATGTCGAGGCACTGGTTGCGTAGGCCTTCCTGGCAATGCAGGCACTTGCCGCACGGCTTGCTCGGATTGACCGCAACGCGCGTCCCGGTCTTTACGCTGGTGACGCCGTCACCGATGGCCGCGACCACGCCCGCGATCTCGTGTCCCAGCGCCATCGGCTGCTGGATGCGGACGACGCCGAAGCCGCCATGATGGTAGTAATGCAGATCGGAGCCGCAGATGCCGCCATTGGCGATCTTGACGCGGACCTCGCCCGGGCCGGGTGCGGGATCGGGATAGCTGTCGATCCGCAAATCCTTCGGGGCGTGAATGACGACGGCGCGCATGGTCTCGTTCCCTCAGGTTTCGCGATTACATCGCGGCGATCATGCCGCCATCGACATAGATGATCTGGCCGTTGACGTAAGTGGAGGCATCCGACGCCAGGAAGATGGCCGCGCCGACCAGCTCGTCAGGCTTGCCCCAGCGCTTTGAGGGGACGCGGCCCATCAGCCAGTTGTTGAAATCGGTGTTGTTGACCAGCGCCTCGTTCATGTCCGTGAGCATGTAGCCGGGGCCGATCGCATTGGCCTGGATGCCGTGCTGGGCCCATTCCACCGCCATCGAGCGGGTCAGGTTCTTGATGCCGCCCTTGGCCGCGGTGTAAGGCGCAATGGTCGGACGCGCCAGCTCGCTGCCGAGCGAGCCGATGTTGATGATCTTGCCGTGCTTGCGCGGGATCATGCGCTTGGCGGCTTCGCGGCCGATCACGAAGGCGCTGGTGAGGTTGGTCTCGATCACCTTGCGCCACTCGTCGGTGGTGAATTCCACCAGCGGCTTGCGGTGCTGGATGCCGGCATTGTTGACGACGATGTCGACTGCAATGCCTTGTCTGTCGAAGTCGTTGAAGGCCGCGACGATCGCGGGCTCGTCGGTGACGTTGAAGGCGGCGCCCTCGGCCTGATAGCCGGCGGCGCGAAATTCGACGACGGCCTGCTCGACGCGCTTCGGGTCGACGCCATTGACGATGATCCTGGCACCAGCCCTGGCCATGCCCTCGGCAATGGCGCGGCCGAGCCCGCGGGAGGAGCCGGTCACAAGCGCGGTGCGGCCGGAAAGGTCGAAGAGTGCGGTGCTCATCCTAAAAAAATCCTCAAGCGTTGGAGCGACGCACGGTCAGATCGGCGCGATCGAACACGGCGGGCAGAAGGTCGACGCCGAGACCGGGACCTTCCATCGGATAGACATGGCCGTCCTTGATCGTGGGCATCGTGGTGACGAGCTCATTGTACCAGCCCCTGTAGAAGGCGCGCACGGATTCCTGGATCAACGTGTTGGGCTGGCTGAACGACATGTGGATGGCGGCGATGAAGCCGATCGGGCCGATGCAATCATGCGGCGCGAAGGGCCGGTGATAGGTCTCGGCCATCGCCGCGATCTTGCGGCCCTCGGTGAGGCCGCCGGTCCAGCACAGATCGGCCATCACCACATGCATGGCGTCGCGGTCGAGCATGTCCTTGTAGGGGAAGCGCGAGCCGAGGGTTTCGCTGGCGCAGACCCAGACGTCGGTCGAGCGCGCATATTCGGCGAGCGCCTGCGGCGAGTTCATCCGGATCGGGTCTTCGTACCAGGTCGGCTTGTAGGGCTCGAGCGCGCGGGCGATCTGCTTTGCGGTCGGCAAATTCCACAACGAATGGAGCTCGACCATGATCTCCATCTTGTCGCCGACCGCCTTGCGGATCTTCTCGAACGGCTCGATCGCGTGCTTCATCTGCGCGGCGGTGATGTAGAGGCCCTTGTTCTCCTGTGCCGCCGGATCGAACGGCCAGATCTTCATCGCGGAGATGCCGCTCTCCAGCAGGCTTTCGGCGAGCGCATCGGCGTGGTGCATGAAGCCGTCGAGGTCCTCGTAGGGACCTTTGGAGGCGCCGAGATTCCAGTTGGCGACCGGGCTGATATTGGTTGAGCGGACATATTGCGTGCCGGCGCAGGTGTTGTAGATGCGCTGCTTGTCGCGGCAGAGGCCGCCGAGCATCTGGTGCACCGGCTGATTGCAGACCTTGCCGAACAGATCCCACAGCGCGATGTCGATCGCCGACGCCGCGCGATATTCGACGCCGGTCGAGGACTGCGCCATCGGCAGGTTCAACATGTCGCGATGGATCGCCTCGATGTGGAGGGGATTACGGCCGAGCAGGCGGCCGGCAAAGGTGTCGTGGATCTGCGCTTCGACTGCGCCAGCGCCATAAAAGGTTTCGCCGAGACCGATCATGCCGGTATCGGTGTGAACGCGCACCCAGATGACGTTGGAAAATTCCTCGGTGCGCAGCGTCTCGATCGAGGTGATCTTCACGGCAATGTCCTCCCGTCACAGGCGCCTCGCACCGGTCGTGTTTTCATTTTGCGCTGCAGCACGTAACGCATCCGCGAAAGTCTTACGCTTGCTTGTAATATATCACAACATGTTTTAAGGGTGCCACAAATAAGGCGCCACCCGGCAACGAGAGCGCGGGCTGACGGGAGAGGACGACATGGCACGGCGCAAGCGCTCGCTCGAGGTGGTGAGAAACGACGACGGCGAGGGCAAGCCCTCGCGGCGCAACCGGCTCAATTTCTTCGAGCTGGCCTATCAGAAGATCGAGGAGCTGCTCGTTCATTGCGAGCTCAAGCCCGGCCAGTTCATGACGATGCTGGAATTGCAGCAGATCACCGGCTTCGGCCGCACGCCGGTGCATCACGCCGTCAACCGTCTCTCCGCCGATACGCTCATCATCATCCGCCCACGCCATGGCCTGCACATCGCGCCGATCGATCTCGCGCGCGAGCGCATGCTGCTGGCCTTGCGCCGGGACATGGAGCGCTTCGTCGTGCGTCTTGCGGCCGATCGCGCCAGCCTCTCGCACCGCAATCAGGCGCTGCACATCGAGCGTTTGCTGCGCGAGCGCCGCGCCACCCTGACCCTCGACGAGTTCAACAGCATCGATCGCCGCATCGATGCGCTGGTGCTGGAAGCCGCGGGCGAGCCGTTCCTGGTGCATACGCTGCGGCCGCTGCACACGCTGTATCGCCGCATCGGCTACATCCACCATCGCTTCATGCCGGGACAGACCGACCTGTCCGGCACGATCGATCGCCATCTTGCCATTCTCGCAGCCGTTGCCGGCCGCCGCGTCGAGGACGCGGTGAAGGCGAGCGATGCCCTGATCGACTACATGGACCTGATGTTCACCGGCATGGAGACGGGGATCGATCCGCGCCTGCTCGATTGCAGCATCGAGCCGCTGCTTGGCGCTTAAGCTACTTGGCGCTTAAGAAGTACTTGGCGCGTAAAGAGTTTTGAAGAGAGGACCAAAGATGTCAACGATGGCCGTGCCACAACCGACCGCGAGCGAAGCCGCGGTCCGCTACCTCATCACCAATTACAGCCCCAAGGGCAACAAGGTCGGCTGGCTGATGATGGCCTCGATCCTGGTCGAGGCCTGGGATCTCTATTCGATCGCCTTCGTCCTGATCTTCATCAAGGAGCAGTACAATCCCGATCCGCTGATGCTGGGCCTTGCCGCAGCGGGCACGCAGGGCGGCGCACTCATCGGCGCGCTCCTTGGTGGCTGGCTCTCCGACAAGATCGGCCGCCGCGTGATGTTCCTGGTGACGATGGTGATGTTCATCGTGCTGGCACTGGCGCAGGCCTTCGTGCCCAGCGTCGGCTGGCTCGTCGTGATCCGTTTCCTGCTCGGCATTCCGCTCGGCTCGGATATCTCGACCGGCTACACCTACATCATGGAATCCATGGCCAAGGGTGAGCGCGAGGTGATGGGCAATCGCTGGCAGTTCATGTTCGCCGTTGGCGAAGTGCTGACCATCGGCGTCATCGTGATCTTCCTGCTGTTCGACATCCACCACGAGACACTGTGGCGCGTGACGCTCGGGCTCGGTGCCGTGCCCGCTCTGATCATCCTGATCATGCGCCACGACGTGCCGGAGACGGCTGTGTGGCTGGTGCAGAAGGGACGTTATCGTGAGGCCAAGCAGGTCGCGCGCGAGATGTTCAACGACGATCTCGCCATGCTGCCCGATCAGGACGTGGTGATGCCGAAGGTTTCGACCCGAGACTTCATCGCCGACCTGAGGAAGGACCCGATCCGCTGGCGCGCCACGATCTACGGCTGGATCGCCTGCTTTGCGCAAGGCAGCGAGTTCTCGACCTTCGCGTTTTACCTGCCCGTGCTGTTCGTGATGGTCGGCGTATCGAGCGTGCTCGGCATCAATCTGGTGACGATGGCGCTGTTCTGCTTCGCCGCGCTGTCCGGCTGGGTCGGTCCGCTGCTAACGCCGAAGATTGGCCATCGCGGCATCTCGATCGCCGGTTTCGGCATCGTGCTGGTCTCGCTGCTGGTCGCGGCCTTTGCGCTCTACACCGACAACAAGATCCTGCTGCCGTTCGCGGCGGCCGCGATGTTGTGGGGCCATTATTGGGACGCGTCGAACTGCATGACCATTCCGACGATGGTCGCCAAGCCCAAGTATCGCGGCACCGCCAGCGGCTTCGCCTACATGTTCGTGAAGCTGCCGTCGTTCCTGGCGATCTTCCTGTTCCCTTCGCTGTTCGCCGCGATCGGGCAAGCCGGCGCCACGCTGTTCGTCGCAATCTTCCCGCTGATCGGATTGCTCGCCGCAATCTTCATCCTGCCGGAAGTTTACGGTTACGAGAACGACTGATCTCGCGAGCTACCTGATCGCGGCGGCCAATGCCGCGATCAGGGCCGGCGGCGTCACCAGCATGCCAAGCTTGAGGAAGCGCCAGGCGCCGACCTCGATCTTCTCCCGCCGCAGGGCGACCAGCCAGAGGATGGTCGCGAGCGATCCCGTCACGGACAGATTGGGCCCGAGATCGACGCCGATCAGGATGGCACTGACGACGGGCGCCGGCAGGTGATCGCTGGCCGCGACCGAGCCCGCGACGAGGCCGACCGGCAGATTGTTGGCGATGTTGGTGGCGATTGCCGTCGCAACGCCGACGCTCCAGGCGGCCTTCGGCACCGATTGCGCCACCGCTTCGTGGAGCAGTGCGCTGAGCTGCCCGATCACACCGGTCTTCACCAGCGCTTCCACCATCACAAAGAGCCCGCCGACCAGTGGCAGCACGCTCCAGGAAACCCCCTTCAGCACGGGGAGAGGCGACTGGCGGTTGATGAGCAGCACGGCGGCCGCCGTCGTACTCCCGCAGAGGAAAGTCGGCAGACCCAATTGCAGATCGAGTGCAGAGGCCCAGATCAACACGATGCCGATGGCGCCGATGCCGTAGGCGGTCAATCGGCCGCCGCGGCCGAGCTTCGGGTGAGGGACCCGCATTTCGATCGTTTCTTCCTTGAGCTCGCGATGCAGCACGAGGCGCAGTGCGACATAGGTGAGACCGATCGAAGCAAGCGAGGGCAGGGCGAACTGGCGCAGCCACGCCCCGAGATGCGGCATGTGCTTGCCGAAGACCACGAGGTTGGCCGGATTGGAGATTGGCAGCACGAAGCTCGCGGCATTGGCGATGAAGGCGCAGACGAACAGATAAGGCAGGGGCTTGGCGCCGGCCGCGCGCGTCGCGGCGTAGACGGCCGGCGTCAGCACGATCACGGTGGCGTCGTTCGAGAGCAGCACCGTGACGAATGTGCCGACGAGATAGATCAGCAGGAACAGCCGCTGCGGCGAGCCGCGCGCATGTTCAACCGCGAACGCGGCCAGATAATCGAACAGGCCTTCAAGCCGGGCCAGCTCTGCGATCAGCATCATGCCGATCAGGAAGAGGTAGACGTCGACGCCCTTCTCGATGCCGGTGAGCGCATCCTGCCACGGCAGGAAGCCGAGCAGGACCAGGGCGCCGGCGCCGAGCACGGCCCAGATCGCTTCGGGCAGTCGAAAAGGGCGGATGATGACGCCCGCGGTCGCGACGACGATGATGCTCCAGGCCCAGATGGCGTCAGACGGCACGTTCGGCAATTGCAGTCTCCCGGTTGCGCCCGACTATCGTATCCGCAGGCTCAAAGCTTCACCGCCAGCAGCACCGCGCCTGCGCCGATCATGGCGATGCCGACCCAGCCTTGCGCGGTCGGACGCTCGCCGAGAAAGGCAAAGGCGAACAGGGCAACCAGTACGACGCTGAGCTTGTCGATCGGCGCCACCAGTGTTGCGGGCCCGAGTTTCAACGCGCGGAAGTAACACAGCCAGGACGCGCCGGTCGCAAGCCCAGACATCACCAGGAATAGCCATGTTTTCGACGAGACCGCCGAGGGCACGGCGAATTGGCCGGTGAAGAACAGCAGCACCGAGAAGGCCAGGAGCACCACGATGGTGCGGATGAAGGTGGCGAGGTCCGGATTGATGTTCTCGACGCCAACCTTGGCGAAGATCGCAGTCAGTGCGGCGAAGCAGGCAGAGAGCAGCGCCCAGGTCTGCCAGGCGGAGAAGAGGGTGGATTTCATATCATCAGGATCCGTTGGTGCATGACGGCGCCCTAGCGCCGCCATTGCGAGCGAAGCGAAACAATCCAGAATCTTTCCGCGGAGGGACTCTGGATTGCTTCGCTGCGCTCGCAATGACGGAATGTGGGGCAACTTTCCACGGCCAAAACTCTCACCGCGCCACCGACAGCTTCTCCGTGATCGCCTTGCGCAAGATGCGCGACAGCGACTCCACCGAATATGGCTTCTGGATCAATTCAAATCCGCGATGGGCGTTTTCGGCGAGCACGTTGCTGTAGCCGCTGGTCAGCACGACGGGCAGGCCCGGATAGCGCTCGCGGATGATGCCGGCGAGCTCGACGCCGTTCATGCCGGGCATGATGACGTCGGAGAACACCAGATCGACCGCGAACTCGTTCTCACCGAGGATGACGAGTGCGGCATTGGCGTTGGCGACGCGGCGGGTGACGTAGCCGAGGTCTTCCAAAAGTTCGGTCGAGAACTGGCCGACATCGTCATTGTCCTCTACCACGAGCACGCGGTAGCCGCGCCCGGTGGTCGCGCTCTCGCTGGTGAGCGATGCGGATTCCTTCCCGGCGGCCGGGCTCTCCGCCTGTGGCAGGTAGATCGTGAAGGTCGCGCCCTTACCAGGCGTGCTCGTCACCGCGACGTCGCCCTCGGACTGCTTTGCGAAGCCGAACGCCTGGCTGAGGCCAAGGCCGGTGCCTTTGCCGACCTCCTTGGTGGTGAAGAACGGCTCGAAGATGGCGTCGATGTTTCCGGGCGCGATGCCGCTGCCGGTATCGGCCACCGAGATTGCGACGTAATCTCCTCCGCGCGCCGATTGCGTGCGCAGGCTCGGAATGCCCTGGACTTTGCGGACGGCGATGGTGAGGCGGCCTTCGCCGTCCATGGCGTCGCGGGCGTTGATGGCGAGGTTGATCAGCGCAGTCTCGAACTGCGCGATGTCGGCGACGGTAAAACAGTCGGCATCGTCGATCTCGACCGCGATCTCGATGCGGCCGCCGACCAGCGGCCGGACTAGCTGCGCCACGCCCTCGACCTGGCTGCCGACATTGAAGATCTGCGGTTTCAGCGGTTGCCGCCGCGCGAACGCCAGGAGCTGCGCGGTCAGTTTTGAAGCGCGCTCGACGGTGTCGGAGATCGCATCGACATAGCGGCGGCGGCGCTCCTCCGGCAGCTCGCGCCGGCGCAGGAAGTCGGTCGCAGAGCGGATGATGGTGAGGAGGTTGTTGAAGTCGTGCGCGACGCCGCCGGTGAGCTGGCCGATCGCCTCCATTTTCTGCGACTGCCGCAGCGCCTCCTCGCCGCGGCGGCGCTCGGTAATGTCGACGGCCTCTGGCACCGCGCCGGTGATGTTGCCGTGGCGGTCGAGCACCGGGCGCATGCCGAACTCGAAATCGCGCTCGCCGATGGGAAGGCGCAACCGCATCTCCATCCGCACCGCTTCGCCTTTCAGCACAGTATCGAAGGCCTCGCGCACGGCGGTGCTCATGCCCTCGGTCGCGCTGAACCAGGGCGTATCCCAGAACGGCTTTCCGATCACGTCCGACGAGTTCGCCGTGATGCCGTCGAGCGCGGTCTTGTTGGCGTAGAGCAATTCGCCCTTGAGGTTGACCAGCCCCTGGTACTGGTTGCTGGTGCCCAAGATCGCGCGCAGCCGCGCCTCGTTGGATTCGAGCTCGGCGGTGCGCTCGACGATGCGCTCTTCCAAGGTCTCGTTGAGTTGCCGCAGCTCGATCTCGGCCCGCTTGGCGACGGTGATGTCGTGGGCAACGCCGATGAAGCCGATATGCTTGCCGGTTGGATCCCAGCGCGGCTGCGATTCCGAGCGCAGCCAGCGCCATTCGCCGGAGGCGTCCTTGTAGCGCGCTTCCAGCACGAACGGCTTGAGCGAAGCTTCGCCCTGAACCGATTGCTGCAAGACATGCGGCAGGTCGTCTGGATGCAGCACCTTGCGCCAGTCGAATGCGATCGCCTGGTCGTAGGGCAGGCCGACGAAATCGACATAGGCCTGGTTGGCGAAGGAGCGCGTGCGGTCGAGCTTTGTGACCCAGATCGGCACCGGCGCGCTGTCGGCGATCAGCCGAAAGCGCTCCTCGCTCTCGCGCAAGGTCTCGCGCACCAGCATCTGGTCGGTGGCGTCGATATGGGCGCCGACGAGGCGGATCGCGCGGCCGTCGCCGTCACGCTCGATCTTGGCGACGACGCGGATCCAGCGGGTTTCGCCATCGCTCGGGCGGATGATGCGGTATTCGGCGGTGTAGTCCTCACTGGTCCCGGACAGCGCCTCGAAGAAATGATTGACGGTCGCGTCGCGGTCATCGGGATGGATGCGGCTGACCCAGTCTTCATGGGTCTCGTCGACGGCCTCGGGCGGCAGCCCGTGGATCATCAGATATTCCGGCGAGCGGCGGTTCTTGAAACCTTCGCGGAAGTCGACCTCGAGCCCGCCGACCTTGCCGATGCGCTGGATGCGCGCGAGCTCGGCCTCGCGCTCCTGGAGCGCGCGATAGGCTTCATCGCGCTCGCGCGCAATGTCTTCGAGGTGCTGGCGCAGCCTTTCGGCGGCAATGGTCTCGGGCAAAGGATCGTTCAAGGCGTCGGCCGTTGTGATGCGGGAGCGCACGTGCCGAGCCGATATTCACACAGACAAAGCGTGATAGCCATTGCTCAAAAGGGAATAGACAAGGAAACGCCCTCGCCGAACGGCATGTGGCGGGTATGAGCGAACGCGGGGTCTGGCTATTTGTTCCAAACATTGGAACGATGGACCGTCGATAGGCCTGTCTGCGAGGCGCTACAACTCCCCTATCCGAAGAGGCTAAATCTTGAAGCTCTTTGTCTGCCAGGCCTGCGGCAATGTTCTCTATTTCGAGAACCGCGCCTGCGAACGTTGCGGCCACAAGGTCGCCTTTCTGCCGGAGAAGGAGACGATGTCGGCGATCGAGCCTGACGAGGAGGCTGGAGGCGGGACCTGGACCACGCTCGCCGACAGGGGCAAGGGGCGGATGCTGTGCCGCAATGCCGAGTATGATGCCTGCAACTGGCTGACGGATGTTAGCGATACCACCGGCTATTGCCGCGCCTGTCGCCATAACGGGATCGTGCCTGATCTCTCCGACCCCGCGCAGCTGGCGGGCTGGCGCGAGCTGGAGGTGGCGAAGCACCGGTTGTTCTATTCGCTGATCCGCTGGAAGCTGCCGCTTCAGACCCGGCAGGACAATCCCGAGCACGGGCTGATCTTCAATTTCCTCGCCGACGATCCCAACAGCGGCCAGAGAATCCTGACCGGCCATGACAACGGCCTGATCACGATCGCGCTGACTGAGACCGATGGCATCGAGCGCGAGCGGCGCAGGCTGGAGATGGGCGAGCCGTACCGGACGCTGCTCGGGCATTTCCGCCACGAGGTCGGGCACTATTTCTGGGATGTACTGGTTCGCGATGGCAGGAAACTGGAGGAATGCCGCTCCGTGTTCGGCGACGATTCCGCCGATTACGGTGAAGCCCTGCAGCGTCACTATGCCGAACGCGCGCCGCCGGACTGGCAGCAGGGCTACGTGTCGGCCTATGCGACGATGCACCCTTGGGAAGATTTTGCGGAGACCTGGGCGCATTACCTCCACATCGTCGACACCCTGGAGATGGCTAGCGAGTTCGGCATGGAGGTGCGCCCCAAGGTCGATCGCGACGGGGAGTTGTCGACGCGGATCCGGTTCAACCCTTACGAGGCGAAAGGCGTCGAGGCGATCGTCGACGCATGGCTGCCCTTCACCTTCGCCATGAACAGCGTCAACCGCGCCATGGGCCTGCGCGACCTCTATCCCTTCATCCTGTCATCGGCCGTGGTCGCCAAGCTCGGCTTCATCCACAGCCTGGTCCGGGACGTGGCCAAGGCCGGGAAGCCGTAGGTCATCCGAGGGCTTCGCGAGGCCCGTTCGGTCTTGCGCCGGTACGCCAGCGGGGCCGGATTTAGACCGTTGCCTCCGGCCAATTTTGATGTACCACGGGAGCCACACGGCCCGTCCTATAGGCCCCAAACGGCCAGGGAAGGGTCCCGCCCCAGGTCGAGACTCAAGAAAAGCATGTTCAAACGCATTCTGATCGCCAACCGCGGCGAAATCGCCTGCCGGGTCATCAAGACCGCCCGCAAGATGGGAATTCAGACGATCGCGGTCTATTCCGAGGCCGACCGCGACGCTCTCCATGTCGAGATGGCCGATGAGGCCGTGCTGATCGGCCCGCCGGCCGCGGCCGAGAGCTATCTGGTGATTGAGAAGATCGTGGAGGCCTGCCGCAAGACCGGCGCCGAGGCCGTTCATCCCGGTTACGGCTTCCTGTCCGAGCGCGAGGCGTTTCCGCGCGCGCTGGAAGCCGCCGGCATCGTCTTCATCGGCCCGAACCCGGGCGCGATCGCCGCGATGGGCGACAAGATCGAATCCAAGAAGGCGGCCGCGAAAGCCAAGGTTTCGACCGTGCCGGGCCATCTCGGCGTCATTGAGGACGGCAAGCACGCGGTCACGATCGCCGACGAGATCGGCTATCCCGTGATGATCAAGGCCTCCGCCGGCGGTGGCGGCAAGGGCATGCGCATCGCGCATTCGAAGGCCGAAGTCGCGGAAGGTTTCAATCTCGCCAAGGCCGAGGCCAAGGCTTCGTTCGGCGACGACCGCGTCTTCGTCGAAAAGTTCATCGTCGATCCCCGCCACATCGAGATCCAGGTGCTGGGCGACAAGCACGGCAACGTCATCCATCTTGGCGAGCGCGAATGCTCGATCCAGCGCCGCAACCAGAAGGTGATCGAGGAGGCGCCGTCGCCGCTGCTCGACGAAGTCACCCGCCGCAAGATGGGCGAGCAGGCGGTCGCGCTGGCCAAGGCCGTGAACTACGATTCCGCCGGCACTGTCGAGTTCGTCGCAGGGCAGGACAAGAGCTTCTACTTCCTCGAGATGAACACGCGTCTCCAGGTCGAGCATCCCGTCACCGAGCTCGTCACCGGCGTCGACCTCGTCGAGCAGATGATCCGTGTTGCCGCCGGCGAGAAGCTCGCGCTCGCGCAGAAGGACGTCACGCTCACCGGCTGGGCCGTGGAAACGCGCCTCTACGCCGAAGACCCGTTCCGCAACTTCCTGCCCTCGATCGGGCGGCTGGTGAAGTATCGCCCGCCGGCGGAAGTGAGCAAGGACGGCATCACCGTGCGCAACGACACCGGCGTGCAGGAGGGCGGCGAGATCTCGATCCATTACGATCCGATGATCGCAAAGCTCGTCACGCACGCGCCGTCACGCGCGGCCGCGATCGAGGCGCAGGCGACCGCGCTGGATTCGTTCTATGTCGAGGGTATCCGCCACAACATCCCGTTCCTGTCGGCGCTGATGCATCATCCGCGCTGGCGTGAGGGCAATCTGTCGACCGGCTTCATCGCCGAGGAATTCCCGAAGGGCTTTGCGGTGCGCGTGCCCGAAGGTGAGGTCGCGCGACGGATCGCCGCGGTCGGCGCCGCCATCGATCACGTGCTCGGCGAGCGCAAGCGGCAGATCTCCGGCCAGCTGGGCGGCCGCATCGTGCAGCGCGAGCGCCGCCGCGCGGTCTGGCTCGACCGCCAGGAGATTTTGCTCGAGGTTGCCCGCGAGGGCGAAGCGATCGCGGTGCGGTTCGTCGACGCCGAGGGCAAGGCCGGCAATGCGCATCTGCTGCAGTCCGCATGGAAGCCGGGCGATCCGGTCTGGCAGGGCACCATCGATGGCCACGTCGTCGCGGTGCAGGCGCGCCCGATCGCCAACGGCATCCGCCTCGCGCATCAGGGCGTCGAGGTGCCGGTCTATGTCTGGACCGAAACGGAAGCCGCCTCGGCGAAGCTGATGCCGGTGACGACGGCCTCCGACACCGGCAAGAAGCTGCTCTGTCCGATGCCCGGGCTCGTCGTCTCGATCGCTGTGACCGAAGGCCAGGAGATCAAGGCCGGCGAGACGCTGGCCGTGGTCGAGGCCATGAAGATGCAGAACGTGCTTCGCGCCGAGCAGGACGGCACCGTGAAGAAGATCCACGCCAGCGCCGGCGCGACGCTCGCGGTGGACGCGCTGATCCTGGAGTTTGCGTAAAGGTGTGAGTTGGGACGGGTGATCGTCCCATAAGCACCCGTCATTGAGAGCGCAGCGAAGCAATCCAGACTGGTGCCTGCGGAAAGATTCTGGATTGCTCACATGGGGAATTGGTGTGTCAAGGCGGTTGTTCAGCTCTTAGTTCGATTGCACGCCAGCTCTTCGTCCCGACC
>NZ_JBEPRF010000046.1:0-21482 GCF_040548225.1 Bradyrhizobium sp. S3.12.5
GGCCTGGAGGTCGTGCCGATGCTGAAGGCTGCTCCCGGCGTGCGGCCCGTGGCCATCTTCGAGGAGATGCTCCGACGCCATCCTGAGCTGGGGGCCGGAATCCGCCGCACGCTCGAGCGCCGGATCCGCGCCTGGCGGGCGATCCACGGCGAGGAGCAGGAGGTCATCTTCCGCCAGACCCACGAAGTGGGCCAGGTCGGCCTGTCCGACTTCACCGATATGGGCGAGCTTGGGGTCGCCATCGCGGGCGTGCCGCTCGATCATCGCCTCTATCACTTCCGGTTGGCCTATTGCGGGTTTGAACACGCCCATGTCGTGCTCGGTGGCGAGAGCTTCGTCGCATTGGCCGAAGGGCTGCAGAATGCCCTGTGGTCGCTCGGTGGGGCACCGCGGGAGCATCGGACCGACAGCCTGTCGGCCGCCTTCTGCAATCTCGACCGCAATGCGAGGGACGATCTGACCCGGCGGTACGAGGACCTCTGCGCCCATTACGGCATGCGGCCTTCCCGCAACAATCGCGGCATCGCCCACGAGAACGGGGCGATCGAGAGCTCGCATGGTCATCTCAAGCGCACGATCGCCGATGCGCTGCTGTTGCGCGGCACTGCCGACTTCGATGATCTCGCCGCCTATCGCGGCTTCATCGACGAGATCGTCAGCCGCCGCAATGCCCGCAACACCAAGCGCATCGACCACGAGCGCGCCACCCTGCAGGCGCTGCCAGATCGCCGCACCTCGGACTACGAGGAGGTGATTGTCCGCGTGACGTCAAGCGGCGGCTTCACCTTGCGCAAGGTGTTCTACACCGTGCCGTCGCGTTTGATCGGGCACCAACTGCGGGTGCGCCTTTACGACGATCGTCTCGACGTGTTCGTCGGCGGCACCCCTCTCGTCACCCTGCCGCGTGGGCGGCCGCATCCCAACGGCAAGCACGACCAGGTCGTGGATTATCGGCACGTGATCCATTCCTTGCGGCGCAAGCCAATGGCGCTGCTCAATCTCGTCTACCGTGATCGGCTGTTCCCGCGTGATGCCTATCGCCGAACCTTCGATTCCTTGCGCGAGCGGCTGCCGGACAAGAAAGCCTGCCGGATCATGGTCGATCTGCTCGCACTGGCCCATGAGCGCGGCTGCGAGGCCGAACTCGCCGATCAGCTCGCGACCGAGCTTGATGCCGGCCGACTGCCCGACCTTAACCGGCTGCGCGCTTGCTTCGCTCCCGATCCGGCCTGCGTGCCGCACGTCGTGGTGCAGCTCGCACCGCTCGCCAGCTATGAGTGCCTCATCGGTGCCGGCGAGATCGGAGGTGCCGCATGAGCCCGGCCAACACCATTGACACCGCGCGCCTCAATCTGTTGCTCAACGAGTTGCGGCTGCCAGCCATCAAGGTGCTGTGGCCGCAATTTGCCGAGCAGTCCGACAAGGAAGGCTGGCCGGCGGCCCGCTTCCTCGCCACCATTGCCGAGCACGAGATCGCCGAACGCGGCCGCCGCCGCATCGAGCGCCATCTCGTCGAGGCGCGGCTTCCCGCCGGAAAGACCTTCGACAACTTCGACTTCGAGGCCGTGCCGATGATCTCCAAGGCGCAGGTGACGGCGCTCGCCGCCGCCGATGGCTGGTTGGGCAAGGGCGCCAATCTGCTGCTGTTCGGCCCGCCCGGCGGCGGCAAGAGCCACTTGGCGGCAGCCATCCGGCCGCGTTCTCGAACGACTATCTCGAGAACGTCCCGGCTTGTTCGCGCACTGGAAGATCGGCATACGCGGCTCGTTCGCCTGATGGGAGCCCAGTGAGGCGAGAGTCTCACGCTGGGATCTATGAGAGGCCGGCGGTGAGATTCCGCCGGCCTACTCGCCAAAGCCGCAAGCCCGGATCTGTAAGGGCGAAAGCCGAATGGCTGAGGTACTCGACCACGACCCCGAAACGTCTTCTCGAAGCCTTCAAACGCTACCGCTAAAGCGCCTGACATGTCACGTGGGCCGCATTGCCCAGTACGTGATTCAACATGGGCTATAAGCAATTAGATCGAGCATTATTGAGCTCGCTCGCCGAAGAGCAATCCAATGTGCAAAATGTACTTTGTTGGCTCGACATAGTACGAGTTGTACCCTTGTGACACAAATAGAGCACGCTAGCAGCGCGCACGTCTGCATTGGTTCGTTCCGTACCAAGTTTGCCCGCCGACAACGATCGCAATCTGTCAACATTATCACGCGAGTGGCGGAATGATCCGCACCGCGACGTTCACTAGGTCAATCTAGCAGTCGACGTTCGGAGAAGGCCCTGCAGGTCGAGAATGATTGGAGCGGGGGCGAAAGTGGTTGGTCTCTGCCATGGCGGTTGAGCGGCCACTTGGAGGCGAAACAATTTGGAGGACTTTATGAAGATGGTGAAGAGCCTTTTGCTCGGTTCGACGGCGGGTCTGCTCGCCGCAGGCGGAGTGCAGGCCGCCGATCTGCCCGTCAAGGCTAAGCCGGTCGAATACGTGAAGATCTGCTCGTTGTATGGAGCGGGCTTCTATTACATCCCGGGCACCGACACCTGCATCAAGCTGGACGGATACCTGCGTTTTGAAATCCCCGGGCATGCCACCAACTTTGGCGCCTACTACAGCGGTGCGAACGCAGCGAACAATCGCCTGAGCGATTATTTTTACACTCGGTCCCGCGAAAGCCTCAACATCGACACGCGCACTGCGACCCAATACGGCCTGCTGCGTACTTATGCCAATCTGGCCTTCTCTTGGTCGAGCAGGGGCTACAGTGGCGCCGGTACCGGCCTCACTGGCGGGGCCACGGCGTACGCAACCGCCGGTGCACCCGGGGCACAGGCTGACGGCAACATCGCTCAGGGCGGGCTCGGCGTCTACTATGCTTTTATCCAGTTCGCTGGGTTCACGTTGGGTAAGGCGGTCTCGCAGTTCTCCGCACCCTGGGCCAACTATCCCGCGAACAACTTCGATCAACTGCCTGGCGGTGGCGGCACGATCACTGGTATCAACCAGTTCACCTACACTGCCGATTTCGGCCAGGGCATCTCGCTATCGGTGTCGGCTCAGGACCCGGTCCAGCATCTCCAGAGCAACCTCTGGAACGTCAGCGCAATTACGACAGCTGGCATTGTCGGCGGCGCTTACGGTGCCAATGACTTCGGCGGCAACAGGGCTCCGGATCTCGTCGCCATGTTGCGCGTTGACCAGGCTTGGGGCCTGTTCCAGGCGTCGTTCGCAGCGCATGACAACCACGCCGGCTACTACGGCCAGTACGAGACATCTGGCTATCCCTCGGATAAGTGGGGATGGGCTGGGCAGTTGGCGTTGTCGATCAAGAACATCCCGACTGGCGCGGGTGACACCATCAATATCCAAGGTGTGTATACGAATGGTGCAAGCCGTTACAACTTCCAAGATATTGCGAATGTCACCTACTCGATGTTCGGCGGTACCGGCTTGGCCGGTGCCTATGGGAGCATCGGCTTTGCTGGTGTGTCTGACGCGGTCTTCGTTGCCGGCTCTGGGATGGAGCTGACCACGACGTACGGTATGAACGCCGGTTACACCCACAACTGGGATCCTCAATGGAATACGTCAATCTACGGTGCTTGGGGCGCGGTCCGTTATAACGGCACTGCCAAGGGCTATATCTGCGGCAGTGCCGCTATGGCGGCACTGTTGACGGCCGGTTCGACCTGCAACCCGGACTTCGACCTCTGGGTGATTGGCACGAAGACGGCCTGGACTCCAGTTAAGAACCTGACCTTCTCCGGTGAGGTCAACTACTCGCAGCTTAACCAGAGTTATGCCGGGTCGGTAAATTTCCCGGGCTCCACTGGCGCGGCCAAGCCGCCCGCGGTCTATGAGTTCAAGGATCAGGGCACCGTCTCGTTCCTGTTCCGTGCGCAACGCAACTGGTAAATCTTTGTCAAACTAGCGGAAGGAGAAAAGAAGCGACTTCTTAGATCTAAGTTTGACCTCCAAGGAAGGCCTCCGGTATGCCCATCGGAGGCCTTTTCAATATCGGAGTCGGTATCCGCTTTGGGGTCTCCTCTCGTTGAAGCCAGTGAGCATCAGCATTTGCAAATGTGAACGATGCCGCGCGGTCACAGTTTCCCTTCCGACCCACCGCGATCATGATACGACCGCGGTTTACGAAATGCGGAACGCGATTCGCACCCAGCGTCACCCTCGGCGAGGTCATCCCGGCGGTCCATGGGAGGGCCCCGTGCGCAGCGCGGAGTGCCCCCACGAGCGACGGAGCGACGCGCGCGGGAGGAGCCTGTGGGACGGCGGGGCGATCGCGCGTGAGGTGCTCACGATTTTTTCTTTTCGCCGGCCTGACGGCGCAGGCTGTCGCCTTTGAGCTCGATGCGGCGCGCATTGTGAATGATGCGGTCCAATATCGCGTCGCCGAGGGGGGATCGGCAATGACGTCATGCCATTGCGACACGGGGACCTGACTTGTGATCAACAACGATCCCTTGTCGTAGCGATCGTCGACGATCTCGAGCAGATCACGGCGCTGGTCGGCAGTGAGCGGTTCAGGTCCCCAGTCGTCCAATCACGTTGAGCTCAACGTGACTCGATTTATGTGGAGCGTACAGTGATGTGGACCCGTATCGATCTCCCCGCTATTAACAGCCGCTTCGACAGTTCCTACTCAGATAACTGACGACGGTAGCGTGGTTCTCCAAACCATCCAACGGGGACAACCATGCTCGAACGCTTGTTTCGGAAGGTTCACGCGTGCTACACGGATCGCCCAATGGCGCTTTGTTGGGAGATTTCGCCGCTTGGCTCATCTCGACTGGAATCCGCAGACTCACAGCCTGCCGCCACGTACGAGGGCTAAAGGAAGCCCTCGACCGGGTGGGCGCGGCTTGATTGCGATACTGGTGTTTCAGAGGGGTTTTTGTCGCGAGCATTTTCTTGCGCGTCATTGCAAGGCACTCGATGCGCCGTTGTACGCTTTCTCACCGCGAGAAGGCTGCTTGTTCAGAGAACCAGCGCCGGACCCGTTGTCGCCGCTTCTTGAACGCTACAGACGGCATCTATCGGAGGTGCGTGGCCTTGCGCGACCCTAGAACAGCACGTCGCAACGGCGAAGAGTTTGCTCGCGCACGCCTTGCCAGCTGACGCCCCGCTGCATGCGTTATCAGCCGCCGCAGTCGAGCGGTTCGTAATGACGGAAGCGCGGGTACATCCTCCTACTGCCTGCGCCATTCGTTTGCGATGCGTCTGCTCGACCGCGGCGTCGGCGTGAAGGTGATCGGTGATCTGATGGGTCATCGTACCCTGGAGAGCACCTGTGTCTCTCTCTGGCTGCAGACCAGAGTCCTGCGAGAGGTCGCGCTTGCTCTGCCGACGGCGGCCATCGGCATCGAGGAGGACGCGAGATGAGTGCGACAATACCTGGCAGCGCGTTCGGCTAGTTGGTGGACGGATACTTGCGGAGGCAACGTTCACTCGGGCGCGCGTATCTTCATGAGGAGCGCGTAATCGACGCTCTGCGTCGGCTTCTTGAGAAGACCAGCTCTACCGACCTCGATCAAGCGCTCTTCGAGGCATGGTGCGCGTCACGGGCCATCTCTCTGCAAACACGCGGCGCAACCGCCAGCGTATCGTGCGCAACTTCTGCCTCTATCGTCGGCGGACCGAGCCAACTTGCTTCGTTCCGGATATCAACCGCCTCCCACGTCGGTGTCCGTATGCACCGCCAGTCATCTTTGGGGCGGACGAGGTCGCCAGGATGTTGGCCGCGGCCGATCGTTTGGCCCCGACTTCGACCTCGCCGCTTCGGCCAGCCGCCGTGGTCCTGCTCTACACGGCAGGGCGCCGTCGGGGCGAACTGCTGCGCCTCACATTGGCTTACGTCGATCCTCGCCACGGCATTTTGCACATTCGGGCATCGAAGTTCCGCAAGTCGCGGATCGTCCCGTTGTCGCCAGATGCCGCTCGGGAGCTGAGGTTGTACCTCAGGAAGCGGCTTCGGCCACCGCTGAGCTGCTCATCGGATTCCCCTTTGCTTTGCAACAGCAAGGGGCGGGCGCGCGGCTACACGGGTACTGGCCTCCGGCAAGGAATCCAAGCGCTATTCCAAGCAGCCAACGTTTGCGCCACCGACGGACGAACCCTGCGGGTGCACGATTTTCGACACAGCTTCGCGGTCGGGGCGCTGTTGCGATGGTACCAGCAAGGTGCGGATGTCCAATCCAAGCTGCCAAAGCTTGCGATGTACATGGGGCATGTCTCAATAGTTTCGACTGCCTATTATCTGCGCTGGATTCCGCAACTCGCTGCTGCAGCCAGCGATCGGCTCGAGAGGCACTTCGGCCACCTCGTTACCGGAGGTGCGCATGAGATCCCAAAGACCTAACGAACTCGGCAAGAGCATAGAGCGGTTCTTCCGCGAGTATCTGCCGACGCTCCGGGGTACCAGCCGACACACCATACGCAACTACCGGGATGCCATCGTCCTGTTCTTGGGTTTTACTTCGTCGCAAACAGCGAAGGCTATCGAGAACCTCGACCTCGTCGATTTCACCGCTAGGCAGGTCCAGGACTTCCTGGCCTTTCTGGAGGCCGAGCGTCACAATGGCGTCGCCACCCGCAATGCTGGCGGCGCTGCATACATTGGCTCGCTTTCCTGCAACCGAACAGCCCGCCTATCTAGCCGGGCTGCAGCGCGTGCTAGGCGTACCGCTCAAACGCGGCGCGTGTAGCAAGCCGATCGAATACCTTGAGCCGCAGGACGTCGATGCGTTGCTCAAATCGATCGACCGCTCCACGGAACGGAGTAAGCGCGACTATGCCTTGTTCGCACTGATGCTCAACACGGGTACCCGTGTTCAGGAGATACTCGATCTGCGGCAGTGCGACATCCGCACCGATCCTCCCCATTAAGTCCGGCTGCGCGGCAAGGCGCCAAAACGCGATTGTGTCCAATTTGGCCGCAAACCGCACGGATTCTGCAAGACCTCTCGAACAGTGCTGCTCATTCAGGAGGCGGTGACTCTCCGCTGTTCGTGAATCACTAGGGCAACAAGTTGACCCGCTTTGGCGTTCGTTACCTGCTCAAGAAGCACATCACGGCCAGTGCAACCCGCACGCTGCAGGAGAAGCGGATCCATCCCCATTCCTTGCGGCATACGACCGCCATCTTTCTCCTGAAGGCGGGAGTCGACTTCGCAACCATCAGCCAATGGTTCGGACATTCGTCGCTGAACACAACCATGACCTATGCAAGGGCGGACATCGATCTAAAACGCCAGGCGCTTATGCAGGTGTTCCCTGAGATCCTCGCATCGCCTCGTGCCGGGCACGTCTCTTCTGCGGCGATTAACATCGTTGATTGGCTGAAGAGGCTATGACCTACAGGTAAATTATGTGGAGTTGGCGGCTGTCAAAAACCGGACCGGCGCCGATTGTCGACCCTCAACTCCACATCACTGTGCGCTCCACATAAGTCGAGGATGAGGAGATTGACGCGCTTGAGCGCGGCGATCAGCCGCGCCAGACGGCCTTCGCCGCGCACCTGGGCAAGATCGGCGAACAGGCGGGACGTTCTCTTGTAGAGGACGGAAAAGCCGTCGCGGCAGGTTAAGGTACTTGCTGACCGTGCCTTGGGCCAAGCCCAGGCTGCGCGTAACGGCGCGTTGCGACATGCCGACGCTGTAGTGCATGCGTTGAACTTCACGAATGTGGCGCATGGACAGTCTCTCGGTCGGCATCTCGATCCTCTGCGGTTAGGCAATGGACCAAGCTACCCGGGTTGCATACTGTCAGCGGTGCGCGCCCCCTGGTTGCCGCCGATCGCGATCGCCGGAAATATTCGACGCCACCATCAATCGCACCGATCGCTTCGACCTCGTCATTCTCGATAATCTTGCCTATGTCAGCAAGGACCAGGCCGAGACTAATGTGTTGTTCGAGCTCATCAGCGCACGCCACGAACGGCGCTCTAGCAATCTTTGAATATCCGCTTTACATTCACTCTCATTGTGAGGCTGCAAAATCTGGTCGGGCTCGCGAGGACGTCGGGACGACCAACAGGACTTACTATAGCGCAGCAACCTGGGAAGAGCGCGACATTCAAGATCGCGAGTCGGTGTCGCGGCGAATGAAGATTGCCGCGACGTTTGTCGCGGGCAAGAGGAGTGTTGGCTCCGATTGTCGCTGCGCGTCAATCAAGCTTGCGTTCTTGGTGTCGCGTGCTCGGGCGCCTGTCATGGATTGCGCTTTCGCTTAAGCGCGATGATCGTGGCGTGGTGGACGAGCCGATAGGCGGCGGCGAGGTCATGGCGGGGTCCGGGAAGGCCCTTTCCATTCGCCGGAGGGCTGAGCGGCAGTGTCAGCAGCAGACCAACAACTAAAGCCGCCGCAGCACGCTCAAGCGATTCCCCCTTGGCACGCCCGGAGATCAGTAATGATGCAAATATCCGCAGCCGAAAGTCGCGAAATGCCGCTATCCCTCAGTAATTTGTAGGCATAGAGAAAACTCCGCCTTCGATGGAGCGTCAACGAAGCTGAATATGACCGCGGCACAGTAAACCCGCTCTGTACTTCTGCGCGCGCGGCAGTTCAGCGGCAAACCAGCTTGCACCGAGCACAACCAATGGTGCCGCGAGGGTTATCCCAATACGCACGAATCGCTTGCCGGGTTTGGGATGTGCTCCCGACAAAATTTGGCGGAAGCACACCGCCTCGTAGTTGGATCGGCCGGCTCAATGTTCAGGAGACTCGTCGGTGAGCGGAGATCGGCCAGCGAGATAAGTGCGGTCGCCGCAATCATCAAGGCGATAAACGGAATTCAGCAGGCGAAAAGAACTTCTATCGTCTCATTGCCCTGCTTCCGACCCAACCACTCGACCCGAGCGGGCGGCATCGCTATCACCATCAAGATCGGGCTAAAAGGCTCGCTCATTCATTTAAAATTGATCCGCTCGCGTTCTATCACGAGCGGTCTTCGCCTGACCTGATTGAAGATCGCCAATATGTATTCGCCGATCAGCCCGAGAAACAGCAGCTGCATTCCCCCAAAGAAGAAGAGCGCAGCAATTATCGTCGGCACACCCGGAAAGCTTCTGATATTGCCGGTCAGGGTCAGTAGTATAACGAGCACCGCATACAACACGCTTGCCGCGGCTATTAGCATCCCAGCAAATAGCGCGAGCCGGACCGGAATACCACTGAAGCTGATGATGCCGTTCAATCCCTGCTCCAGCATGTGGGAAAATCGATTCCTCGACTTTCCATGCTTGCGCGCTCGCCAAGTATACTTGATGCCGACCGAGCGAAAGCCGCAATCGAAGGTCATCATACGCATGAATGGTTGTGCATCCTCGATGCGCTTCATTGCCTCGAGTACTCGGCGGTCGACCAGTTGAAAGTCACCAGCGTCAGGCGGATAGTTCACATAAGTCACACGGCTAAGGACCCGATAATAAGCTTTGCGAGTCAATCTCACAAGAAAATTTTCTTCGCGCCGCGCTCGAACCCCGTAAACGATCTCGCTTCCGTGCTCCCACAGCCGAACCATTTCGGGAATGAGATCCGGTGGGTCCTGAAGATCCACAGGCAGAAAAAGGACTATCGCGTCCCCGTTCGCGGCAAGCACGCCATTATAGGTATTCTTGAGAATTCCAAAGTCTCGAGAATTGACGATGATCTTCACGCTGGGATTTTGGTCAGCGATCGTCTTTAAGATCTCGACAGTTCTATCGATTGAACAATTGTCGCAAAAGATGTGCTCCAAGCCGTAGTTCGGAAGATGTCGTCTGAAGATCTCCTGGACAGTATCAACGCACTCGATAATACTTGCTTCTTCATTATAGCAAGGGGTCACTACGCTGATGGTCTTCATGGCTCTCATCTCCCGACGCGGCAAGCAATCGCTAGTCGTTCGAACATGCTATGGCTCGCTGTTGCGTTTTGCCTGCGAATACGGCACACGCCTGGTCAGTAGCTCCACCTTGGACCAGAGCTCTATGGATGATTGATACCACGGCAGTGAGCGTGTCTCGCTGTACAAGAATTCTGCGCATAGTTCGCTCAAGCTCGCCACGCGCCGATCGAATCGACCCGAGCCAATTCCGCTTGAAAGCGGGTCCGGCAGCTGGATCAATACTTCCCCACAAGCTACGTAAAACTCGTCGGTTGGCGCGTTCGTCTCGACTGCTATGTGAAAAGCCGGCAGTGCCGGTCCAATGAAAGTTGCGCGCCAGCAATCGGCTTCCCCGCCATAAGTGGAGTCCACTTCCGACGTTAAAACGACATCGTAACCGAGCTCCGCCAGCATCGCAATCAGGTGTATTCCGAAGAACCGGATCGCTCCTCCACCTTGCGAGATTTGTCGTTTCCAGATAGGTGCCCCCGTTCTATGGTGGTGTGCTCGAAACCGCCAGCGTAGTTTCGCCGGCTCGCGCAGTTGATCTCTGCTGTGCGCAAGCAACAGCAGACTGAACCATGGCGTGTACCGAAATGCGTACCCAATCCGAAACGCCAGTCCCGCGGCGGAGATGCGTCTGATCAGTAAGCCCGCGGCTTCCGGACTCGGAGCGAGAGGCTTCTCAAGCAAGAGGCGTCTGATATTTCTCCTTGCCAGACAGTGATCAACAAGGTGAACTTGGTCTTCGGGGCGCCTTGCAATGATCACCGCGCTCGCAGCATCCAAAACCGTCCTTTCATCCGGAAGCCATTCGATGTTTTCTGCGAGACATACGACATCTTGGCGCGTGAGAAAGCGAGAGCGATACCTCTCGGGGAGCAAGACGCGCTCGCCGCAGCCGCGGATGATTGCAGGAAGATATCCGTAGAGACCAAATCCGGAGCCAAGTATGCCGACCTTCATGACTGCGATTCCGCGAAATCCTCCCGCGAAATGATATCGAGCATCCCGCCGACATACCCACGCTCTTGCATGTAGGTTCGAATCTCATCCGCGACATGCCATGCAAGGTTCAGCAGCGGACCTGACCCTGGCAAGAACTCATTGTCGGAGACGATCGGAATCCGGGTGCCGGGGATATAATGCCCGATCTTGCTCGAGCCCGGCTTTTCGTAGACTGCCGAAATCATTCGCTCGTCAAGACCAAGCATCTTAATGGGAATAGCAGCGCGCCCTGGAAAAGCCTTCGCTGCAAGCTTTCCGTGCCGCTCGAACGTAGCCCGAAGCTGAATGGACTTTCTCGCCTTCCATCTTTCGATGTTTGCAGCAAGCTGGCGCAACCTCGCCCCGAATTGCTGTTCCAAGATCCACAACTCGTTCCACCGGTCATGCGCGGCTCCGGTTCTCCCCGTCATGAAGACGCGGATATTGCCACCGTAGCGCTGCGGAAACTCCACTTTCGCTATGCGCATGCCAAGCGCGTCCGCTATGAATGCAAAAGAAGTGTAACTGTAGGTACGGGGGTGTTCGTGATAGAATGTATCAAATTGGTTCTTGTCCAGGATCGCTCCAAAATAGTGATTCTCGACTACGATCGTCGTATCAGAACCGGACAGCACCTTGAGCGATTGGATCAAATGCGCGAGATCTTCGATGTGCGCAAAGACGTTGGTGAACGAAATCACGTCCGGGCGGCCAAATTCTTCCACAAATGACCTCGCAAGGTTTTCGCCAAAGAAATCCTCAATGACCCGATGGCCACGTTGCCTTGCGTCTTTCGCAGCTCCGGTGGGTTCGATTCCAAAAGTTGAGGCGCCGCGCTCAGCGAAGATAGCAAGCAAGCTGCCGTCATTGCACCCAATATCAACCACCTTTTTACCGAGCAGATTGCCAACCAATTGCTCAGTCGCATCCACCAGGTTGCGCATTCCCATCATGACATCGTTTGTATTGGCCGATCTGTAGTGATAGCTCGGAGGAAAGAGCTTCCGCTTGGGGAGTTGAAAACGTTGATGCGCCGTTATGCATCGCTCACAGAATAGAATCTCTATCGGGTAGGTCTTGCATACCCGATGATCTCCAATTCGCACGAGGTCGTCACACATCGGGTGGCTTCCAAGATTAAGGTCCGCACGAAGGCTTTTGTTTCCGCAGACTTCGCAATGCACAATTTCTTGCGAGGCAGCTGACATCATACCTTCGACAGAATCGTCGGGACATGTTGCCTCAATGCGTAGGGCCATGTTGCTCTCCGAACCTATTGCCAAATTGTTTTCTCTATCACATGTTTCAGAAACGAGAGCATCCGAGGCCTCTTGCCGTCGCCGTGCTCTCAGCCCTGACACAGTGTTGCTGCACTCAATAGCAACGGCCGTGCCAACGCCACCAGCGCGCACTAACGCCCTAATCATGCTTTAAAACTTCCACAACGCTCCATGACTGCGAATGTTTTGAATCCGACGGCGCTTCGTGCCGCTGTCGGAAACTGGACATGAATCGCGTCGGCCTGTTTGGTCTGGTGGCGCCGCCCAACGAAACTTGCTGGTCCCCTTTCCCCTTGACCTCTGTTGGCAGGATTAGAGTAAAGTGTCGTCCGTGAAGAATGCAGATCGGCCTGAGAGATAGGCAAAAGTTGTCTCGATAAAGTATTCGATTTTGCGGGAAGGCCGGCTGTTGGGCCGCGCTTTCTTGCGTTTTGGGATTTTGCTTTCGCGCGATTCGTGATTCTCTGACGGCGGGTCATCGGCATTGGGAACGGCGATGAGCAAACCGCGGGACGATCGCCAGAAGGACCTGTTGCTTCCGGCGCTTGATCAAATCATCGACATGGGCCACCCGCTGGTGCGGTTGGCGGCGCTGATCGACTGGAAGTTTCTGGATGACCGCTTTGGTTCGGTGTGCCAGGCCGGTCCGGGGCAGCCTGGCCTGCGGACGCGGCTTGTCGCCGGCCTGTTCATCCTGTAGCACATGCACAATCTGTCAGATGAGGTGCTGTGCGCCCGCTAGATCGAGAATCTACTACCAATACTTTTGTGGCGAGTTGAGCTTCTGCCACCGTTTTCCGTTCGATCTATCGTCGATGACGCGCTGGCGCCAGCGGCTCGGCGAGAGGAGCAGCTCGTTGCGCTGATCCAGGAAAGTCTGTCGGTGGCGCACAAGACTGGCGCCATTGGCTCCAACGACCTGGAGCGGGTGGCGGTCGGTCGAGTAGCCCCGGGGAGTTGCACCCCGAAGCTCTCACGAAACCGGCCGTGAACCTCTCGATTCATCCGGCTTCTATCTTCCAGCCGCAGGTCGAATGCCGACTCGCCACAACTAGAGCAGGTTCGGATCGCGCTGTGCGAGCCGTCCCAACCAATATACTGAGGCGACTTTCCGGCCTTTCAACCGCTTGTATTTCCGCCTCGCCCAACGGGCGAGCGCGTCGTTAACATGACGAAGGACGTTGACACATTCCGTGCGGTAAAACCGTCCGTAATAGTTCAGCCATCCTTGCACGACAGGATCAATCAGCTTGGAGAGTCCTTCAAGACTCCAGTGGTTTCTCGTCGAACCAAGTCGCCATGAGCGAATGGTTTATCGGATTCCGTTCGCAGCCTTGCTGCTGATTGCCAGGAGGAAGTTGAGGAACTTCTCGCCCTTTCGATCGCGAGCGCTGCGCGGCTGGAAGGTGTAGCCAAGGAAGTCGAACGAGATGTGTTCGCATTCCATTCTCCGATCATCTCTTGCGCAGCAAGCTGCTCGGAAGATGGTCTACATACTCAACCTCCTTCTTCGCGCCGTCAAGGCGCACATACCACGGTGCAGCCCAAGGCCGTTGCGCATCCGACCGACGCGCGGCTGATGCATCGGCCATCATCAAGCTCGTCGGGCTCGTCAAGCGCAACCGTGTGCCGCTGCGCCAGAGCTATCTGCGCCTGGCCAAGCGCGCCGCCATCATGGTCGGCCGCTATACCCACGCCCACCAGTTCAAACGCGCCCGGCGCCAGCTCAAGTTCCTGCGGACACGGCTTGGCCGGATCATCCGCGACATCCGCCGCAATATTGATGGCGATGCGGTGCTGGAAGCTCGCTTCGGCCCGCTGCTCGGTTTAGCCTGAAGTTTTCACCGTCGAAACGCGCAACGGGCTGATCCGATTCGGATTTCTTAAAAATGGCCTTTTCCGCTACTGGACACAGACCTCGCCTGGTTGGGTGGACGACGCGACCGACGAGTCGAATCATAAATTCGGTGATTTGTGAATCTCTACATGGACACTTTCCGGAAGCGATTTTCGACCTAAGCGATTCAAGATATTCAGCTTTCGGTGAATTGCAGGCGCAAACTGCGGTTTAGCGCAGCAGGTGCGCAGCCAGGATCAGCATCAGCGCGGCCCCAAGGTCTATGCATTACATGCGCCGGAGGTCGAGTGCATCGGCAAGGGAAAGCCCGCGCGCCTTACGAGTTCGGCTGCAAGATCAGTATCGCCACCCCCGTGACGTCTCCGAAGGGCGGACAGTTCGTGCTCCATGCCAAGACCCTGCACGGCAATCCCTTCGACGGCCACACGCTCGGCCCCGTGATCGCCGACATGGAGAAGCTGACCGGCGTGGAGGCTCGTCGCATCCACGTCGACAAAGGGTATCGCGGTCACAACCACCCGCATCAGGGTCTCGATCTCTCGTCAGGTTCGTCGCGTCACGGCTTCCATCCGTCGCGAGATGAAGCGTCGCGCGGCTGTCGAGCCCGTCATCGGCCACCTCAAGGCCGAGCACCGCATGGACCGAAACTATCTCAAAGGTCGCGTCGGCGACCGCATCAACGCGACCTCGCCGCGGCAGGCTTCAACTTCGGCCTGCTCCAGCGATGGCTCGCAGAGCTTTTGCGCGTCATCATCCAAGCGTTGGCTGAAACCGTCCTGCCACGCGGCAGCGATGGAGCGGATGATTGCTTGCGAGCAGCCGCGAATGTCCGCGCCCTTTGGCTGCCGATGCTCTTGACCTGGACAGGCTTGGACCATCCCGCTCTCACCACCTGCGCGATCCCACGGCTGTCGTTCCGATCGGTCTTCACCGGCATGGCCGAAAGTGCCGCCTTTAACTTGGCGGGATTCCAAATTGACGGGCGGCAGCCCCAGTTCGATTAGATTCGCGGTCAGCCATTCCGAGGTCGGTCCTGCCTCCAGGCCCACCCGCTCAACTTGACCAGTCCATGGTTCGAGGTACTGCACAATCGATGGCGCGTCCGCCAACGTCGTTCCCTCTCGGATAAGCTTTCCGGTCTCGTCCACCGCACATATCGCAACGGAATTCAGCGAAACATCGAGGTCGACGCAGATCATGACTTTTCCTCCTTTAGATGGAATCGGTCCATGATCGTCAGTCAAAACGTGCTACGCGGAAAATAGGTCAGGCGATCGGGACCGAGTGCCCCATCTCTTCGGTGAACACCGGCTCGGCTTCATGCTCATCTCGCTCGAGGTGAGGCACTACCAAGTGTTGGAGGAGACTGCGAGGCTCAGGTCAATTAGAAGTTCTTCGAGGTTGATATCCATCGGAATGGGCTTGGTCTACGAGCCTGCCAGGGAAGGCGCGTATGCCAAGAGATAACCACGTTGTCAGCGGAAGGACGTTGTCATTGTGGCTGGATCAGACCCTGCTAGGTCTGTCCGCCGTAACCACAGCAATCCTTTTCGCTTGGCTCCTATACTACAGCAGTTACGGTTTCAATGTCGGCGACGAAGGTTTCTGGCTCATCTCCATCGCGAACCCATTCGCCTACGCAATCAATGTTCCGCCGTCCCTTTTCGGCTTCGTGTATCACTGGCCATACCAGTGGTTGGAGGGCGACATCGCAATGCTTCGCATTGCGAACGTCACGCTGACCATGGCGCTGGGCTGGAGTCTTAGCTTCCTGATGGTTCGCCGCTTCTGGACAGTGGGCTGGCCGCGTGCGGCGGTGCTATCGGCAGGGATCGCCAGCCTGGCACTAGTCGCCTTTCACGACCGCTTTCTGCTCACACCCAGCTACTACGCACTCAACATTCAATCGGTTCTGATGGTGATGATCGGTTTGCTGCTAGTCGACCGGCAGGGGCGGATCGGCCAGGTCTCGGGGTCGATCCTGGTCGGTGTTGGGGGTTGGTGCTGCTTCATGGCAAAGCCGACCACCGCTGCGACCATTGCGCTGGTCGTTATGCTCTATGTCGTGGTTCTGTGCCGAAGGTCGCTGCTGTTCATGCTTGGCGCGGCGCTGGTCGCTCTTGCTCTGCTTATCGTTACCGCCCAATTGATCGACGGCGGCGTCAACGGGCTGGTGACTCGAATGGTCACCGGCGCCGAGGCGATAACCCTGCTAGGTAAAGGGCACGAGCTGTCTCGCATCTTTCGGATTGACTGGCTGGCGGCCAGTCGCTCGCAACTCGCCATTGCTGTGTTTTTGGCGACAGTCCCTCTGCTCAGTGTTCTCGTGAGGTCGAGGCACAAGTGGCGCCCATTGCTGGCTCTCGCCGCGGCATTGATCGTAACGATCGCGATTGCGCTGCTAGGGACGGATCCGATCAAACTCGATGTCTCGAGCCTGTTTCTGGTGCCGGCCTTCACGTGCCTTGGCGCGATGTTCTACCGTAAGAGATTGGTTCTGCGCACCCAGGTTCCCACCAGCCTCGCTCTAACCTTAACCTTTTTGATCCTGCCGCACCTACTCGCACTGGGCTCCAATCTCAATTACTGGTTCGTCGGTTCGTATGCGGCCTTATTCTGGATGCTCGCCGTCGTTGCCTTCCTCAACCCCCTTGCGCAAGAGGGACGCGGCGCCGTCACCCTACTGGCCCTGGCGGTATTGGCACAGTTGCTCACTGCATCGGTGGTCAATGCTGGCATGCTCAAGCCGTTCTTTCAGGTGAAAGATCTCCGCGCTTATACCGCCATTATGTCCATGCCGGGTCGCGGAAAATTGGTGCTCTCACAACCCTTCCACGAGTATCTGGCCACGGCCAGAGCCGGAGCTCGTGCGGCTGGCCTTCAAGTAGGTACCCCGATCGTCGATCTAACTGGTCACTCGCCGAGCCTGCTGTATGTGCTTGAGGCGCAAGCGCTAGGTCTACCATGGCTGATCGGGGGATATCCCGCTAGTAACGCAGTCGCGGTGGAAACGCTTGGACTTGAGAACTGCGCCAATTTGGCCAAAGCGTGGGTACTGATCGAGCCTGAGGGCCCGCGTCATCTTGACCAAGTCAGTGTCATGGCTTCCTTTGGAGCCCGGCCGGCGGACTACGTCGGCGCCGCTACCTTCGAAACCCCTGTCGTTGACGGGGACTATCCGAATCCTCACAGGCAGTTTTTGATCAAGCCCGTTCGCCCCGCCGAACTGGCGGAGCAATCCTGCCGTCAAGCGAGGCAACAACGACCGCATAGCCAGAAATGGAGCCAATCGTGAAAGCTGTGATCCTCGTGGGTGGATTTGGAACCCGACTCTCCGAGGAGACCCACCTTCGGCCCAAGCCAATGATCGAGATCGGCGGTAAGCCAATTTTGTGGCACATCCTCAAAATCTACTCGCACCACGGCATAAACGACTTCGTGATCTGCTGCGGCTACAAGGGCTATGTAATCAAGGAATACTTCGCCAACTACTTCCTGTACGTATCGGATGTCACCTTCGACATGACAAGTAATCGCATGGAGGTTCACCAGCACCATGCCGAACCTTGGAAGGTGACGCTGGTGGATACGGGCGAGAACACCATGACTGGTGGTCGGCTCAAGCGAATTGCCAATTACCTGACCGATGACGATGCGTTCTGTTTCACCTATGGCGACGGTGTGGGAGATATCGATATCACCGCATTGATTGCCTTCCACCGTCGCCAAGGTACACTCGCCACTCTAACTGCTACCTATCCCCCTGGTCGTTTCGGCGCGCTCGAAATTCGCGCTGATCACCGTGTCGCCACTTTCAAAGAAAAACCCCGGGGTGATGGGAGGATGATCAATGGCGGCTTCTTCGTGCTCTCGCCGAAAGTAATTGACCTACTGGTCGATGACTCCACTGTTTGGGAGCGCGAGCCGCTCGCGGCCTTGGCTGAGCAGCAACAGCTTTCAGCGTACCAGCACCATGGCTTCTGGCAGCCCATGGATACTCTGCGCGATAAGACGTTCCTCGAAGCGCTCTGGGTTGAGGGCAGGGCTCCGTGGAAGGTGTGGGAGAAATGAGCACCTTCTGGGCGGGTAAGCGCGTCTTTCTTACGGGGCACACTGGATTCAAGGGGGCGTGGCTCGCGCTTTGGCTGCAACATCTCGGTGCCCGGGTGACCGGCTACGCGCTTGCTCCGCCGCCCGCAACGCCTAGCCTTTTTGAAATCGCTCGCGTCGGAGCTGGCATGGAGTCGATTCTGGGCGACGTGACCAATTACGATCTTTTGGTCAGCACGCTTCAGAGTACTGCGCCCGATATCGTTATCCACATGGCCGCACAATCATTGGTGCGCTATTCTTATGCCAATCCAGTTGAGACCTATCGGACCAATGTCATGGGAACGGTGCACTTGTTGCAAGCCGTTCGGCAGGTGAACTCGGTCCGCGTCGTGCTCAATATCACCTCCGACAAGTGCTACCAGAACCGTGAATGGATCTGGGGCTATCGTGAAAACGATCGCCTCGGCGGACGTGATCCCTATAGCAACAGCAAGGCCTGTGCCGAACTTGTGTCCTCGACTTTTCGTGTCTCTTTTTTTCAGCCCGGCAGCCATGTGGGGAACGCGGTGGCGCTGGCTACCGCCCGTGCCGGTAATGTGATCGGCGGTGGCGACTGGGCCCAGGATCGCTTGATTCCCGATATCCTCCGCGCCATTGCAGCGGGGGAGGTGGTGGAAATCCGCTCGCCGACCGCTATTCGTCCATGGCAACATGTGCTCGAACCTCTTTCGGGATATCTCGCGTTAGCTGAGCGCCTGTTCACCGATGGTTTGGCCTTTGCTGATAGCTGGAACTTCGGCCCATCCGAATTCGACGCTCGCTCGGTGGCTTGGATTGCTGATCGTCTAACCGGCATGTGGTCGCCGGAAGCCCGCTGGACTGTTACCAATGCACCGCAGCCGCACGAGAACTATTTTCTGCGGCTCGATTGCGCAAAGGCAGGCCAGAAACTAGGTTGGCATGCGCGTTGGAATTTGTCGACCGCGCTGACCCGTATCGTATCCTGGCACAAGGCTTGGCTGGCTGGAGAGGACATGGCAGCGCGCACGCTCGCTGACATCATTGATTTCACTGACGCCCAACGAGATCGCGGCAATAGCGTGTGATGGGCTTCGACCCGGCCATGAATGTTGACGTCGCCAAACGTCAGTGGTTCGGAGGCGGACTGAATGGACACGCACAAGAAATGCACCTCCGGTGCTCAAGAGTCGAGAGGTGATGGCTGCGAAGTATTGTAAAGGGCCGCCGCGCTGCAATTCGGCATGACGCCGAAAGATGGTCGCCAAGTGGGGCAAACGTTTCCGCGCGGAAGACGTAGATGCGCGATCGTTCCTGCCGAGCAAGCGGGAATATTGAGAGCGGTCAATTCGTCCGGCCGCGGGATACCGACCACAGATCGCTGCGTAGGCAGCCACAAAGGGCAGCAGTGCGGATGCCTTCGACTGCGAAACGCCAGCCTTCTGATGGAATGAAAATTGAAAACAACGCAGCAAAGCAGTCGCGAGCGTGATGGCAAGTTGATGAGTAGTCGGTAGAAAGTAATGGGTATGAGCTCCCACGTCCGCGGTGATCAGCGGGCGCGTGCGTAGCGGATCGGCATCCAGTATTGGCGCAAGGCCTCGACGCCGCTGGGATGTCGGCGTAGACGTTGCGGAGAAAGTCTTCGGTCTCGCGGCTCCTTCGCGGCGGTCCGAGCAGCGGACGGCCCTGATCGTCGCGACAGTGCAGCAGGATGGGCAGCAGCAGGCCGTGATTGCCGTTGCCGTCCAGCAACGGCGCCCACGCCGACAGCCTGAGCCGCATCGCGGCATAGAAGCCCTGGCACCAGAGACGCGCATCGATATCGCCATTAACTTCGCGCCGGTGCATCGGCGCGAACTGGCGAGGCGTGGTCGAAAGGGTCTGGCTGATCTCGTTATGACGCAGTGCGACGGCGGAGATCGCCGCGAACTCGGGCGTGCCGCCGTGGTTGAAAGCATCGGCATCGATGGCGAGCAGCGGGCAAATCCAGTCGAGCGGGCTCATCGATACCGGTCCGGCCACGATCGCGGCGACGTAGCCGTCGAGCATGAAAAGGCTGGTGGCGGCAGGATGCCGATCGAGGCGAGCTTGTAGCCATTGTGTGAGCTCTTCAAGCAGCATCGCGGCTGACGCCATCGACGACCAAGCCTTATGGCGACGCGGGCTCATGCGGCGGCCTGTGCGGTGCGCCGGTGCGCCGCCTTCCAGTTCCAGGCGAGCAACTCGTGCAGCTGATGGCTCTTGGTTCGCCCGGAAACGATGCGCTCCAGCACGTCGGCCAGATAATCGGGCGCATGGAGTTTTTCCGTGTTCACGAGTGATGTCAGGATCGCCCAGCTCTCGGCGCCGCCTTCGCCGCCGCAGAACAACGAGTTGCGTCTTCCCATGGCAATCGGGCGCATGGAACACTCGACCGTACTGGAGTCGATCTCGACACGACCGTCGCGGAGAAACAGCGTCAACCCGTCCCAGTGGTTGAGCTATAGTTGATCGCCTCCGCCAGTTTCGACTGGGAGAAGAGCTGGCCGACCATTGCCGTTAGGCGCGTCCTGAGCGCCTCCATCAACGGAGCGGACTTGGTGCAGCGGGCGGCCAGCCGCTGCTCGGCACTGCTGCCGCGGATCTCCGCTTCGATGGCATAGACCGCCTGCAGGCGCTCGATCACCTCGCGCGCGAACGGCGACTGGGTCGTTTTGAACACCTCGACGAATTTGCGTCGGGCATGGGCGAGACAAAAGGCGAGCTGGATTGCACCACCATGATCGCCCGCCAGCGCCTTTTAGGCAGCATAACCGTCCACCTGCATAATGCTCACCTCTCCATTAACCGTAAGCGGGGCTGCGAGGCCCATCAGATTGTTTGTGCGTAGACCTATGAGCGCCGTTAGAAGAGTCATCTTCTGCAAGGGTGCTCACAATGGACGACCATTCGGACGACATAAGACGACCGTTGTCACCGCGCATAGAAGTGTACGCCGGCGGCGGCCGGAAACAGTGGCCAGATGATTTGAAGGCGCAGATCGTCGCGGACAGTCTCGAGCCGGGCGCGATCGTAACAGCTGTCGCACGTCGCCATGGCTGCCGGCCCCAGCAGGTGCATGACTGGCGGCGCCGGGCGCGTTCAGGTCAACTGGTGCTGCCAGCTGCGGGGGGAGCACTGTCGTTTGTGCCGTTGGTGTCGGAATCGTCGCCATCGGTGGCTGCAGCTCCCTCCGGGTCGCCGGAAGCAGCCGTTGTGACGGTTGAGCTCCATGGGGCACGAGTTGAGGTGCGAGGGACGCCTGGCCTTGCCGTGTTGAGTGATGTGTTCGTTGCGTTGCGCCGGACACGTTCATGCTGACGGCTCCCGCTGGCCTCATGATTTATGTTGCGACCCGACCTGTAGATTTCAGGAAGGGCGCAGATGGCC
>NZ_JBEPRF010000047.1:0-11837 GCF_040548225.1 Bradyrhizobium sp. S3.12.5
ATTGGTCGCATCGTCGACACCTACACGCCCGCAGAATCCACAAACTACTTCGTGGCCGCAGGGTACTTGCAACCTGATCGGCTAACGCTCTAGCGTCGTCCGCCTGAAAGGCGCAGCAACATCATGAATAGATTTATGAAATTGAGGTAGAGCGATAGCGCGGCGATCTGCACCTTACGCCCTGTCGCCGTTTCATCATCCCCGCTCTCGTACATCGCCTTGATCCGTTGCGTATCGTAGGCAGTCAATCCAGCAAAGACACCGACACCCACGACCGAGATCAGCCAATCGAGCGCAGTGGATTGCAGGAAAAGATTGACCAGACCGGCGATAATGAGCCCGACCAAGCCCATGAACAGAAAGGTCCCGGCCCCGGAAAGGTCGCGCCTGGTCGTATATCCGAAGAAGCTCAGCGCCCCGAACGTCGCAGCGGTGATGAAGAAGACCCGGGCAATCGAGGACTCGGTGTAGATGTGAAAAATCGTCGAGAGCGAGACGCCAACCAAGGCCGCGTACGCCAAGAACAGCCACCGCGCGGTCGACACCGACAGCGAGTTGATGCGTGAGCTAAGGAAGAAGACCAATACCAGGGGCGCAAACACGAAAACCCACATCAGCGGGCTTTGTAGAAGCGCGGGCCCGACGAGCTGGTACGTTAGCCATGCGACCACGGCAGTCAGGCCAACACCGGCCGCCATTTGGTTATAGATCCGCAACATATAAGCGCGAAGGCCCGCATCGACCGCGAAGCGCTCGCGGCCCGCTCCGGACGCCGTCGTGTGCTGATCATAGTTCGCCATCGCCTGCATCCTCATCCCATGAGTAGGACTGAGAGACTAGTCCTCAAGGCCTGATCGGAACATCGGAAAGATTCCCGAGTCAGGTCAGGCTAATTACCCTACTCGTGCGGACGGGGATTCTTCCATCCGGCCAACGACAGGTTGTTGGGATCGCCCCACTTTTCGTCAATAGCCTGCGTTGCACATCCTCCTCGCACGTCCGGGACGGCACCCACGCGTGGCTCATCTACCGATTTTCTACCCGCTCTCTACAGGGAAACCCTGATGTGCGAGCGGAATAGCCGGCTCTATGCTCCGGTTTGATCTACGCAGACGCCTCGCCCCGGAGCCGTCGGCGCCTCTGCGCCGTTGGGACGTTGCCACTCCCTCCGGCCGAGCGCGAGCGAAGGGATGCGGTCTCGCGAACGAGGTGGGCATTAGGCTCCCGCTTGTGATCGCCGTCAGCGTCAGCCGGCTCGCCGTTGCAACGACGTCGATATAGACCCATTAGTCCGCGTTTCTTGTTTGGAGACCAAAATGAAGATCCTGATCGTCTGCGGTGCTCTCCTCATTGGCGGAGTGTTGATATCGATCGCACAATCAAGGCCGTCGCTGGCACAATCAACCGAAACGGGCGCGTCGACCCCAAAGGATACCGGCGCATCGGCACCAAGAACTTCCGGGCCGAGCACCAATACCAATCCGACGAAGCATCGCCACTGGCGTCACCGTGGCGGCGCACACCCGCATTATGGTAGCCGCCGGGTCCGAACCTAGATCCGATCCAGATTGTAGATCGGCCCGGCCCACCAAATGAGCGCTTCAAACATCGGACAACAGCAGATCGACGATTGCGCGGGTCGCGATCACTCGCCTCGGCCCGACGGAATTCTCAAGCCACGCAGCTTGCTCGCGACGGGTCTCGCATTGCTCGCCGCGTGCGTTGTTCTTGTCCTGATGTGGCAAACAGCGTCAAGCCTCCTGATTGTCTTTGCGGGCGTGCTTTTTGCGGCCTTCCTGGATTCGGCCGCGAGAGCCCTGGGGCATATTCTGCCATTCAACCGAGCCTGGCGGTTGTCGTTGGTTCTTCTGCTTCTCTCCGGCTTGCTGAGCGTTGGCTTCGTCTGGGGCACAGGCAAGCTGCCCGAGCAAACGCGCAATTTGCTGAAAGTGATGGACACGCAGATCGATGTTCTTCAGAGGCATCTTCTCGCATATGGTGTCGACCTGCTTGGTCCCGAGTGGGGACGTGACCTTACGCAGTGGCTGCTTTCCGACCAGGGACGTTTTCTCAGTCATGCCCGGCTGGTCCTTGGACGCGCATCGACGCTTCTGACCGGCACGCTCGTCATTGCATTCCTCGGCATCCTGTTCGCGCTCGACCCGGCAACCTATCGTGAAAGCCTGGTGGTCCTCGTCAAGCCGTCCTATCGCGATCGCGTAAGATCGACGATGAATGAGGCGGGCAACGTCCTGCGGCTATGGTTCGTAGGACAACTGATCCGCATCACCCTGATGACGTTGTGTGTTTGGATCGCGCTCTACCTGATCGGGCTGCCCGGTCCATTCGTGCTCGGGCTCCAGGCCGGATTGTCGAATTTCATTCCCTATCTTGGGCCTATCGTCGCCGCAATTCCGATTGCCCTCGTTGCAATGCCGCTTGGCGCCACTCCGCTCATCTGGGCTGTCGTCATTTACACCGTCATTCAATCGGTCGAAGGTTATGTCATAGGACCACTGATCCAGCGCCAGGCGATCGAAACTCCACCTGCATGGACATTGGTGGCAATCGTTCTTCTGGGCGCACTGTTCGGCGTCATGGGAATCGCACTCGCCATGCCTTTGGTCGCGATCGGTCGAGTCGCGATCATCAGATTCTACGTCGAGGACTATCTCGGAGATCGGGCAGAGCGTCAGCAGACGACAATGAGTGGACCATGAGCAATAGTGCCCCGAAATTCGATGGCGCAGCGGCTTCTTCCCCGACGAATTCGGGGACGACATACTTTCTATGGCAACAACTTCCCTACATTGTTGCGCTCGTACTCGCCATTGCCGGCGTCGCCTATACCAACGCTTCGCATCAGCCTCTCGTTGGCTATTGGGAGTTCCTGGCCCTCGCGATCGGCGTCGTCTGCGTCATCAGCAAATGGCCGCAGTTCGACAGCAAGGAGACGAGATGGCAGCTTATCTGGACCCAGGCCCTGCACTGGATCGCCGTCCTCGTCGCGATGAACATCATGCTCCTCTCTGGCGTCCAGCAATTGCTGCCGACGCCGGCGATCAGCCTCGTACTTCTTACGCTGCTTGCGCTTGGCACATTCCTAGCGGGCGTCAGCCTCCTATCGCCCCAAATTGCCTTCCTCGGCCTTGCAATGAGCATCGCGGTGCCCGCGATATCCTGGCTGCAACAATCGATCATCTTCTTCTTGCTCGGCGCCGTCTTGCTGGTCGGCCTCGGTATAACATTCTGGCTGCGCCGGGATCGCCGTCCCAATACCAGGTCTCCCGCCACCAGAAGCCACTCGGAGGGCTAAATGCGACTCAACTGGCTTATTGTCGTGATCGGCACAACGGCAGTTATCTGCACCAACGCCCTACCCGCGCATGCCAGGGCTTTCAGAGTGGGCAGCCTGCTGTGCATGAGCAGCCCGCGGATTGGGCTCATCCTCGGTTCTGCGCAGGAGCTGAACTGCGCGTTTCGTTCGACAAACCCGCCGCGTCAATACACCTATGTGGGGCGCATCAGGCGCCTGGGACTCGACCTCGGTGCCACCAGTGCCGGAACTCTTTCATGGGCCGTTCTCGCAAGAAACTCGCGCATCCGTCCCGGCACGTTGCGCGGCAACTATGTTGGCGCCAGCGCGAATGTCGCACTAGGGCCGAGCTTGGGTGCTAATGTTCTTATCGGTGGATCTCGCCGAACGATCATGCTCCAGCCAGTGTCGATCGAGCGAGCGATCGGATTGAATCTCGCCGCAGGTGTGACCAACCTGACGCTGGACTCCCGTGGACGACGATCGGTCGAGTAGCGCTGCAGTGTCGTCCGGCAGCTCCGGAGTATTCCTGTCGGGTCGCTGAGGGTTTCAGCGGATGCCGATGCCAACCATGCACGGCTATCATCACTGGCGAGCCGATTGAACGGATGGCCGAGTTCGGGAGGATGCACTCTGAGCTTTGCCTATTGGCAGCAGAGCGGCTGGATGATGCTGGCGTCGGGTGGCGCCGGACCGGCCGCGAGCACTCTCATTTTACTCGGCATCCCGGCTGTCAGCGTCTGGCTACTCGGGTTCCTGCTTGGCGTCGACCTGATCTCTCACGGACTCGCCTGCCTGCTCCATGCACTGCATTCGACAAAAGACACTGCATAACCACAATAACCAGAAGAGGAGAATGACAATGAGCACTCCCAGCCGCCGGACTTTCCTTGGCCTGGTACAAGGTGCTCTTGCCGCCGCTACAGTGGGCGCGATCGGTCTTCGCTCAATTGGAACAGCGGAAGCGATGCCGGTAGCCCCCGGTCCAGGTCCGGCGAGCACATCTTCCGACCTGATCGCGCCGGCGCAGTTTTGGGGACCGCCGCCTGGTCCGGGCTGGGGACCCGCGCCGGGATGGGGTCCTCCGCCACGCAGACGCCGCTGGGTTTGCCAGTGGCGTCGCGGCCGCCGCATTTGCGGTTGGCGATGGTAGAGCGATTGACCGCGGCGCGGCACCGCGGCCAGCCGATCTGGTCGTCCTTACCCCAAGGCGACCTTGAACGATCGGCAAGGCCACTATTGCTGGAGACAGGGCTCGAAGAAGTTCGAGCCATCATACGGATCCAACCTCAATATACCCTCCGTGTCCGTTCAGGGTTTTGTGGGATAGTGCGCGAGGTCCCCTGCTGTATGGTTCCCCCACTTCACAAGAGACGGCGAAACGCCTCGACAGTGGGACGTACGAAAATGAAAAAATATCTGGGTCTGTTGTTCTTACTTGGTGTGGCCGTAGCTACACCTGTCACCGATGCGTCTGCGCAGGCCGGACGTGGCGCGGTATCAGGCGCGATCATCGGCGGAGCCGTTGGTGGTCGGCGTGGCGCGGCCATAGGGGCAACTGCAGGTGCTATTGCCGGAGCTCGTCAGCACGGCTGGCATAGCTATTATTGGCGGCACGGACGGTGCTGGTACCGCTCCCGGAGCGGAAGGTCTCACCCCGTTTCAAGCCGGTATTGCCGCTAGGGGGCTATTTCCGCTCGAGCTGCTGCCGCTACTTCTGGCCCCGCGCGTGCAACAGACTTGGCGTGAGCCGAGGGACGACGGCGAAGAAGGGTCCCCGCTCTTCCAAACGCGCGGGACGGCAAAGAAACGCGCAATTGAAGCCGCCGGATCGGCTCTTTAGCCACCATCCGCATTGAGACCTCGAGGATTCAGCATGTCAAAGATCTACGTTTCCGTGCTCATGTGCATGGCTGCAATTGCGACCACCACACCTGCGCTCGCACAAGTACAGCCTGTCCGGGCTGGAGGCCTGACTTGCGATGCCGCCCCACGGGTCGGACTGATCGTCGGCTCGCGGCAAACTCTAAGATGCGTGTTTCGCTCAAACAGCGGGCGCCAGTACAGGTATAGCGGCACGATAGGGCGGCTCGGCCTCGACATCGGCGTGACCGGCGGCGGCCGGCTGTTCTGGGGCGTCTTCGCGCCAACGTCCCACGTCGGCTATGGCTCGCTGCGCGGCACATATGTCGGCGCGAGTGGCAACGCGTCGTTTGGACCTGGTTTGGGCGCCAATGTTCTTATCGGCGGATCCAATCGAACGATTTCGCTGCAGCCGCTGTCGGTCGAAGGTCAGATTGGCGTCAACCTTGCGCTGGGAGTGGCACGTCTCACGCTCAGGTAGATCGGCTCTTCAGCTTTGGAGAGACACGCGTGAGAGCGTTGGAAACATGGATAGGAAAAATGTTCGCGCTGGCTCTTCCCGTATGGCTTACGGGATGCGCCGCCGTCTACAATTTACCCGGCAATATCCCGTTGGGAGACGCGCTCGCCGATAGCCAGTTCGGCCGAGAGATTCCAAATTTTGACGACGATGTTCTGCTGGCCCTCTCGTTCTCGGGTGGCGGCATGCGCGCGGCGGCATTCTCATTTGGAGTCCTGACCGAGCTCGACCATGCTCGTGTCGGATCCAACAACAAGGCGAAGTCGCTCCTCGACCAGGTGGACTTCGTATCCGGCGTCTCCGGAGGATCTGTCACCGCGGCCTATTTCGGACTTAAACGACGTGCGGCGCTGGATGATTTCCGCGAACGCTTCCTGCTGCGAAATGCCGAGGAAGATCTCTCAACCAGGGTCTCACTTGGCAATATTGCACGCGCTTTTGGCGGTGGCGTCAACGACAGCCAGTTTACGAACTGGCTCGATCTCAATCTGTTTGAGGGCGCACGATTTGACGCCTTCCGCGACGACCGGCGGCCGCGGGTCTGGATCAACGCCTCCGACATTTACAACCGAACGCCATTCGTATTCGGCCGGATCTCCTTCGACGCCCTGTGCAGCGACATCAGGTCCTATCGCGTTGCCGAAGCGGTGGCAGCCTCGGCTGCCGTGCCGCTTGCGTTCGCTCCAATCGTGCTGGAGGCGTTTCCAGGCGGCTGCAGCGCACAACCTCCTCCATTGCTCGAACGGGCCCGCCATGATCCGCGAGCGCAGCCGCTGCTGCGATCGTTTGCTGAAGCCAATGCGCGCTACCGCGACGGCTCAATGCGCTTCGCAAAGCTACTCGATGGCGGCATCGTTGATAATCTCGGCTTGTCCGGATTCAGTATTGCACTGATGGCGGCCCAGCGACCTTACGAGCCTATGTCCGAACAACAGGCCGTGAAAGTCCGGCGTATCATGGTCCTCGTCGTCGATGCCGGCCGCGGCGCCTCCGGCGATTTCACCCAGCAAATCGAGGGGCCGAGCGGCACCCAGTTGGTCGCCGCCGTCGCCTCTACGGCGATCGATGCAAGTGTGAGGCTAAGCTATGCGGCCTTTTCCTCCCAACTCAAAGAATGGACCAGCAAGGTTCGGCACTGGCGATGCAGCCTTTCAGCCGCCGAACGCAGCCGCCTCGGCGTCGGCGCCAACTGGCGTTGCGACGACCTTAATCTCTACGTCGACCGGCTGAGCTTCGACAGGCTCGGTCCTGCGCGTGCCGGTGTCCTCGACTCCATCCCGACACGGTTCGTATTGCCGCCCGATCAGATCGACCTCTTGACCCGGAGCGGTGCCGACGCGCTGCGTGAAAGCCCGGTCTATCGGGCATTTCGAAGCCGCAGTTAGACCCCACATCTCGCCGCAGGAGACCAGCCAGATGAAAAGACGCACATTCCTGACCGGGGGCGCAACGGCCGCTGCTGGATTGTCGATTCAGCCTGCCTTCTCGGACTCTGCGTCCACGGCTGCTCAGCCTTTGATGGCGACAGCAGTGGAATCCTCCGCCGCACGCCTGCGCACCCAGTTCTCAAAACAATTCGATCCCGAATACGTCGAGAATGCGATTCTTCCGTTCTTCCTGGTGAGCATCTACCAGGGAGAGCGGTCCATGCTGCCCATGATCGATTTGAGCCTTACCAAAGAGAATGCGCTACCCACGGACATGTGGGGGCTGATTAGCAAGAGCTGGAGGCCCGCTCCACAGGAAGGCGTCACTGTCTTTCTCCAGGGACTGGACAAGCGCGGCCCCGAAAACCGACGTAAGCGAATCTACATGACCGCCATTACGCCAGACCTCTACCGTCCGATGTACAGCGACAAGGTCACAAAGTTCTTCGATGGCCTGTTAGCGCCAGGCAACGCCGGCAAGCCGCTGATGCGGTCATATCTCGATACCTTCTGGGACATCTACTGGGACCTCCACCTTGGCATCAAGGGCGATGCAATCCCGGCGCAGGTGCGTCAGATCGGAGCGAGCTTCAATACCGTCCTCGCCTATCGGAATCCGACCCTGCAAATCGTGTACGAGAATTACATGACGGTTCGGAAGAACCTCGATTTACTGCGGAACTGGATCGACGCTCGGCTCGCGGATATCGAGGCAGATAAAATCCCGAATCCGGAAAAGACATTCGCCTGGTATTGGCTCAAAAATGGCGCCGGCGATGACAATTTTGCCCACAAGGATGTTGTGTTCGAGTGCTTCCACAACTTCGTCGCGTTCAGCCAATGGGGAAATTCGCTCTACAACATTATGCTGAAACTGGGCAGCGCAACCGGAGATCCGGAAGCCCAAGCATGGTTCAAGAAGACCATGCAGATGGATTACGACACCGCCGACGGCTCGTCGTTTACCCCTCGAGCGCTTCGTCATGGAGCTCTTCCGGACGATCTCGCCCAACAGTGGCAGTATTTCGGCACTGCAGGAGACCACGCCACCGGCCTTTGAAAGATCCGGCTACATCATTAGCCCGCATACCGCCACGAGCTTCGATGCCGTCCATTGGAAGAACCCGACCGAGTTCGATCCCTCACGCTATGGGAACGCTCCGACAAGCGCCCAGATCGACGAGGCCTGGGTTCAGCGGCTCGGAATGGCCCGATGCCCCTTCGAGAAGACGAGCTACGATGTGAAGGACGGGCGGAAGGTCGCAATCCAGAACAGTGGATTTGGGACTGTCTTCGGTGTCGCTGATGGCAAGTCGCTGCCGGTTTGCGACTACGCCGGCTTTGCGCCATTCGGTTTCGGCTATCGCCGTTGTCCCGGTGAGCAACTGACCATCAACGTCTTCGAGGATCTCCTCAGGACGGTCTGGAAAAGCAGTATCGATTTCGTCAAGCTCGATATCAGTAATCCCGAGGTATTGCCCGTTGGACCAATGACTGTCGTCAGAGATGAAGTCGGCTTCCTGCGGCGGACCTGAATATGCCGCATAAGCTCGTGCCGCCCCCCTTCGACTGGGCGAACGAAAGAATGGCCAACGCTTGGGACGTCCAGAAATAGGTCGAATCGGCGATTCTCGCTCGGCAGCGAACGCCGCGTGCATTTTCTGTTTGAGGGACGCTTGAGTCGTTCGAACTGCGGCACCCCACGCAGTTTAGATTAACATGTCAGGTATATTGTCGCAGGCGGGATGCACAGGTGTGCCCCCACGGGAGTCAACGTTTACATCTGCTGACTATTGTTGACTTCCGCCAGCTCACTCCACGCTCCGTCGTTAACACGTTGACAGCGAGGGTGAAGTTGGTCGAGGACGAGCCGACTTGAGTGAAGACAATTTTGACATTCTCGCATTTTGGCGAGCTTACCTCTCCTGATTCTTCAACGGACCCGAGCGTATGGTCGGAGTCCTTCTAACAGGGAGCGGGGCCCGCAATAGAAGCCGGATTGGCAAGCAAGATCGACGAGGCTGAACCGTGCAATCGTCGGCACTCCATTGAAGCAAAAACTCGGTGTGGCTCAGCGTAGATCGGATAGAGACACAGCGCCTTCGAACGCAGGATAGGATTTGAACCTATGACTTTCAGGTTATGAGTCTGAACGTTGGGTTTCAATCGCACCAGTTTCGCACCAGAAACGGCGTGAACGAAGCGCAACGAACGCGATCGAAATCAAACGAAAACGTAGGAAATTCAACGAATCTGATCCCTATTCTGCCGCTCATAACGGTCTGGTTGCAGGTTCGAGTCCTGCCGGGCCCACCAGCCTTCGCTCGCTTCGCGAGCTTCGGCTCGGCAAGCCGGTGCCACACGTCAAAAGCGAAGCGAGTGACGGCTGCCGCGCCGAAGTTCAAAGGGCGAAGGCGGGCCCGCAGTTGGCAAGCACACCACGATGACGACCTGGCCCAACGAACGCGGCTGATGGCTACCTAAGTGCCTGAGTTTGCTGGCGCGCCATTCGGGACAAAACTACGGGCTCTTATATGATTGAAATTGCGACATGATTTCCTCTCAAGCAAATGCCGGGACTAACCACCCCGGCGGCTTACCGCGGGACCGATCCCAACGTCGCGACGATTCCGATTCCATTTCGATAGACAAGTTCGGCACCTTTCCAGCCGGTAACGGCGAGCGGACCAATAGCCGCAACGAGCGCCAATGCGACCACCAGATGCGCTTTCTTGCCTTGAGCTGCCCTACCGGCCTCCAACACTGCGATGAACCACCAGATGACGGCAGTCGCGATCGCCCATCGCCGGTGGTCGATCATGAACATCGTTTGAGACGCGTCATGAGCAACAGTGAAGAAGGCGTTGATTCCTGCAATCACGGTCAGGATCGACAGCGCAGCTCCTGTCCAGAGATTTATCCGAGCCGCGACGATCACAACGCCTGCCCAGTTGCGTCCGCGAGCAATTTGACCGAGCGCATACAGTGCCGTCGCCACTACGTATAAGGCGATCGTGAAATGCACAAAAACCGGATGCCAATTCGGAATGATCTCGGGCATCGCGATACTCCTATTTTCGCTTCTGGACGCTGTCGGCTTGCCGCGTCTTCGCCTCGGCCGGCAAATTTTCGAGCGCCCTAACGAAAAATAAGAACATCTTCGAAGCGAGACTTGCGAGCTTGCTCGAGTGCAGACGGGTAATAGCTGACTGGAAACCAAGTCCCTGTATGATGCAGAAGTAGAGAATTGCCGCGTCAGAGACATTTGTGCTCTTCGGAAGTTGACCAAGCCGAATCGCTTCCTTGAGCAGATCGGTCACCTGCCGCTCGTATCGGATGTGAAGCCGTTGAAACTGCTCGTTGAGCGTTGGGTAGCGGTGCCGAAGATCGTCCGACATCACCACCTTTGCGAGCGCGGGAAACTTCTCGATCAGTCGGACGTGGCCGACCAGGATACTTTCGAGACGAGCGAGCGGCGATTCGTCTCCGCATTCGAGGAGAGCGCGGGTCCAAACGCCCTCCAGGCTTCCCTGGAGCCACGCCAGCACTTCGGTCCAGAGCGCCTCTTTTGTAGGGAAGTGTCGAAAGACCGCCCCTTGGGATCGCCCGATCGTATCCGCAATTAGCTGCGTACTGACCGACTCGGCGCCTCGTTCATGGACCAATCGCAAGACCGTCTGCACGATCTGCTCCTTGCGCTCTTCGGCCTGCAATCGTTCGCGGCTAGGAGACGAAGCTACTTCGGGCATTTCTGGCGTCCTCGATTAGATAGCATGTACTCGCTATCTATCCGGCTCAGAACTTGCTGTCAACTCTGGAAAACCGACAGGAGGACGTGTTGGACCTCAAACTGCTTCGTGTAATTGCGCCTCTGGCGACGTGCCTGGCAGCGCTCCTAACGAATAACATCATCGTCGTCGGCCTTAACGGATTGGTGGGCTATGCCGTGCTCGGCAGCGACAAGTCGCTGGCAACCTTGCCCATCGCGACCTACATCGCCGGCACCGCGGCCGCGACCTTCCCTGTCCGGCTGGCTGCTCCAGAGAGCCGGATGGCAGATCTTGCTGGGCGTGACCGCGGCTTTGGCAGTGATCGTCTTGGAATTGTAGAGTCGAGGAAGGGCGCGGTAGCTTGGGCCATTCGGCAACGCCCCGTCTCCCTTCCCCGCTCATCAAACCGGACGTGCGGATTTCCCGCATCCGGCTTTCCGACAGACTTCACGGCCGGCTCACGGGGGCGGCGCGAGATTCGATGCGGATGAGGCGTTCCACGCCGAGTTCTCCGAAGATAGCCTTCATGGAGAAGCTGCGCGTACCGCTTCCGCCGACCTTGTGTCGCTTGGCGAGGAAGCGCCTGACGCGGGTGTAGACGTGGCGATCGACGGCTCGATATGCCGGAACAAGGGTTCCGTAGCTGAAGTAGGCCGACCACCCGGCCAGCAGGCCGTTTAGTCGATACCGGACTTGCGGCCACGTACCCTTGTTGCCCGGCACCAGCATGTCGCCGATCTTGGTCTTGATCCGCTTCAAGCTCTTTCTGGATGGACTTGCACCGAGGTACTTTTGGCCGTTCGAGCCGCTATATTTCGGTCCGAACGTATAGCCGAGGAAGTCGAAGCTTTCCGTGCGGGCGTCCTTCACCGAGGTCTTCTCCTCGTTGATGCTCAGCCCGATCCCGGTCATCACTGCTTTCGTCCACGCCAGAGCCTCGC
>NZ_JBEPRF010000048.1:0-11718 GCF_040548225.1 Bradyrhizobium sp. S3.12.5
TCCCCACAGCCGCCCAAACCACCCGTTGCCACTGCGAGGAATTGCCGCATCCTTAGATGGACCACGCAAAACGAGAAAGATTGGCAAGCTCTCAGGATGAGGACCGAGTGTGCGTCCGTCGTTTTTGACGAGCACCGGTGCCGCTTAGCCTCATCCTGAGGAGACCGCGAAGCGGTCGTCTCGAAGGACGAGGCGCGCAATCGAGCAGTCAGCCTAGGCCGCGTGTGTTTGCGGGCCCGCGCTCTGGGACACGTTGATATCCTTCAAGCACACATCGCTCTGATGGATGGCGAGAATGTTGATGCCGAGACCCATCAGCCGGTAGCCGTTGTCGACGAGCCATTGCTCGAGCTGCCGGAGATCTGTCTTGATCTTTTCGATCAGCAGGATCGGGCGGTATGTCCTGATCGTCTCGCGGGCGCCGCTGAGAGCCTCCATCTCCATGCCCTCGATGTCGATCTTGATGAAATCGGCACGCGGCAGATTGAGCTCGTCCAGCGTCATCTTGCGCACGACGACGGTGTTGTCGGTGTAGTCGATCGGCTGACCGATGAATTCGTTGCTCGGGCGCGGCCGCAATTCCAGGCTGCCGAAACTGGACGGCATGAAATAGTTCGGATTGGGGATTTGCAGCGTGCCGGATTCGGAGGACACGGCCGCATGCACCGCCAGCGCATTGAAGCAGTTATTGATGGCGATGTTGCCGGCCAGCGCATAGTAGATCCGTTCCTGCGCCTCGATCGCGACCACCGAGCCCCAGCCCGTCATCGCCGAGGCCCATTCGATGGTGTGCACGCCGATATTGGCGCCGCAGTCGATCGCGATGACGCCGTCACCGTGGTGCTTGCGCCGCAAGGCCAGCAGCTCGAGCGCGATCTTGACTTCGCCTGGATCGAATGCGGCGGCCTCGAGGATCTGATGCCCCACGCCATAGCCGCGGTCGGGGGCGACCATGCGATAGTCGAAGCGATTGACGATCATCGTTCCATGGCTGGATGAGGCCATGACAAAGGCCAGCTTTTGCCCCGCGATCGGCATTGCAGAATCTCCTCGAACCCAGAGTAGAGGCCACTATCCCCATGCCGGCTTATGCGAGGCTTGTCCCGATCCCGTAGGATGGCTAGAGCCCTTGCGAAACCCATCATTCCACAACAGCTATTTGATGGGTTCGCTTGGGCCCATCCGGGCTGCTTGCGGCAAACAGGATCACCGCCGCGAGGACTCTGGATTCCCCCGCCCTATATGGTCGATCCCTACGGCGATCCGGATTGGCGAGCCCTTAGGGCGAAAGCGATACCATCACCTTGGCTCCGCCAAGGTGATGGATATCACAAAGGGGTAAACCCATCCTGCGGATTATCGCTCCGTGGCCGGTATCTCGTACACCGACACCTTGGCGGCGATCCCGGTCAGCTGGCGCTCTTGCGTCGCAAGCTCCTCATTGGAGGACTCGCCGACCGAGACGTCCTTCATTCTGCGCTTGACCTCTTCGCATGTCTTGCGGACGTCTTCGGTGAAGAGCGCACATTCTTCGATGCGCTTGAAGATCTTCCGTCCCTCGTCACGATACCCCGCGGCCGTTTCGCGCATGAAGGCAATCGCATCATGGACCTGGACTGTCAGCGCTTCGCACTTTTGCGCGGCGTCGATCAACTCGGTGCCCATGGCCTCGATCTCTTTTGCCGCGGACTCGTAGTCGCGAATGACCGCCTCTGCACTGAGCGCACCGACGCGCGTGACGCCCTCGGTGTGCTCGACGTAATCAGGCAGAGAAATTGAAGCGATCGAACTTCCCGTGCGAACCGATGCAATATCCGCCTCGAGTTGAACCAGGTTCACGCCTTCCCGCCTGCGCAATTGCTCAACACTTGCCATGATTGATCCTCCCAATACGCACCCCGAACCCCAAAGGACATTCAGTGTATTACGGGGATAAGCGGCAGTCCTAACCCGATCTGCTATTGACAGCCTCAGCTTTGCCATTTTGTCCCAGCTGCCAACGCGGCACGCAGCGATGATGGATGCCATAAGCGCTCAACCTCTCATAATTGCGGCTCGTGAAGATGATAGGTTTCGCATGAGCGCAATCCATCCTGCGGCAAATGAGATCGATCCCATGACACCAGTGCTTCGTATCGCGGCATTTTCAGACGGCGGCCGAGGCGGCAATCCCGCCGGGGTCTGGATCGGCGACATCTTGCCGGCTGCAGCGGCGATGCAGGCGATCGCAGCCGAGGTCGGCTTCTCGGAAACCGCCTTTGCCGCGCCAGAGCGTGAGGGATGGCGCGTCCGTTACTTTTCGCCGTTGATGGAGGTGCCGTTCTGCGGACACGCCACCATCGCGCTGGGCGCCGCACTCGCGCATCGCTTCGGCGATCGCAGTTTCGGGCTGCAGTTGAACGATGCCGTCATTTCCGTTTCGGGGCAGCGCGACGGCAACACCATCGCGGCCGCGCTGCAGTCGCCGCCGACGCGCAGCGCGCCGCTCGAAGCGTCGCTGCGGGATGCGCTGCTGGACCTGTTCGGCTATGCGAGCGGCGATCTCGACCCGAAGCTGCCGCCCGCAAACATTCACGGCGGCGCCGATCATGCCCTGCTGGTTTTGCGATCGCGCGACGCGCTCGCGCGCATGACGTACCAGTTCGAACGGGGCCGCTCCCTGATGGAGCAAGCGGGCTTGGTCACCATCGCGCTGGCGACGGTGGAGACGCCGCGCCTGTTCCATGTCCGCAATGCCTTCGCCGCCGGCGGCGTGGTCGAGGACCCCGCGACGGGCGCTGCCGCCGCCGCGTTCGTTCGCGGGTTACTTGCGTGACATCGACTGGCCGCATGGCGGTGCGATCGACATCGTCCAGGGCGAAGACATGGGCGCGCGCTCGCTGATCCGCGCCGAGATCGGCGCGGCCAAGGGCAGCTCGATCCGGGTCTCGGGGACGGCGCGGTTCATGGACGGCTGACGCGTTTTCGGCACCCTGGCATCATGCGCCTGTTTTGCCCGACGGGTCAAACATTATTCTGATTCGCCGAAACTAGAAATTCCGTAGGCATTTCTACTGTGCATGGGGTTGTTTTCGCGATCTTGATTATGGGAGCGAGCGACTTTCCCTTGCATTTGCCTGCCTCGACCCTACGGTGCGCCGCGCACGCAAGCCGGAGACCAGACTTCATGACCGACGCCACCAAATGCCCGAACTGCCAGTCGGAGCATGCCTATCAGGACCGGGATCTCTGGATGTGCCCGGAATGCGGCCATGAATGGAGCGCTGCGGCTGGCGCCGCCGCAGATGCGCCGGTGAAGGCGGGCGTGCGCGATGCCCATGGCAACGTGCTCACCGACGGCGACAGCGTCATCGTGATGAAGGATCTCAAGGTCAAGGGATCGTCGTCGGTCGTCAAGGGCGGCACCAAGGTCCGCAACATCCGTCTCCAGGATGCCACCGACGGGCACAACATCGCCTGCAAGATCGACGGCATCGGCGCGATGAATTTGAAGTCGGAGTTCGTGAAGAAGGCGTAGCTGCATCGGGTGGATTGCGTTGCGCTCATCCGTCCTGCGAGCCCAGCAACGCGTCATACCCCTTCGCGCTGAACGCCAGCAGACAAAACCCGTGCCCGAACGGATCGGCCAGCATGGCAATCCGCCCATACGGCGCATCGCGCGCCGGGGCTTCGAGCACGGCGCCGGCGCGCAGCGCGCGCTCGACTGCGGCATCGACATCGTCGACGACGACGTCGAGATGCAGCGGCGTCCAGTGCCGGTCGTAGCGACGGCGGTCGCTGCCGGCGCCTAACGACCCGGCCGGCTTGGTCAGCAGATACACCGGCGCCGGCCAGCCCACAAGCTCGACGAAGTCGCTGCCGAAGCGGCGGCCGACGGTGAGCCCAAACGCGACGGTGTAGAAAGTCGTGGCGGCTTCGATGTCGGGGACGTCGACGTTGAGCAGGACGTTCATGGCTTCATCAGCTCCCTGATCGCGCGGGTCGGCCTCAACTACCACTTCGGCAGTTCCTCGTCGCGAGATCCCTGGGCCACGGATCGCAGCACTGGCGTCGCCCTGCTCGCGGCGCCGTTCTCTGCCGCGGGATTTGGTGCTATGCTCTCGTGGAACGGCCGTTGGTCTCGCATCAGGAGGTTCGCACATCGGCCGACGTAGGAGCGCATGATGAGGCACCGACTTCCGCTGGTCTTTGCACCTATGATGCTGCTGGGCGCGGTCAGCGCCGCCAACGCCGACGGCCTCTGCGGCCCCGGTTGCCACCCGACCGTGACCGGCGCCTGCGTGGTCGACGGCTGGGGCACCGGCGCGCGGGTCTGGAACGAATGCCCGGCCACCACGCGTCCACGCCCGCCCTGCGGCGGATCGGACTACGTCTGGAGCTCGAGCAAGCGCGCCTGCTTCCCGAGAGTGAAGGACTGGATCTAAAGCGTGCTGCCGAGGGGGCGGCCCGCCGGCGAAGAGCGGTTAGCCGCGGCGCGCCCTACCTCTGCCTTTGCGGCAGTACGTCGGCGGACGTTACGGCTCAACCCACGTCCCTGCAAGGCAGGCGCGCGGGAGAACGCGGATTGAAGTCCGCTCAGAAGAAGCCGGGGCTGAGATCGAGCCCATAGCTCAGGCTCAGCACGAACACGAACAACGCGGCGGCTGCGAACATTGCGAGATGCCGGACGATGAATTCGCGCGGCGAATTGGCGACAACAACGGCTTTCTGCGCAACAGGCATGACAGTCTCCATTATGAAAACGATTCTTGGCCGCCAATATGCGGCGCCCGCATCAAGCGCCGCGATCTGCAAAACAACTATTAAAGAGATCACACTCGTTTTGAACGCCGGTACACAAGTCGCGCGTTGCGAGGAGTTTTTCTGCCGAAGCATTCTCAGTCAGCGCATCAACACGCGACATGAGATGGAACACACTCACGGTGTGATCGATCAATTCGTCGCGATGACATCACGGCCGCAGATAAAAAAATGGCCGGGACAAGCCCGGCCATGACGTCGTGACGGCTTTGGTCTCAGCGGGCGGAGCCCGTGGTCACGGTCGCGGTCTTCAGCTTGCGCGGCGTCAGCACGGCGGCCTGGAGCGCCGTCACGCTGGTGGCGGGCGCCGTCACCTGCTGCTCGACATGGGCAGCGCCGAGCACGCGAACCTGCACGGGCGAGGCCGGAATGCCGTTGGCCTCATAGGCCGGCAGCTCGGCGGCGAAGGCGGCAGTCGTGCCCGCAAGGGTGAGGACAGCGGCCGCGATCGACAAAGTCTTCTTGTTCATGGTGATGCTCCAAAGAGAAAGGTCGGAGCACATGTAAGTCCGATTTGCTGCATTGCGACATGCATTGCTGCAACGCAATATCGCGCGCCGTGCATAACGGTATGTTTAACGCGCCGCACGCCCTTTCGTACTGCTCGCAAAGAGGAGGCGACAACGCCCTATTTCAAAGCGGTCGCCAATGATTGCAGCTTTGCGACAAGATTGGTGCCGAGCGCATAAATGACTTCAATAATCGCGAGCGCAATGCCCGCTGCGATCAGGCCATATTCGATCGCTGTGGCACCGGATTCATCGGACGCGAACTCAACCAATAAGCATTTCAATTTCACAAGCATATCCTTCCCAGATCTACCGGACGTTGTCGGCACGGCACGCGAGCAATGCACCTCCACAATCCAAGATTGAGTAAATCTGGATAATTCAATTTTATGAGCATCCGAAGGCGATTTTGCCTGGCTTTTCCTGTCCACGGAGGCCGGCCCCTGCGGGAACCAAAGTTGCATTCAGGCAACACCTGGCGCGAAAAGCCCTTTTTAGGGGATTTACGCCATTGCACCGCCACATCGTCCTCCGAACAATTGACGCGCCGCGTGCTTGGCTGTGCAATCTGGTTCGCTTACGAACCTTGGAGGCAGGGATCATGAATGATCGGCGGTCTCTTCTTGTGGCGGTCTCGTGCCCCTCGGCCGTGATGGTCGGCTGGCTGGCGCTCTCCCTCTCCGCCTATGCCCCTGCTTTGATCGAGAACAGCGGCGCCAATGCAGCCGCCGTCTCCCGCGCCAAAGATCTCACCCACCTTGAGCTTGCCGATATCCCGCGCGCGGCGACGATCGATGATGGCATCGCCCTGACCGCCGACATCGCCGCCGCCGCGGCTGCGACACCAAGCGCGGCACTGGTCGAAGCACCACCGCCCGGGGCACCCGCCCCCGCTGTCCAGCTCGCCTCGGCCGATCCAACTGACATGGTCGCGGCGGTCTCACCCGCGCCCCAGATCGCACCTGAACCGGCTCCGGTCGCAAGCGAGGCTGCCGCCGTCACCAACGAAGCTGCTCCCGTCGCAAGCGAAGCTGCACCCGCACCCGAGCCGACCGTCAAGCTCGCGTCCGCCGATCCCGGCGACGTCGTGCCGTCGGAGGCTCTGTCACCAGCGGCGATCGCGAGCGGGCCCGTGGCCGAGAGCAAGGCGTCGCCGCCCGCCGACACCGTGGCCGTGCTCGATGAATGCTTCGTCATGGATGCCTGTATCGACCGCTATCTCTGGGCGCTCTATCAGCGCACGCCGAAGGAAGATTCCATCAAGGTCGAGGACCGCCGCGCCGTCACCGTCAAGCGCAAGGGCAAGATGGTCACGGTGATGCGGAGCTTCACGAAACTCGTCGACGAGGATTTTGCCTGGAAGGATCCGAAGGCGGCCGGCCACGCCAAGATGACGCTGATGGATTACGTCATCGGCGGCATGGACAAGAGCTTCAAGCAGAAGCTGTTTCGCATGCTGCTCACGGCAGAAGCTGCCGGTCTCTCGCCGGGAATCACCAGCGCGTTCCGTGACGACTATCGCCAGGAGATTGCGAGCGGCCTGAAGGCAGCCTCCAACCGCTCCTATCACGGCGGCAGCCTTCGCGGCGGCTACGGCCACGGCATGGCGGCCGACATCGTCAGCACCAAGGGCGACAACCGCGCGCAGCGCTGGGTCTCGACCGAGGCGTTATGGAAGTGGGTGGATGCCAACGGCAAGGCGCTCGGCATCGGCCGGCCCTATCTCGACCGCGATCCGCCGCATGTTGGCCCGATCGACGGTCAGGAATATATCTCGAAGCGCGGCGTTGCGACCGACCGCAAGGAAGCTGCCAACACCAAGCCGAAGAAGGCGCGCGCGGTGGCCAGCGCCAGGCCGCCGAGGGCCCAGGCGACGCGGGAGAGGAGCCCGGCAAAGCCGCAGAAGGCGGCGCAATCGGCCGCGAAGCGAACGACCTGAGCCGTCGCTCAGTTTCCTGAGGCCGGCAACGGCACGAGACGCATCTCGGCCGATCCTGCCTGCTGGGTGCGAACGAGCACGGCAAAGATGGTCTCGACCGCAAGCCGCACCGCCGCCTCGACTGCCGTACCTTTGGCAAGGTGCGCCGCGATCAGGCCGGTGAGGAGATCGCCGGTGCCATAGGGGCGGATCGGCAGGCGCGGCGTCGCAAAGCGCGACAATTGCCTGTCAGCACACAGGATCGTCTCCACCTGCCCCGCCGGCGTGTCGACGAGGGTGCAGCCGGTGGCGACGGCGTCGATCCGGCGTTGCGCCGCAATCGCAGCCGCTGCAGCACGCAGGCCGTCCGTGTCTGCGATCTTGACGCCGGAGAGCAGCTCGAGCTCGAACTGGTTCGGCGTGATCAGGTGTGCCGCAGGCAACAAGCGGTGCCGCACCACATCCAAAATACCGTCGGCGACATAGACGCGGCCGTCGTCGCCGATGACGGGATCGCAGAGATAGACGAGCTTCGAATTGCGCGACAGTGCGCGCTCGACAAAATCGGCGATGACGACGGCGTTGTCGGGCGAGCCGAGATAGCCGGTGACGAGCACGGCCGCCTCGTCGACAAGGTCCCGCTCCTCGACACCTCGCAGCAGATCGGCGACCAGCTCAGCGTCGAGCACTCTCCCACGCAAGGTCGGATAGCGCGGATGGTTCGACAGCAGCGTCGTCGGCACCGCAGCGACATTGACGCCCTCCGCCTGCATGGCGTGGACCGCCGCGCTGTTGCCGACATGGCCGTGGACCACCTGGCTTTGAATCGAGATGACGAGCATGCAGAGGTCCGTAGGGTCAAAAGCTGGATGTGGCAAGCGTAGCCCGGATCACGAAGCGTCGTACCCGAGCCCTGGCCGCAGCGCTTGCATCTTCCGCGCCAGCCTTCGGTGCCCGGTCACCTCTGACCGCCCGCTAACCCATGATCCCCAGTGGTCCGAAACGATATTGGGCTGCAAACGCAGATGTCAGGAATGACTTCCGCGTCGCGCAAGCTCATCGAGGTAGGCGCAGAACATGTCAGCCAGCCCGTCGGCATGGCGCGCGATCTCCGCCTCGCTGTGCGGCGTCTCCGAGAACCGCTTGCCGACCTCGGCCAGCGTCGTCTTGATCAGCTCTCCGGCGAGCTCGCGCGTCGCCTCCGAGGCCTTTGGCAGCACCTCGCTCATGAAGGCTGCGACAATGCCCTCGCCGGCCGCGCGCGCCTCCCGCGCCTCCGGCGCATCGCGATAGAGCGGTGCGGCATCGCTGAGCGCGCCGCGGATCGCGGCCTCCTCGCATTCGGAGCGTATGAAGGCGTGGACCAGCGCGCGCAGGCGCACCGGAGGCGACGTCGCACGGTCCGCGAGAATGCCGCGGAGGAGCTCGCTCGTGCTTCGCCACTCGTCGCTCTGCAGGCGGAACAGGATCGCCGCCTTGTTCGGAAAATACTGGTAGAGTGAGCCGACGCTGACCCCGGCCCGCTCCGCCACCCGCGCGGTGGTAAAACGCTGCGCCCCCTCCTTCGCCAGGACCTGAACAGCGGCATCCAGAATGGCCGCCACCAGCTCGTTGGAGCGGACCTGTTGCGGCAATTTTCGTGAGGAAACTGAACGGCTTCGACGATCGGCCATAGTGCGCCCGGGGGAATGCGAATAGGAAATGCGATGAATTAGTCGTATTTCATTTCGCACGCAAGCCCACGCTTTGCCGCCAACTCTGGAGACACGAAATGACCATCCCAACTATCACCTCGCGTGCGCCGCTGCTGGTTCGCCTGTTCGACCAGGACGAAGCAGCACGCGGCGCAACGCGAGCCGCCTTCGCCGACGTGACCGACGCCGACCGCACACGGATGATGCAGAGCAAGACCGATTACCGCGACCTCTACGCACGCCTGAAGGACGCCCCGCTCGCGGTCTCACGTGAGACCGGTCACCTGCTCTACATGCTGGCGCGCAGCTCACGTGCCAGAACGATGGTCGAGTTTGGCACCTCCTTCGGCATTTCGACGCTGTACCTTGCGGCAGGCTTGCGAGACAATGGCGGCGGCCGTCTCATCACCAGCGAGTTCGAGCCATCCAAGGCGGCGCGGGCGCGCGAAAACCTCTCGGCCGGCGGGCTGATCGATCTCGTCGAAATCCGTGAAGGCGATGCGCTGAAGACGCTGAGCAGGGACCTGCCCGATCAGATCGATCTCGTGCTGCTCGACGGCGCCAAAGCGCTCTACCCGGATATCCTCGATCTGATCGAAGACCGTCTGAAGCCGGGCGCGATCATCGTCGCCGACAACGCCGACTTCAGCCCCGACTATCTCGCGCGCGTCCGTAAGCCCGGAAACGGCTACATGTCCACGCCCTTCGCCGAGGACGTCGAACTCACCGTACGGATCAGCTAGGGCCGCATCGAACGCTTCACGACGGCTCGGAGCTGCCGCGCGATCCCTCGCGCGGCAGCTCCGTGTGATCGGCCCCCTGAGGTGGTCAGACCCGCTGTCGCAGCCTCGTCACTCACACGTGATATTTGCTCCCGACAAAAGCCATGTTGCGCGTGCTAAACATACCTACCGCGCGGTATCTTTCGCGCGCCACGACCGAGACCGCCATGACGCCCGCTTTCACCTCCTATGTCGCACTTGCCCTCGCCATCATGCTCGAGGTGACGGCGTCCGCCTTCCTGCAGCAGTCCGCGCAGTTCACCCGGCCCTGGCCGACGCTGGCAATGGTGTTGTTCTATGTCGCCTCGTTCTACGCGCTTTCCGTCGCGATCCGGGTCATCCCCTTGAGCATCGCCTATGCGATCTGGGGCGGGGTCGGCATCATCCTGACCGCCACAATCTCCTTCGTGCTGTTTCGCCAGATGCTGGACGCCGCAGCTTTCGTCGGTATTGGGCTGATCGTTTCCGGGGTCGTGGTCATCAACCTGTTCTCGCAGACGACGGCGCATTGATGCCGGCGAGTGCCTATACCCGCGCCAAGCAGCCCGAGCAGGTGCGGCGCGCCCTGCTCGACCACGCCGCGGCGATCGCCATGGACCACGGCGTCTCCGGCGTCACCGTGCAAGCGGTGGCAGCGGCGGCCGGCGTCACCAAGGGCGGGCTGTTTCATCATTTCGGGAGCAAGCAGGCGCTGATCGAGGGCCTGTTCGCCGATCTGCTCGCCCGCGTTGACACCGAGATCGACGCGGCCATCGAGGCGGATCCCAGGCCGCTCGGCAGCTTTACGCGCGCTTATGTGAATGCGGTGTTCACCGGCAAGGCGTTCGGCTTTGCCACGCCTTGGGCGGCGCTGAGCATGGTGGTCGTCACCGATCCGTCGCTGCGCAAGCTCTGGAACGACTGGATGAAAGCGCGCCTGAAACGCCACCGTGCAACCGATGCGGCGCCAGAGTTCCAGATCGTGCGTCTGGCCGCCGACGGCGCCTGGCTGTCTTTCGTCACGACGGGACAGACCCGCATGAACGCAGATTGGCGCGCCGTGCACGACCGCCTGATCGCGCAAACTTATCGGCGCGGGTAGCCGGCGACGACTACTGGCTCTGCACCGGCTTGGGCGGACGCGGCTTGGATCGGCCTGACTTTGCGCCAGATTTCGCCGAAGCACTTGCGGGCGGCGTATCGACCGACACCAGATAGGCCGCGAGCGCCTTGGCGCTGTCGGAGCTGGCCGAATAATGGTCCTGCAGGAACCAGGACAGCGTCAGGGTGTAGCGCCCTTTCGCAAGCCCCCGCGGGCTGCGATGGCAGGCCGTGCAACCGTCGGCGAAGAGCTTTTCGGGCGATTTGCCGGCGTCGAGATTTTGCGCGGACGCAAGCGGTGTCGTCAGCACGATCGCGGCTGCGGCCATGGTCCCAAGAATCACCAGAGGCGCGACGAATGCGCGCCCCGGTCGAATTTGCGATCTCAATGTCGTCCCCTAGCCCGCGCCTCGCGATCACGCCGCCAGCAACTGATCGAACTCCGGCGGTGCGTACGCTTTGCCGTCCTGATCGGTGATGACGACCCGCCACCCTTCGCTCGCCCAAACCTTTGCCTTCGCCACGATGAGCAACCGGCTCTCGCGGGCAAAACTGTACTTCTCATTGTCGCGTTCTGCGATCATTTTATAGGCCAATGCTTGTCCCCTTGCGTTGCCCTGCACCCGTCCTCGTCGTGGCAGCGGGCTTTGGCGGCAATTCGCCGGGAGCGTGGCAATTTGGTGCCGTCCGCGGCAGCATTGTGCGCCGGCACCGGTTCCACCGAGCAACGGAGGTCAATCATGTGCAGCGTCATGAGCGCGATTCTGCTTGCCGGGAGCTTGTTCGCCGCCATGCCCGCAACCGCGCAGAACTGAATCCACGACGGCCGAGTGCTGTGCTAGAGAGCGTTAGCCGATCAGGTTGCAAGTACCCTGCGGCCACGAAGTAGTTTGTGGATTCTGCGGGCGTGTAGGTGTCGACGATGCGACCAATAG
>NZ_JBEPRF010000049.1:0-11499 GCF_040548225.1 Bradyrhizobium sp. S3.12.5
AACGCGTTGTCCGACACATGGAAACCGCGGCGACGCGCCACGCGAACAAAATAGACGTCAAGCGCGATTCAAAAGGGCCGCAGAGCTACGCTTACCATTAACCGGCAAAGCCCGTCAATTGTCCGGCGATCTCCTCCGTACCGCGGCCGTCGGCGAACACGTAGGCAACTGCCGGCGGCGAGGGGCCGCCCCATGGCCGGTCATCCATGGCATGCGCCCAGAACTGGCAGATGCGGGTGCGATGTCGTCCGGGATCGAGCACCGGCATCGGCGTCTCGTCGCAGAACTCGCGGCGCAGCCTGGATCATCCGCGGCTGCAGCTCATAGACGCTCTTGAGCCACCAGGCGGCACGCTTCACCCAGCCGGCGAGTGTCGCACGGTCAAGCTGGATGCCCTGGCCGGCCAGGATCTGCACCTGCCGGTACAGCGGCAGATAGCAGGCGAACTTCGAGACCACCACGTGGGTCACGAGTGCCGTCGATGCCATGCCGCGCTCAATCAGGCGCGGCTGTACCTTCGCCTGGACCACGCCATCGGTGCAGCTGCGGCAGGCGTACTTGGGACGGACCGTCCGCAGCACCCGCAGCATCGCCGGGATCACGCCAGCACCTTGCTGACGTCCTCGCCAATCTTGTGAAGGTGGCCCTGGCAGCACGGGCACGCGGTTGCCTCCGGCTCCAGCACCTGCTCACAACGCGGCAGGTGCTTGGGGTGCAGCGCACCGACATATTGCGAAGTGCCTTCTTGCGCGGCTTGTCGGGCGACTTCGCCGCAGGCGCGTCGTCGTTGGCCGGCGCAGGTGGCGTGACGCCGGCCTCAAGGTCGCCCAGCTCAAGCGCAAGTCGGTCCGGATCGCGTCGACCAATCTCGCTGAGGCGCCAGGCCCGGATCCCAGTCTGCCGCGCGTCAGCGCGCGCACGCTGATCCCATTGATGCAACATTTGAGCGCGAATCTGAGCCTTCTCGACGAGAAGGTGATTCGCGATGGGCCCCCGACCCCTTCCAGGTCGCGTTGCGTATCGACCGCTGCCGATTTTGGCAAACCCACCCGACCGTCCGGTGGGCGGCGTTCCGCGCCTGTGGCCGAATCTGTCGACCGCGACGCAAACGCAGATTGCTCAAATCCTTGCCGCGCTGATACGGCGAGTGCAAGCGATACCCGACACGCCCGGAACGGGGGTGGGTCGTGCTGATCAGCTCGAACATCGCTGACGAACGGCTCACGACGGCACACCGTGCCAAGCTCGCCTATGTCTACGTGCGGCGGTCGTCCGTCAACCAGGTGCGGCAGCATCAGGAGAGCACCGAGCTGCAATACCGGCTGGTCGATCGTGCCATCGGTCTGGGCTGGCACCATGAACGCGTGCAGGTAATCGACGAGGATCTTGGTAAGTCAGGCGCCGGCGGCGTGGACCGTCACGGTTTCCAGAAGCTAATTGCCGAGATCGGTCTCGGCAACGCCGGCCTGGTGGTCGGTCTCGACGCGTCGCGTTTGGCCCGCAACAATCGGGACTGGCATCAGTTGCTCGAACTTTGCTCGGTATTCGGCGTGCTCATCGCTGATGGCGAACGTCTGTACGACCCGCGTGCCTACCACGACCGCCTGCTGCTGGGTTTGTCCGGCATCATGAGCGAGGCAGAACTCCACCAAATCCGTATGCGCCTGCATCAGGGCGAGCGGCAGAAAGCGGCACGCGGCGAGCTGCGCCTGCCGCTTCCTGCGGGGCTCGCTTATGACCGAGCGGGCGCCATCATCCTCAATCCCGACGAGAAGTGCGGGCGCGTCTGTATCTCGTCTTCGCCAAATTCCGGGAGCTGCAAAGCGCACGCGGCGTGATGCGCTACCTGCGCAGGAACGGGTTGTTGCTGCCGGTCCGGCCGTTGCTCGGACCGTTCCCGCACGAGGTGGTCTGGCGGGATGCCGACAGCGTGCGGATTTGTAATATCCTTCAAAATCCGGCCTATGCTGGGGCTTATGTTTACGGCCGCCGCCAGAAGGATCCGAGCCGATGCCGGCCTGGATCGCTGACGGGAACGGTCAAGGTAGCGATCGCGGACTGGGCGGTTTGCCTCCACGCCGCTCATCCTGGTTACATCGGCTGGGAGGAGTTCATGGCCAACCAGCGGCGATGGCAAGCAACATCAACCGGTGCGAGACCGGGCACGCCGGCGTGCCGCGCAAGGGCTCGGCTCTGCTGCAGGGTATCGCGATCTGCGGCCGGTGCAGACGTCGCATGAGCTTGCGCTACACCGGGCCGAATGGTGACTATCCTGTCTATTGCTGCATGTCCGATCGGGACCAGCAAGGCAGTGCGCTGTGTCAAGAAGTCCGCGCTTTGCCGGTCGACACGCTTATCGAGCGCGTCCTCCTCGAGGCCCTGGCGCCGGATCAGATCGCAATTGCGCTTGCCGCAGTTGGGCGGCTTGAGGAAGAGAGCCGGCAGCTTGAACGACAATGGACGTTGCGACGTGAGCGTGCTCGCTACGAGGCCGAGCGGGCGCGTCGCCAATATGACGCTGTCGAGCCTGAGAATCGCCTCGTTGCGCGCTCGCTCGAGCGCGCCTGGGAAGAGAAGCTGCGCGCTGTCGAAGCTGTTGAGCAAGAACATGCACGCTGGCAGTCGCAAGAACCGCTAGTGATCGGCGTTGCCGAGCGCGCAGCCCTGCAGCGGTTGGGCGAGAACCTACCGCGGATTTGGCAGGCCCCCACCACCTCGGCGGCTGATCGAAAGCGCATCCTGCGTTTTGTCTTACGCGAAGTTGTTCTCGACCAGAAACGGGCACAAGGTCAGGTGTGGCTCAAGATCATTTGGCAAACGGGAGCAGCGAGCGAGCATAGCCTGCAGCGGCGTGTTCACACCTACCGCGACTACATTGACGTCGAACGGCTGCGGCAGCGGATCACCGAGCTAAACGGGGCCGGCAAAATGGACAAGGAGATCGCCGCAATACTCAATCGGGAAGGCTTTGTCGCGGCCCGAGGCTGCGCCTTCAAAGGTGAGAATGTCTGGCTGTTGCGGACGCGCTGGGGCATTCCCACCGTCAAGATCAACGGCGTCGGCGCGAATCCCATGCGGTGGCCCGACGGCAGCTTCTCAATCCAAGGCGTGGCCGAGGAACTCGGAATTACGCCGCAAACCGTATTCGATTATCTCGCGCGTGGTCTGCTCACCGGACACCAGCTGACCAAGGGTCAGCCGACCTCGCCCCATTCTGCAAAGCCACGATTGGAGGTCAGGATCATGGCCCCGCGCTCGTAGCGCGCGTTGACGAGTTGGAAGATCAGGTTGCCGCCACCTTGAACGACCGGCAGGTAGCCGATCTTGTCAACGATCAGGAGCGACGGCCGGCACAGGAACCGGATCCGTTCGCGCAGCTGGCCTTCGCGTTCGGCCTTGGCCAGAACGTTGTCGATGTCGGCAAGGCTTGCAAAGTAGACGCTGCGGCCGGCCTTCACGGCCTCGACCCCGAGCGCGGTGGCGAGATGACTCTTCCCGGTGCCGGGCGGCCCCAGGAAGTGAATGACCTCATTGCGCTCGATGAAGTCGAGCTGGGCGAGCGCCAGGATCCGGTTTCTGTCGTGGAAGGAGAAGTCGAAGCCGGCCAGCGTCTTGACGGTCGAGAGCTTTGCCATCCTGAGCGCCAACTTCACGCGACGGTTCTCGCGTAAGGTCAATTCCTCGGCGAACAGAGTGTCGATCACCTCGAGCGCGCTGGGTGACGCGCCGCCTGATCAAGAACCTCCAGCGCTCGGGGCATCTTCGGACCGACCAGGGTCTTGCGAATGCGGTCGAGGACCGAGGGGACGATTTCCAGGGAACTCATGGGCGCTCTCCGCGATGCGCCATGCGCTGGCCGACCGCCTGGTAGAAGTCGAGTGGTCGGGTTGCGACGGTGTCACCGGTGCTCACGATCATGATCGGCTCGTCGCGACGGCGATCGGTGAGGCGTGGCATCTTGCGATGGCCCGGCGCGATCCGCCGCTGCCTGCGGCCATCGAGCACCGGATGGGTGGCGATCGGGGTGCCGTCTTCGAAGATCTGCACCTCGTTGGCGAGCGTGTGCACCTCGACGATTCGCTTCCGGGTGGCATCGGGAACGCTGTAGAGATTGCCACCGACGCTCACCATGCCTTCATGGGAGACCCGCCGCTCCAATTTGAGCACCGCGCGGAATGATGCGAGCGGCAACGCGCCCAGGTGTGGCTTCTCCGCCGCAAAGGCTTCGTTGACCACGCATTGGGTGGTGGCGTGCACGCGCGGATTAGCGACCGTATCGTGCCAATGCCGCAGCAGGGCGTTCAGATCGTCGAGATTGCGGAACGAGCGGGCGAGGAAGAAGTCCTCGCGGATATACCGGAACGGCCGCTCGACCTTGCCTTTGGTCTTGGCCCGGTAAGGGCGGCAGGCCTTGGGCTGGAAGCCGTAATGCCGGGCAAAATCGATGAGCGCGCGATTATAGACAATGCTGCCATCTCCTTCGCCGATCACCGCCGTCTTCATGCGGTCGTAGAGGATGGGAACGCCGCCGATCGCCTTGAAGGCTGCCATGTGACAGCGCAGGACCGTCTGCATGTCCTGGTGGAGGACGAACCGGGCCCAGATCAACCGGCTATGGCCGAGCACGAAGGAGAACAACCACACGATCCGCGTCACCGAGGGCTCGTCGGTGAAGACGACCTGGAAGTGAGCAAAGTCGACCTGAGCCTGGTCTCCTGGCGGCGTCTCGAAGCGAACCTCGAATGCCGGCAATGGCGTTGGCCGCAGTTCACGAAGCAAATCCGTGATGGCGGTATAGCCGCCGGCGTACCCGCGCTCGCGCAGCTCCCGCCACAGTCGCTGGCCGGTCAGGCCGGGGTAGGCCGTGACCCGCTCTCGCAAGTACGGCACGAACGGATCAATCAGTCGCGAACGCGGCTTGCGCGGTCCGTACACTGGAGGCTCCAGGCCGCGGGCGATCGTTCGGCGAACCGTCTTCCGGTCGAGGCCCAATTCGCGGGCAGCGTATGCACCGACTTGCGAAAGTCCACCGGCTGTGCCGCCAGCACCACCTTGAGGTCTCACCGTAGTGCAATCACCGGATGCCCGAAGCGCCGCCAGCACCGTCGAAAGCGTCGCCAGCTCCACGCCTGGCTCGACCCGGATGCGCGCCCCAGTCAGCTCGATCTCGACCACCCGGAGGCCTTGGTCGGCGGCGCGCTGATCTCCAAAGGCCTTGCCTGTGCCGACGAAATACGCTCGTCAGCTGTGCCGCCGCTCTCGGCACCAATTTTGGATCGGCACGAAGCTCGGCGCCTTGCCGGCCACCACCGCAACGCTGGCGTCGCCACGCCGTGAGCAGTCCGCGGGCAACGCCATTGCGCCGCGCGACCTCGGAAATGTTCGCTCCCTCCTCAAAGCTCTCCGCCACGATCTGGGCCTTCTCCTCGCCCGTCCATCGTCGCCGCCGGCGTTCCCCGGTGATCACCCGAGCGACGATAGGAATCGCCTTCCTGCCTGGCATCAAGCATGGCATTTGCCATCGTTCCACCTCCACCGATCCGCTCATGCCAGGCTGTATCGCGCGCTAGCCGAGGATGGCTAGGTGGGGGCCTCACGCTGGTTACGGTAAAAAGCGCAAACACAGCATGGCGAAAAGCCGTGTTGGCGACACCGACCAGTACAAACTGGACGTGAGGAACCATTGTGCGTTTCCTCGTAGCAAGCGCCACCTGCCTGAATATCGCTTGCGATGGTCTGCTCCGCGCGGCCCGTAGCCGTCTCCTAGACGGGTAATGCGATTTCAAGGGAGTGGCGCCAGGAGCAATAGGCGAGCAAAAGAGACCGGATAGCGTGGCAGCAAGCACAAGGAGTTCATGCTTGCTGACATGCGCCAAGGTGTAGAGGTCGGCGCGAGAGCCCTAAATTGAAGCCGGATAAATTACCGCAGACCGCTACATGCTCTTTGTCGATTCGTCTTGCAACGTGGGCGCGGTACAAAGATCGGCGTCAAGCCTATCTTCCATCTGTGACGTCGCGCCGAGTTCGATCGAATGAGATCAGCCCCCAGGTCTAGCGCCGACACACCGAGAGGAACCGAGAGGCCGCTTACCGCCATCGGCTTTGGGGATAGTGCCGAGCAGGAGCGCTTTGCCTTTCGTTTAAGAAATCCTGTGCCGCTTCCGACGCACGGTGCTAACAAAGGAACACTGTCGTGAAGAGTCCGCGCGAGAAAGCCAGGGTCCGGACACACAGCCGGGTTGCCTTGCCGCCGAACCTTGAGCGGGTGAACGCGGCAGCCAAGGATCCTGCCCAAACCCGGCTCCCAGCCTTGCTGCACGACATCGACGAGGACGCTCTGCTTCGGGCGCTTCGACGACAAAAGCGGCAGGCCAGCGCGGGGGGCGATGGGGTAACGGTGGCGAAGTACGAAGAGGGGCTCACGGATAACATCCGCGACGTCTGCAGACGGGTCCACACTGGTCGCTACCGGCCACAGCCGGTGCGGCGAGTCCACATCCCCAAAGCCGATGGCGGTAAGCGGCCTCTCGGTTCCTCTCGGTGTGCCGGCGCTAGAGGACAAGATTGTCCAAAGCGCGGTGGCCGAGGTGTTGAGCGCCATCTACGAGGCCGACTTCCTGGGTTCTCTCACGGCTTCCGGCCGGGCCGGAATCCTCAGATGGCGCTTGATTGCCCTGCATACGGCGATCATGAGCCAGCACGTGAACTGGGTGCTCGATGCCGAACCCGATCACAATCGAAAATGTCGCTATCGGCGTGCCTTGTGGGCGTGACTAGCGCCAGGATCGGCCGCCGGACGGTGGTCGCATCAATATCGAACGAGGTTGGTGAGGTTTTGAGGCGCGCCATATATCTTCGATTTGCCGAAAGCTCCCCGTCGAGACGATGGCGCCGCACTACAAGCTCGAAACATCCTCGCGAATCTATCTCGAAGCATCCAGACGCGTTGCGCGGCACGCCGGCGAGATTGGCAAAATTGGAGGCGCTGTGTTACGCCATAATCCGCCCAGCCGAGGGGACCTCGATATGAACCTCGTGGCCCGCGTGGCCAGAGCGTGACTCGGAGGCGAACGCGGCGCGCCTCTCATGCAGGCGAGTGGTTTAGGCAACTGCATCAACACGCTGGCGCTGCAGCCGTGTCCGCGGTTTCCGCTTGTGACCGTCGTCCGCACGCGCGGAAAGTTGATTGACCAGCGAACCGATCAAACATTTGCGCGAGGAGAATAGAGGTCGCTGTTGGGCAGACCCGAACAGGCAGCATTTTTGGAGCTGAGAATTCAGCGCACGGATCGTGGCCGTCGGCGAGAACAGACTCATTAAGCTGAACTCCTTGCGGGTCAATGCTCATTAGTCAAAATGTCTATGTGCTTCTGTCACGATCAATTACCAACCTTGGTAGTTTGCCCGAGGCGCAAAGGTTTGTAAATCATTGACGCATGTAGACATGCACCTGGCGAAGGCTCCTGCCAACTGCAAGCATGGTGCGCAATGCGGGCTTGAAACATGCCTAGGTGCGATTCCGATAATGCCGCCTGCGAAACGCTCCGATTAATAGGAGCCGATCCGCAGAACTGGGCACCCGACCGCGACGGCATCGACCATACCGTTCCTGTCGGTGGCGGCCAATCCGGAACCACATTCGCCTCGGCGCTTCGGCGAGCCAGGACAGACGTGGTCGCCGAAATAGACGTGCTAAAGAACGGCGCAGGTGGCGGCCAATCATTGACCTTCGCGCGCATGTACAAGCTGTGCACGGCCCACGAACTGCCTGGATCGGAACTCGGCTCAACGGGCATTCGCTTTCGGGCCGGGTGTGAGAATCGGTCCGGAGCGGAACCCTATGATGCGCTGGACCAAATTCCGCGGCTAGGTTGGACGGCCTACCTGAACTGGGATCGCAAAACGCTCGGCTCCGAGGCCATCTCGAGGGCTACAAAATTGTTCAATCGTTATCTGCACCAGGCCACCGAGCAGCGCCCACGAACGTCATGTAAGGTATTCGTAAATTTCAGGGAGATTCGGTGCCACGAGCGAGTGGGCCCCAACCTAAAGGAGCAATGCAGATGCATGCATCAGTAGCTGGGCAGGAAAGCTGGCAGGAAGATGTGTTCCGCGTGTTGAAGCAGCATGGCGTCAAGCACGTCGTCTACGTTCCGGATATCCCGCATTCCACGACAATCCGCCTAGCCGAGACGGACCGCGAGGTCAACGCCGTGGTCCTTACGACGGAGGAGGAAGGCATCGGCTACCTGGCCGGAGCGTGGCTGGGAGGCGAACGCGGCGCGCTTCTCATGCAGTCGAGCGGCGTGGGCAACTGCATCAACACGCTTGCGCTCCAGTCCTCTGGGCGGTTTCCGCTTCTGATGATCGTCGCCATGCGCGGCGATTGGGCGGAGTCAAATCCATGGCAGACCCCCATGGGACAGGCGACCAAGAAGGCGCTGAACCTAATGAACGTCATGACCTGGCACGCGGACAGTCCCAAGGATGTCGCACTGCTTCTGCACGGCGCCGCCACCATGGCATTCAACGGGGACCATGCGTGCGCCGTACTGCTCGGACAGCGAATGATGGGGAAAGGCAATGAGTGAAGTAATCCAGAATGGTACGCTCGACCGCCGCGAGGTGGTAGCTCGGCTGCTTGTTGGACGGAAGAAGCTGCTGATAGTAGGCGGTATCGGTTCGGCATCATTCGACGTCATGGCGGCGGGAGACCATGATAACAACTACTACCTGTGGGGTGCCATGGGCAGCGCCGCGATGATCGGTCTCGGGCTCGCGACGGCCCGACCTGATCACTCGGTACTTGTCCTCACCGGCGACGGGGATATGCTGATGGGCTTTGGAGCGCTTGCGACCATCGCGATTCGTAACCCCGCCAATCTGACCATCGCCGTCCTCGACAACGGCTACTTCGGCCAGACCGGATGGCAGGAAAGCCACACCGGACGCGGACTTGCGCTCGAGAAAGTCGCGAAAACCTGCGGCTTCTCGTGGAGCGGAAAAATCATCAATCTGGCTGGGATCGACGATCTGCGCCAAAGGCTCGATAGCCGATGTGGTGTGAAGTTCGCTGTGATTAAGATCGCAGCCAACACATCACCGCGCGTTCCGCCGCCTCGCGACGGGGTCTATATCAAAAATCGCTTTCGTTCTGCACTCGGGCTTGAGCCTATTTGAGGCTCATGTCATGGCAGAGCTGCAGTGGTTTTTACGCAGGCAGTGACATCGTTTGGTTTCCATCGGTGAGAGGTACTTGCATGGCGCCACCTTCGACGACGCCCATGACGCGCATCGCCGTACAGGAATCGTTGAACGACAAGTCTATCGACTGGTTGGACCGTCGAGGCTACCAACGGCGGCGGCGGAGCTGACATCGATCATGCAACGGAGCAAAAACGTGCAGCAGCGCAGACTCGGAAAGAGCAACTTAGAAGTCTCGGCGATTGGGCTCGGCTGCATGGGACTGAGCGGCGGGTATGGTCCGACAATCGATAGGCTAACGGGCGTTTCGCTTATCCGATCTGCCGTCGAGCATGGCATCACGTTTTTCGATACGGCGGAGATCTATGGTCCGTTCACTAACGAAGAACTGGTCGGCGAAGCGCTTGCTCCGTTCCGCGATCAAGTCGTGATAGCCACCAAGTTCGGCTTCGACATTGACCCGAACACGAATCAACAGAGAGGCCTCGATAGCCGACCGAAGCACATCAAGGAAGTTGCAGAAGCGTCACTCAGCCGGTTGAGGACCGATCGGATCGATCTCTTTTATCAGCACCGCGTTGATCCGAACGTGCCGATCGAAGAGGTTGCTGGTGCAGTGAAGGACCTCATCCAACAAGGCAAGGTGAATCACTTCGGGCTGTCAGAGGTTGGAGTGCAGACAATTCGGCGCGCGCACGCTGTTCACCCGGTCGCCGCCGTACAGAGCGAATATTCTCTCTGGTGGCGGGAGCCCGAGCGTGAGGTATTACCGATGCTGGAGGAGCTCGGTATCGGGTTCGTGCCGTTCAGTCCCTTGGGCAGAGGCTTCCTCACGGGTGCCATCAACGAGAACACGAGGTTCGGCAATGGCGACTTCCGCAACCTCGTCCCGCGCTTCACTCCAGAAGCTCGCAAGGCAAACCAAGCGCTAGTCGATCTCATCGGGGAAATTGCACGTCGTAACAAAGTGACACATGCGCAGGTAGCGCTTGCCTGGCTGCTCGCCCAGAAACCATGGATTGTACCGATTCCTGGCACCACGAAACTTGATAGGCTCGAAGAGAACGTCGGAGCCGCTCGTGTTGAGCTGACACTCGACCTTCAGAATATCAACACCCGCATTTCCAGGATATTGGTGCAGGGCGGGCGCTACCCGGAGCATCTTGAGTGGATGGTTGATCGTTGAACGGCGGTGACCAGATCGAAATTGCCGACGACGACGATGCGCCGGCGATGTTCGCGTTGAGAGCGTCTGGACGCTGCTATCGGCCACCCGACTGCGGTCATGCATGTCGCGCAGCGCCTACGCTAGTACCTGCTGGTGTTCCGTCGCTACTCCAGGATGAGCGCACGCGGGGCAGAGCCGGTCGCGCCTTTCACTGCCAAGTTCGCTCGCCTCGAGAGCAAGGCGCATGCGCCCCTCGCTGAATTGTCCGCGGCATGAACGTGCGGCTGACGCTGCTACGTGCGCTGATCAACGACCGGCGCCTGCTGTTAGTGAACGCGCGGACCACCGACCTCGATCGGCAGACGCGCGATCTGCTCGCACTCTGGTTAGTCCATTGACGGACGGCGGCCGTTATCGCCGCATGCAAGACGTACGTGAAGCCGTAAGGCCGGGGGTGGTATCGTTCACGGCGGCGCTTGGTCATCGAGCGGCAAGGCGAGGCTCTACTATATCTCTCTGGCCCTGGCCGAAAATGCGCAGACCGGGGGGCGTGGAGCAGGAGATCTTCGCTGATTCTCTACATTAAGAGATATGCGACTTCTGATGCTATGCTCCAACTGCATGATACTGTTGCGCAGGCCCTTTCGATCGTCATGATCTGCGCCAGGCCGAAACCTACTTGCCGGAGCCGGGCTCCGATTGCGGCATACCAACGTCGTTAACGGCCCGTCCGAGCCGGAGATCAGCGGCGGGCGCGGGTCCGGATCCGAGCGTGCAAGGCGCATATGCGCCGGGCAATCAATACCATCAATTATCGCCGGAGCTGCCGCTCGCCTAGGACATCAATTTCGATGCCTTGTGAGTGAGGATCACGCATGACGCTCCCGCGGTGCCCCACCGAGCGACCACAGGGCATTCTGCAGCGCTTCGGCCAATGCGACGAAGCTCTCGCCACCGAGCACGACATGGGCGTGTACAAACCCGCAATAGGCCAACCGGAAGTGATAGAGGCGATGATCGAGCGGCACGCCAGCGATGGCGACCCCAAGCTCGCCCATATCGGTGAAGTCGGACAGGCCGACCTGGCCCACTTCGTGGGTCTGGCGGAAGATGACCTCCTGCTCCTC
>NZ_JBEPRF010000050.1:0-8789 GCF_040548225.1 Bradyrhizobium sp. S3.12.5
TGGCGCAAACGCAGGCGGCCTTGAGCGAGCATCAGGGGGCGCTGGCGGCATCGGAGGAAGCGCGGCGTCGGCTGGAGGTCATTCTCGGCGAATTGCGACGCGAGAAGTTCGGCACGAAGTCCGAGAAGCTGCGGCCAGATCAGTATCACTTACCGCTGGAAGACGTGGAGATCGCGCAAGGCATCCTGGACGCGGCGCAGGAGAGAGCCGAGGCTGTGATCAAGGGCCGATCGCGAAGCGAGCAGTGGCGACAGATGTATTTCGGGCGGCGCGTGACCAACACCCGCCATTGCGCCGGGATCACGTCGAGCCGTTTGCTGACGTCCTCGCCGATCTTCGTCATGGCGCCGCAACCGCACGGACAGAGTGCTCAAGCCTGCGTCCATACGGTGGCGGCTAAGCGCTTACTGATGGTGGTGACGTGATGGACCTTGTTGACGTGGGTGAGCGGCTCTTTCCAGGTGCCGGGCTGGATGTTCGATCCGGCGGCATGTTCGATGGAGATTGTATCGGTTCCGCGCCTTCCCGTCAGCCAACTCCTTCAACTGCGCATCAGTCTGGTTGATCATCTCGTAGCTTGTCGTCCGGAAGAAAGCCCCGGAGGATTCGGCAATGACAAAGCAGTGTCGCGTGCAAATGGATCTGTTGGTCATGCCGCCGCTCGAGCGGAGAGCGCTGATGCCGGCGTCTAATTCCAGGGCAGCAGTTCGTCGTCCAGCCGGTGAGCCGGGTGGGCGGCGATGCGAGCAAAAACATCGGCCAGCCAGGCTTGCGGGTCGATGCCGTTCATTTTGCAGGTGACGATCAGGCTGTACATGGCCGCTGCACGCCGTCCGCCGCGATCGGAGCCGCAGAACAACCAGGACTTTCGGCCCAGAGCGATGCGAACGCTCCATCAATGGCAGGAGTGCCGAGGAACGCGTTCAGGTTCGGCAGACGCTGAACCGCCCTCTGTTCGAGGACCTTCAGGTCTATATGCGGGAGCAACTCGCCAAACTGTCCTGTGGGCACGATCTGGCCAAGGCGGCGCTGGGCGAGCTTCACGCTGTTCCTCGAGGATGGGCGGGTCTGCCTCTCAAACAACGCCGCCGAACGAGGCTTAAGAGGCGATCTCGAACAGCGCGTCGATCCGGCGCCGCACGACCTCGACCGCGATGGGCGAGAGCGGGATCTCCTTCTTGCCGGCGGCCTTGCGCCGGGCATTCTCTTCAATGTCGGCCATGGCAAAGAACGGCCGCCGCCCGTGTGACCAGCAGGCAGCCTCCCGGATCGGGCCTAGGCTGGCGTCCCGCCAGATAGAGCTGGTTGTACCCGTCATAGGCGTCGGCCTGCAGAATGCCGGCATATCGGGCCAGATGCGCCTGGGGATGCTCGCCCTCGCGGTCGCGTGAGTAATAGAACATCGCCGCCGGCGGACCCGCACCGCTAAACGGCCGGTCGTCCCGGACGTAGATCCGGCATCGTGCCGTATCGGTCTTGCCCTTGGCCAGCACTGGCGTGGTCGTATCATCGGCATGAAGGGCGCTCGGCCGCCATGACATGGGCTTCGACCAGGCGCAGGAGGGGATCCAGCGACGCACAGACCGATCCCACGGCGTCCGCTATGGTTGACAGCGCGATCGGCACGCCTTCCAGGGCGTAGCGCTCGGCCTGGCGGTTCAACGGCTGATGCTGGCCGAACTTCTCGAACATGATCATGGCCAAAAGGCTCGGACCAGCCCATCTCCAGGCGATGGCATGGAACGGCGCTGGCGCCTGGCTGATCTTTTCGCAGTCGCGGCAGGAGAACTTCTCCCGCACCGTCTCGACCACCTTCCACTGGCGCGGCACCACCTCCAGCGTCCGCGTCACGTCCTCGCCGAGTTTGCGCAGGCGGTTGCCGCCGCAGCACTCGCGCGCGGTCGGCGGGTCGACCACCACCCGCTCGCGTGGCAGGTGATCGGGGAAGGTCTGACGCTCAGGGCGCTTGCGCGTAAATCTACCTACCGTCGTCGTCTTGGCCACAGCCCGTTCCGCCGCAAGCTCGTCCTCTGTGGCGTCGGCTTCCAGCTCTTCGAACGTCAGCGCCAACTGCTCGATCAGCCGTGCCGAACGCTCCGACCGTTGCCCATAGATCTGATGCTTCAGCTTGGCGATCTGCAGCTTCTGCTGGGCGATCAGCGCACCGTCTTCGGCAGCTTTCGCGTGGGCGACCGCGAGCTCGGCGGCGATCTCTAAACCCTTCGTCCGCTCGGCTGCCAGCGCCTTTTTCAGGGCGGCTACGTCATCCGGAGCAGGGTCGCGATCAGCATTCATGCGACGCAGTGAATCACAGATCGGACGCGATGGGACTCCCCAAAAATGCAAAAGCTGCCGATTCTGCGCTCAGCCCGCGCTTTGCGGCCGCCAGCTCAATTGCGGATTCCGCCAGTCGATCCCTTCCAGCATATAGGCCATCTGCGCCGCTGAGATCGACACCGCGCCATCCGACGCCGAGGGCCAGATGAACTTTCCGCGGTCCAGGCGCTTGGCGTAGAGCGACATGCCCAACCCATCGTGCCAAAGAATCTTGACCAGATCGCCGCGGCGGCCGCGGAAGATATAAAGATCGCCGGCTTATCCGGTTAGATTGACTGCGGTTAGCTTGTAACGGGACATCATAACCCCGCATCCACGTTGAGATTTCCCCCACTGCCTTTGAGTCGATCTTAGCAATCAAAGCCGTTTCTCACCACACATCCGCATTTAGGTCGCGGATACGGCTGAAGTTCTTAAAAGAATCGTGGCAGGTCAAGGATTCTCGGGGGTGAGTCGCGACCAGTACGACCAGTCATAACGACAGTCCTTGTTGCACGATGTTTCAAGGCGCAGGACATCTCCTGGCTTCAAAGCGGCTGTCAACTCGTTGACTTGTTCGCCGCGATCGCCGTCGTTCTTCATCGGATCGAGACAGCGCTGGAGCAAAGGGGTCTCAGAACCGCCGTTTACGTGGGTTACCGTAAAACAGACTCCGTCCGTCCCATCGGGCCGGCTCCAAGCCTGGTCCCGCAGCCCAAACCCGACGACCATGCGGGATGCGGGCTTGTCCACAGTGATTTCGACGGTTTTGGGCGCATGGGCGAGCAGGCCCTCCGGCACCACGCTGATCCCGGGATTTGATGCCAACCGCATCATGTAAATGTGTTTGTCGACGTATTGGCGCGTCTCCGGACTGGCGCTCGTGATGTAGTTGAGAGCGGGTATTCGGACCTCTCGTAGCTCCAAAGCGACGTTTTCAGCATACATGAGGCTTCCCAAGCGTCCCGACTCGAATGAAACGCCGACAACTCGGTTCGACCTTCGTGGTTCTCCCAGGGACAGAGCAGCGTAATCCGTCGATGACGCGATGTAGGGGCTAATAATAAATCCCGACTGGGCCATGGCCGGGATGATCCGATGGATCACGGTGCTGCCATCTGCAAGAGTCACACGAACGTGCACCAAAGATGCCCGAAACAAAATATTTGCGAGGCGGCCGGTGATCGTCTTGTTGATCTTGACCTTCATGAACAAGGGGGCCGTCCCAGAAAGGGCCATGGTCTCGCCAAATCGAATGGTTGACGCCGTCGCAGGGCCAAGCAACTCAACCTGATCGTGCGCGATAAGTCGCTTGAGGACTAGAACCGAGCCGGCCTGCGAAACGGGTGCGTATCGGTTCAGCAGAAAAGGCCACAACGCCCCCTCGGCCAAGGACGGATACCGACCGTCGATATTGGTGATAGCCGGGTCGAAAAGAAGATAATCTGGCCCGTCAGTCTCGATGTCAGCAAGGTTTCTCTCGCTGAGCGGAGCAGCGAAGGTGACGTATTCCTGAAAGCTCCATCGCGGTTGGTACTTCAGCCCATGTGCGAGAACGCTCGACTGGATAGAAGGCAGGGTGTCGACCGTTCCAGTAAGCGCCGGAAGGGGCAACATCTTGCGAACACGATCCCAGGCGAGTTCTTTTTCATGCTTTTTTTGCGCAATCCAGGTGGAAGGATGCTTCACAAACTCGGTGGTGTCACTAAAGTCGCTCGAAATGTGAGAGCGCCACCGAGCGAACGACTGCGCAACAGTGGTTCCATAGCTGGACCACACCAGCGGATTGACGACAACCGCGATGAACAATGCAAGGCCGAGCAGAAGCGGCAAGACCGACCGATCGGCGAGGGAGGCTGAAGTCCGGGGAGCTGCTAATGCATAAATCGTCGCTGCGAGCGCCATTCCCGCCCATGCGATCAGCGTGTGAAGATCCTGGCGTACAAATCCGCCTTTGAAGGATATGAAAGCCATTGCCAAGACGATCAGGCATCGAGCGGTCGCGTCAGGCCCTCTGACGCGACCCTCGCGAAGAGCTCCGAACTCATAAAAGAGCATGAGGGCGAGAGCGAAGGCTCCGGCCGCTCCAAATCCTTCAAGTTCCACGAGTGAGCCGGGGACTGCCATCGCCTCCGAATAGCCGGCCGATATGATGATGCTGCCGCAAACGAAGTCGAAGAATGATCGAGGCTGCTCCACCACAGCAAACCCCGCAAAGAAAAACGCAAGGAACCCGACCGTCAGGCAGGGCGTCCGCCGGCTACAGGCCAACACGATGTCGCAAATCAGAAAATCCAGTATCGCGAGCGGTACGATTGAGAATTTCGTGAGCGCCGCTATCGCTGTCGCGATCAGTCCGCCGGCCACAGCAACTGAATTAATCGAGCGTCCGGTGCTGGACATGGCAACCAAAGCGGTGAGCGTCGGGGCCGTGAAAAAAACGGCGTCGACCATTGGATCTGCGCATGTCAGCGCGAGGCAGCCGAACAGCACGAGCGCACCAAAGCGTCCCTCCCGCTTCGCAAGCGACGCGACCAGAACGGATAACGCTGTGATCAGAAAAACGTACAGCCCGAGATTAAGCGGCAACCGATCGACGGCAAGCCAATGCGTATAGATTGCCGATAACGGCCCGAAGGTGAGGACGATGTCCCGCCCTAGGCCTATCCGCAGTTCCGGTGCTTCGCCGAGGACCGCCCTCCACGATGGGTCAAGTCCGAACCCCGGAAGCGTGACCCCGAACGGAGAAAGAGCGACAAAGAGGCCGAGCGCAACAAAGACAATCCCGAGAAGCCACACCCAGCCGGACTTTGGCTCCGTCGATAACAACAGCTCGGGCGAAGTATTTTCCTTCATTCAGATCCTTCCTGAAACGTATAATGTTTTGTGCGCGACGTAACTGGTGAATGGGGAACAAGGACGCCGATGACATGGGCGATCGAATCGAGAGCGAAATTGCCGAGTCGGCACGCATTGCCCACGATGGCGTTGCGCTCGACATACATATTCTGCCCAGGGCTGCAGATCTCGCCGATCACGGCTCCCGGTGCGACATGCGACCAGACCTTGGTGTACTAGCCCACCGTCGCCCCTCCCCGACCATCGGTCTCAGCATCGCTAACGGTTTTATCGTAATCATCCTGACATCCTGACCTGCAACTGCAAAACCCACTGTCTACCGCCCAGATGACAACCAATAGGTCATTTCGTGTTTAACCCGCCTGCCGTATTAAGAGGATTCAAAAAGGTTGTCTCGCACATTACTTCAACTACCGTCCATTTTTGAAGAGCCTCAGGCGTTTCCAATAGACGCCGGACCCGCCTCGATGCTATGAGCCAATTTGCTAGAACTAAACTGGAACTTAACGTGGCACGAATCTTCAAAAGTGCTGTATCGCACGGAGCGCGATCCTATAATGGTGGACGATAACTCTAGAGCACGTGTTGCGCTGATCACCGGCGCTACGGGCCAGGACGGCGCGTATCTCGCCGAATATCTGCTCGGGCTCGGCTACACGGTCCACGGCATCAAGCGCCGATCGTCCTCGTTCAACACCGCCCGCGTCGATCATCTCTATCATGATCGCCATGAGGGCAATGTGCCTTTCCTGCTGCATTACGGCGACATGACCGACTCGACCAACCTGATCCGCCTGATGCAGCAGATCAGGCCGACCGAAATCTACAACCTCGCCGCCCAAAGCCACGTCGGCGTCAGTTTCGAGAGCCCGGAATATACGGCCAATGCCGACGCCGTCGGCGTGCTCCGGCTCCTGGAGGCGATCCGCATCCTCGGCATGGAAAAGGAGACGCGGTTCTATCAGGCGTCGACGTCGGAGCTTTACGGCCTGGTCCAGGAAGTGCCGCAGAAGGAGAGCACGCCATTTTATCCGCGTTCGCCCTATGGCGTAGCAAAGCTCTACGGCTACTGGATCACGGTGAATTACCGCGAGGCCTATGGCATGTATGCCTCGAACGGCATCCTGTTTAACCATGAGAGCCCGATCCGCGGCGAGACCTTTGTCACCCGCAAGATCACCCGCGGCGTCGCCCGCATCGAGACCGGACTGGAGGACACGCTCTATCTCGGCAATCTCGAGGCCAAGCGCGACTGGGGCCACGCGCGGGACTATGTCGAGGGCATGCACATGATCCTGCAGGCCGATGCGCCTGACGATTTCGTGCTGGCGACGGGGGAGACGCGCTCGGTGCGCGAATTCGTCGAGCTCGCCTTTGCCGAAGTCGGCCGCTCGGTCGAATGGCGCGGCAAGGGTATCGATGAGATCGGCGTAGACGCAAGGTCCGGCAAGGCCATGGTCCGCATCGATCCGACCTATTTCCGGCCGACCGAGGTCGACCTTCTCATCGGCGACGCGAGCAAGGCGCGCGAGAAGCTTGGCTGGAAACCGAAGAGGAGCTTTGCGGAGCTCGTCAAGGAGATGGTTGCAAGCGATCTCGCCGCGGCCAGGTTGGAGGCGGCCAATGGCAAACACGCCGTTTAACCTGAAAGGCAAGACGGTCTTTGTCGCCGGCCATCGCGGCATGGTCGGATCGGCGCTGGTCCGGCGGCTCGCACAGGAGGATGTCGAGCTTTTGACGGTGCCGCGGAGCGAGGTCGACCTGCGCGATCAGGCGGCGGTGAACAAGTGGCTTGCGGCGAGGCGGCCGCAGGTGGTTTTCCTGGCGTCGGCGAAAGTCGGCGGCATTGTCGCTAATGACACGATGCGCGCGGAGTTCCTCTACGACAATCTGGCGATCGCGGCCAATGTGATCCACGCGTCGCATGTCAACGGGTGCGAGAAGCTAATGTTTCTGGGCTCCTCCTGCATCTATCCTAAGCTCGCGCCACAGCCGCTGCGCGAGGATTCGATGCTGACGGGGCCGCTGGAAGCCACCAACGAGCCCTATGCCATCGCCAAGATTGCCGGGATCAAGATGGTCGAGGCCTATCGCAGCCAGTATGGCGCGGACTTCCTCAGCGTCATGCCGACCAATCTCTATGGCCGCGGCGACAATTATCATCCCGAGTATAGCCATGTCGTCGCGGCGCTGATCCGCCGGTTTCATGAGGCGAAGGCGTCGGGCGTGAGGAGCGTCGCGGTCTGGGGCACTGGCACGCCAAGGCGCGAGTTCCTCTATGTCGACGATCTCGCCGACGCCTGCATCCATCTGATGAAGGTCTATTCGACTGGCGAGCTCATTAATGTCGGCACCGGCAAGGACATCACGATCGCCGAATTCGCCCACGTGGTCGCGACAACGGTCGGCTATACCGGCGAGATCAGTTTTGACACGTCACGCCCCGACGGCACACCGCGCAAATTGCTCGATGTCAGCCGGTTGGCAAAACTCGGTTGGCGGGCGATGACCCCGCTCGAGGAGGGCATCAGGCTCGCCTACGAGGCCTATTTGAGCGAGACCAAGCAACCCACCGTTTGAGCCCCTACGTCGTCATTCTCCCCAGCAGAAGCAATCCGATGCCTGCATTCTTTAGTCGTCCGTGAAGAACGGCTAAGCATCTGATGTGGAATCGCATTCCGGTTGGGATGCAGGTTTGAGATTGCAGGGATTTGGAGCTTGAGAGCCCCAAAGCCTGCAATTTCGTTTTTTGGATTCCCCTTGACTTCGAAGCATGATTCCCTCTGCGTGTCGGAGGGCGAACGATGCGACCGAAGAAGCACAAGGCGACGGGATCGAACGATCTGTTCCGGGCCCGGCTGGACCAGACCATCAACCTGAAGCACGAGCTTGTTCTGCTTGCCGGCAAGATCGACTGGGACTGGATCGACGACGAGGTCGCGCCGCTCTACAGCGAGAACGGCCGGCCGGGGATCGAGAGCCGCTTTGTGATCGGACTGTTGTTGCTAAAGCACATTTACGGGCTGTCCGATGAGGGGATTTGCGAGCGCTGGGTCCACGACCCGTATTTCCAGTTCTTCACCGGCGAAGAGTTCTTGCAGCATGCCTTCCCGCACGAGCGCTCCGACCTGAGCCACTGGCGCAAGCGGCTCGGCCACAGGCTGGAACTGTTGCTGGCCGAGAGCCTGCGGGTGGCGCACGAGGCCGGCGCGTTACGCAGCCAGGACCTCAAGCGGGTCACGGTTCGACACCACGGTGCAGCCCAAAGCCATCACCTTCCCGACCGACGCCAAGCTGCTGCATGCAGCCATCAAGGGGCTCAACCGCCCGGCGAGAAGGCATGGCGTCAAGCTGCGGCAATCCTATTGCCGCATCGCCAAGGGTGCAGCGATGATGGCGGGGCGCTATGCCCATGCCAAACAGTTCGGGCGGCATCAGCGACAGTTGCGCGTCCTGCGCAGCCGGCTGGGCCGGATCATCCGCGACATCCGCCGCAAGATCGTAAGCGCGAAGCCGATACCCTGGCTTCAGAGTTAGATTGAATGTGCGAAGAAGCCTCCGGCTTGGAACGGAGGTTTGGATGGGATTGGACAGCAAAAAGGACGTCCATTTGG
>NZ_JBEPRF010000051.1:0-6136 GCF_040548225.1 Bradyrhizobium sp. S3.12.5
CTATTGGTCGCATCGTCGACACCTACACGCCCGCAGAATCCACAAACTACTTCGTGGCCGCAGGGTACTTGCAACCTGATCGGCTAACGCTCTAGTGTCGAGCAGATGCAGCTCGAACTGTCCGAGGCGCCGGAAAGGAGTCTGCGTTATGTCGGAGGCCTGGCAACTAATCCAGGCGAGATGTGGAAATTTCTGCCGGAGCGTGAGGCAGGGCGCAGACGCCGTATCAATGGCGGCGAGCGTCCGCTCGATATTCGTCAATTCGCCTTCGAGCACCATCTCTGGATCCTTATTGCCAGAACAAACGTTCAGGGTCGGCGTTCAGAACTGCTGTCGCCGCGCAAAGCCGTTGATGGGTCGAATGCCACTCCCAGACGCCCTTGCCGTGATCTTTGCGGAACAGCTGCCATGCCGCCCCGGTCCTATCGTGGTGCAACAGCGCGACGTCGACGAGGCCTCCCTCCGCATCGATATTGCCTGAGCAGCACGGGCTCTCGACAACATAGCCGCTAGCAACCGCTGTCACCTTTGGCGAGACATATCGGTAGCGCTCGCGCCTCGTCAGCGCGCGCACGATCCGCCACCGGTCGAGCTCGTTGGGATGCGCAGGCAATCCGGAATGATGGCGTCTGATGATGGCGGCGTTCATTGCGCGATGTCGTGGACTGAGGAGATCTCTGCCTCGAGGCAGCCAACCACCAACTGCTTGCCGAAGTCGACCATATAGATGGGTCGGTTCGCTTCCGTATGGCGACCGACTTGGACGATCTCACCAATCTGTCCGACGCTGACCAGACACTCTTCCGCCGACGCGTCGGGAAAGGAACCGTCGTTGAGCAGATCGATTGCCGCCTTGACCCGTTGGCCTGAACGATATTTTGGCAACCTCGGTTCAATCATCAGGGTGCCCCTCCTGACAAGCAAGGCTCCTCGCCTCTGTGGCTTCGCGTGACTAGATCGAGCTCCTTGCATTTCATGCCGACGCGATAGCCGGAATCGAGGAATTCGACCCCATATATATAAAATTGTTGCAGGAACGTGCCGATCGAGACGACATAGCCAAGCTCCCCTTTCTTGACCAAAACCTCACCGATCTCCTTACCCACGTAAGTGCCATCGTTGCGAATGGTGCGGTTGGCGCGCACCTTGTCGCCATAATCAAAGAAGGGCGCGTCCGTCAACTCGACGATGTCACTATCACGGGCGATGTTGCTCATGCTGTCGTCCCCGTTCCGTGCTTCAACTGTACCGTGCCTCGCGAGCGCCCGACCTTACCAGCGCCCCATCACGATCCTCGATCAACCCATCGCCGCACCGCGCGCGGCATGCAATCAGGCATTTCATGACGGTGCCGGGATCCCGTGCGGTAACATCAAGCCCTGCAAACTTAAAATCAACATGCTCGAGATAAGCATTCGTGAGCCAATGGTTGATGTTGAAGAAGCACTTGACGCGGCACCGACGGAGACGTGCTTGAGCTCGCAGCGAGCCGCGCACTTCAGCGCGGGATGCACACAGCCGCCAGAATCGACTTGATTACCCCGGCAACTGACGGCATCGTGGAGTTCATCACTCCCGATCCCGCCCATACGCTCGAGCGTGCCTAACAACGAGGCCGTAATCTTGTGCGCGGGACCGAGCCCCAGCAGTTCCTCGACAGCCGCCGTCCTTGCTTGAGTTGCCGGAGAGGCATCTCCAACTGCTTCTTCAGCGAGAACAGGAGTGCCCACGCGAGGTGCTCTCGTGGCAGCCCAACTCGGGCTTCTTGGCGCGGACCGCGCCGGACGCCAGGAAGTTCGTCTCGCAGCATGTAATCGGGTGCGAACGCCTTGGCTTGGCGCAGCTGCATTGTCGGAAACGCCATCGAGGTGATAGGCTGGCCCTGCCGCCCTGGGACGGTGCTCGACCGCCTCCACAACGCGCGAGCAACACAGGACTCGGCTCTCGGATGGTGAACTGAAGAAGGCCTCGGGCATGAATGTCGCCTGTTCAATGATCGCCAGGTGATTGGATTGGTGTCGCGGAAGACGAGTCCGCTCTTGGTAGACCCATCGGCGAAATCGATCCTCGACGCTCAAGACGGCGGCCTTCGGCTCGACGGCATAGCCGGACGCGTTCCGTCGACGATCGCGTCGCGAGAATATGCCTTGGTAGCTCGCGAAAAACTCGACGACCGGACCGTCCATCCGGTCTGAGAAGGCGTAAGCCGCGGCCGGGCCCTTCGTCTATGCCGAGCATCATCCACGCGAGTTTCTGAGCCGTTTGTGTGGTGGTCACATCCATGTTGTGGTCCTCAAGGGGGCGCCCGATAGCGTGGCAGTGCTGTGTCGAGCACGCATGTGTTGTCAACCGGACAAACCGCCACGCATTGCGGTTCGTCAAAGTAGCCGGCGCACTCGGTGCATTGCTCCGAATCGATCAGGAAAGCGCCGGCTACCTCGGAAATAGCAAGGTTTGGGCATTGCGTTTCGCAAGCCGAACAGCCCGTGCACTGCGAGGCGATGATCTTGAACGGCATTATCTGTACCCATCCTCAGGCGGCGGAAATCACGGCGTTGTTGCGGGCTGCCGGATCGACCCGTTCAACGTGCTTGATCTTCCCTTCATTGACTTTATCGAGATAGAGTTTGAACCAGGCGATCGCGGAGGCATCGATGAACTCGCAGGCGTACTGATCGACCGGCTCGATGCCGGCCTCGATCAATTCGGCTTTGGGGCAGCCGCCGATCTTTGACACGAATACGGCATGGCAATCCTTGATGGCGCCGATGGCAATTTCGAGCTTGCTCTCCTCGCCATGGCCGCCCTGGCAATAGGGATGGATAGGACGATGGCCGACGAATTTTGCGCCTGAAGTCGAGAGCTCGTAGATCTGGAACTCCGTGGCATGACCGAAGTGCTGGTTGATCAATCCCGAGCCCCTGGTTGCAACCGCCACCAGCACCTTGATTTCGCTGGAAGCGATGGCGAGCCCGGCCAGCTCCTGCTGCGTAGCCGCGAACTTTGTAACTCGCGCCTTCTCGATTTTGGCCTGATACTCCTTTCGGGGCTGCTCGTCGTACTTGATGTCCATCGCCATGATCTTTTCCATCGTGAACTCTGCGCCGCGGTCCTCGCCGAGCAGTCCGACGGCGTCGGCCCGGCACTGGCGACAGTGACGCATCATGTTCATCTCGCTTTCGCAGCTATCCTGTAGCGCTGTCACTTCCTGTGCCGTCGGGCTGCGTTGCCCGCTGAGGCCAAACACGGTCCCGTGCTCGGGCGACGATATCAGCGGCATCACGTTGTGCAGGAAGGCACCGCGTGACTTCACAGCCCTATTGACCTCAACCAGATGCTCATCGTTAATCCCGGGAATCATCACCGAGTTGACTTTGCACAGGATGCCGCGGGCGGTGAGCATCTCCAGGCCCTGCAGCTGCCGAGTGCTGAGGATGCTTGCCGCTTCGATGCCGGTGTAGCGCTTGTGGCGGTAAAAGATCCAGGGATAGATCTTTGCACCAATTTCGGGATCGATCATGTTGATCGTGATCGTGACGTGATCCACCTTGAGTCTTGCGATCGTGTCGACATGATCGGCTAGCGCAAGACCGTTCGTGGAGAGGCAGAGCTTGATATCTGGCGCGAGCTTGTCGATGAGCTCGAACGTCCTGAATGTCTTGTCTGGATTCGCCAGGGGGTCGCCAGGGCCGGCAACCCCGACGACGCTCATCTGAGGGATCGCGGAGGCGACCGCTAGCACCTTCTTGGCGGCCTGCTCCGGCGTCAACTTCTCGCTGGCAATGCCCGGGCGCGATTCGTTGGCGCAATCATATTTACGATTGCAGTAATTGCACTGGATATTGCAAGCGGGTGCGACCGCGACATGCATGCGGGCATAATGGTGGTGCGCCTCCTCGCTGTAGCAGGGATGGTTCTTGACCTTTTCCCAGACCTCATTTGGCAAATTGCCGATGTCCGCCTGAGATCCGCAGCCCGCCTTCCCGCTGCCGCCGATTGTACCGCAGCCCTGCTGCTTACCCGTGACTTGCAGAGTCTCGCGGATCTCGCCGCATCCGCAGGAGACCTGGTGTTGCGCTGAAGTACTCATCGTTCCAATTCTCTTCGCAAACCGAACCCTTTCGGCAGGCATCCCCAGAGTCGTTTCTGAAAGCCAAGAGCAACTGGCGTGCCATGCCTGCCAAAAATGACTTTTGTGATTGGCTTCAAGCCGTTAGGCAATGCTTGCTCGAATGTCAGTTTTATCAAGTCATGTTGGAAAGCTGACAGAGGTTGCGATCACACGAGCGTTGGCAACGTGGTTTTGACGACGGGTAGGTTGCTTCACCTATGCCGCTGGCAAAGAGCAGAGCGGGTGGCGAGCGTTGAAAGTTGATCTTCTCGCCACAATGTGACGCTCTGCAAAGCACGATCTGCAAAAGACTTTCGAGACGCTTTGAAGGACGCCTGAGATTCTTCGTAGATGCAGACCAACCAGCCCGGTTAGCGAGCTACGCCGTGGAAGATCAGGGGGCCGCTGGGTGACATTCCGGAAGAACTATCAATAACCCCGATGGCCAGGTACCGACGCGCACGAATTCGACCGTCCGTCCCGCGCCTCGGTGGGCAGCTCTAGGTCGTGCGGTTGTGGATGCCGATCAGATTCAGAAGCTGCGCTTGCGGGGGGGACCGGCATGCTCGGACCGCAGCCCGCCAAAACTTCCCTGGATATCCCCCCGTTTGACGAGGTTCCATAGAATCGCAGCATTCATTCTTCAGTTGCTTCGCCTCCGCGCTTCTTGGCGTTGATGGTGATTGGTAGCCTGGTGTCACTCGCCATAGCGGGTAGGTCGAGCACCCAACCGTTCGCGATCCTGATCCAACCACCCCACAGCGTTTCGTGCTGCCATTCGACAATCGGCTCCTCAAGATCTTTCTTAGGTACATAAATCGAAAGACCCGTTTCCGGCGAACGACGAATCATGACTTTCATAGGAGCTCCGCAGGTTGCGAACTCGCGTCCGCGCGCTCCTGACACGCACGCCACAAGGCTCTCTGTTTGGCAGTGATGTCCGGCAGAACTTGCAGGACACGATCGATCTCATCCGGCGCGGTCTCGTGCGAGAGCGAGAAGCGAACCGCACCGCGGACAAAGGCCGGTGGTACGCCCATGGCGCTGAGCACATGGGACGGCTCCATCGAGCCGGACGCGCAGGCCGAACCGAGTGAGACGGCAATTCCGTTGCGGTTGAGCTGGTGCACGATAGCCTCTGCTTCGAGATGCTCAAAGGCAATGTTCGACGTATTTGGCAAACGGTTCTTGATTTCACCAAGCACCATGCAACAACCGAGAGCAAGAATGCCTTGCTCCAGCCGATCGCGAAGGGCGCCAATATTCATCTGCTCTTTTTTGAGGTGTGCCGCAGCGAGTTCCGCCGCCTTGCCCAGCCCAACTATTGCCGGAACGTTCTGGGTACCAGCGCGGCGACGCCGCTCCTGTGGGCCGCCGAAGATCAACGGCCGTAACTCGACTCCCTTGCGCACGTACAGGGCGCCGATTCCCTTCGGGCCATGGAACTTATGGCCCGAGAGCGAAAGCATGTCGATGTCCGTAGTCTTCAGGTTGATCGGAATCCGCCCGACCGCTTGGACGGCGTCGGTGTGAAAGAGCGCGCCGACCGAGCGCGCCATCTTGGCGAGGGATTTCACCGGAAAAATGGTACCGGTTTCGTTATTGGCCCACATGACCGAGACGATCGACGTGCGCTTTGACAATGCGTTGCGATAAGCCTCGATGTCCAATCTGCCGCTTGCATCGACCGGAATCAGATGGGTTTTGATTCCGCGTCGGCCCAGTTCCTTGATAAGGGACAGCACGGACGGATGCTCAACGGCGGTCGTGACGATCTCGTCGCGTCCCTCCTGCACGGCGAGCGCGGATAGGATCGCTGTGTTGTCGGATTCAGTCGCGCCCGAGGTGAAGACGATCTCATGATCGAATGCGGCGCCAATCAGGCGCTGCAGCTTCCGGCGCGCCTGTTTCAATGCGGGCGCAACCTCAGTGCCGAATGCATGCGCGGACGACGCATTGCCGAATTGCGCAGAGAAGAACGGCAGCATTGCCGCGACCACCAAAGGATCTGCACGGGTCGTCGCG
>NZ_JBEPRF010000052.1:0-5487 GCF_040548225.1 Bradyrhizobium sp. S3.12.5
CGCGACGACCCGTGCAGATCCTTTGGTGGTCGCGGCAATGCTGCCGTTCTTCTCTGCGCAATTCGGCAATGCGTCGTCCGCGCATGCATTCGGCAGTTGGTGCGGCTCCCTATGACGAGCCGTTCAAGCCTTCGGAAACCAGTCGTGTAGGGGTGCTCAGAAAATTGGGGAAACGGCGAGGCGGCGAGTTGTCTGCGGGTTCGTGTGCAATGTCGTGTTCGCAACATGTTGGCGGACACCAAACAAAGTGCGCGTTGGCTTTCGGAGAGAAGACACCCGTTCGCGGTTCGCTTGCGTGTAGTTGCCCGCGCAGCGGCCCGTGCGCAGAGGTGTCAGGCGATTGGCCCGACATTTGCTCTACTGCTTGCCAACGGCGTGCGGCTCACCTGCTTTGTCGCGATGTCCGCTGCAGAACGTGGATCTCTACTGAAAGGCCATGACATGAAGAATTCCAGGTCCCTGACAATCAAGGTGCTAGGCACGGCCATTTTTGCCTTGGCCTTGATGACGCGTACCGCGCCGGCGGTCGAGTCCAAAACGGAAAATAGCCCGGATCCGAGCTCCCCGTGCGCTCCCGTGAACAGGAGCGTTCTTGCCCAGATCACACCCACCTGGGAACGACCAGCGAGCTTCATGCTTCAGAACGGTCTGCAAGTCGTGGTGATCCCCGACCACCGCACGCCCGTAGTCACGGAGATGATGTGGTACAACGTCGGCTCGGCCGATGAGACACCGGGCAAGTCCGGGCTCGCCCATTTTCTCGAGCACCTGATGTTCAAGGGCACCGAGAAACACCCGGTCGGTGAGTTCTCCCAGACCGTGCGCCGCGTCGGCGGCCACGAGAACGCCTCGACCTCGGTCGATAACACCAATTACTATCAGCACGTACCGCGCGAGCAGCTGCCGACCATGATGGAGTTCGAGGCCGACCGCATGACCGGCTTGATCCTCAAGGACGAGAACGTGCTGCCCGAGCGCGACGTCGTACTCGAAGAGTACAACATGCGCGTTGCCAACAGCCCAGGCGCGCGTCTCAACGAACAGATCATGGCCGCGCTCTATCTCAATCATCCCTATGGCCGGCCGGTGATCGGCTGGCACCAGGAGATCGAGAAGCTCGATCGCGAGGACGCACTCGCCTTCTACCGCCGCTTCTACGCGCCGAACAACGCGATCCTGGTCATCGCCGGCGACGTCGAGGCCGCCGACGTGCGCCCGCTGGTCGAGCGCAATTTCGGCTCGATCCCGGCCCAGCCCGCGATCCCCGCGCGGCGCATCCGCCCGCAGGAGCCGGAGCCGGCCGCACCGCGCACCGTCACGCTGTCCGACCCGCTCGTCGAGCAGCCCAGCATGGAGCGCTCTTACCTGGTGCCCTCGGCCACCACGGCCGCGGCCGGTGAGAGCGCGGCACTCGACGTGCTGGCGCAGTTGATGGGCGGCGGCAGCAACTCCTATCTCTACCGCGCGCTTGTCGTCGACAAGCCACTCGCGGTCTTCGCCAACGCCAGGTATTCGAGCATTTCGCTCGATCCGACGCAGTTCTCGATCTTGGCCGCGCCGAAATCCGGCGTCAGCTTCGCAGAGGTCGAGCAGGTCATCGACGGCGTCATCGCCGACGTGGTGCAGAACCCGATCCGCGCCGAGGATCTGGAGCGGGTCAAGACCCGGCTGATCGCGGAAGCGATCTACGCCCAGGACGACCAGGCGGAGCTGGCAGGCTGGTATGGCGGCGGGCTCAGCACAGGCCTGTCGATCGAGGATATTCAAAGTTGGCCCGACCGCATCCGCGCGGTCACCGCCGAACAGGTTCGCGCCGTCGCACAGAAATGCCTCGAGAAGAAGCGTTCTGTGACGGGCCATCTGATCAAAGACACTGCCACCACCAAGCGCGAGGAGAAGCGTTCGTGACCCATCCATTCATTCGCTTGCGGCGCGCCGCATTTTCCGTTGCAACCGGCGCGCTGCTCGTGCTGGCTACGATTTGGCCGTCACAAGCGGCCGCAAAGATCCAGCACCTGGTCTCGCCGGGCGGCATCGAGGCCTGGTTCGTCCAGGACGCGACCGTGCCGTTGATCACGATGGAATATTCCTTCGCCGGCGGCTCGGCGCAGGATCCCCATGACAAGCCCGGCGTAGCCAATCTCGTTGGGAACCTGCTCGACGAGGGCTCCGGCGATCTCGACTCCAAAACCTTCCACGAACGCCTCGACCGCCGCGCCATCGAGCTCTCGTTCAGTGCCGGCCCCGACACCTTCCGCGGCAGTCTGCGCATGCTGCGCGACAACAAGGACGAAGCGTTCGACCTGTTGCGGATGGCGCTGACCTCGCCGCATTTCGACACCGCCGACGTCGAGCGCATCCGCTCGCACGTCATGTCGGGCCTGCGCCGTGACACCACGAAGCCGACGTCGTTGGCGAGCCGGAAATTCCTGGAGATCGCCTTCGGCGAGCATCCCTATGGCCGGCAAACCAACGGTACGCTCGACAGCGTGCCGACCATCACGGTCGCCGACATGAAGGATTATGTCGGCCGCGTGCTTGCCAAGGATGGGCTGAAGGTCGCGGTGGTCGGCGACGTGGATCCGGACACGCTCGGCAAGCTGCTCGACCACACGTTCGGCGCCCTACCCACCAATGGCAAACTCGTCCCGGTCCCCGAAATCGGTGCCGCCAAGCCGCCGCAGGTCGCCTTCGTGCCGCTCGACGTGCCGCAAACGGTGATCACCTTCGGCGGCCCTGGCGTCAAGCGCAGCGATCCGAACTTCATGGCGGCCTATCTCGTCAATCACATCCTGGGCGGCGGCGGATTGTCCTCGCGACTCCATCGCGAGGTCCGCGAGAAGCGCGGGCTTGCCTACTCGGTATCCGAGTCGCTGCGCTGGATGGAGCACTCGGCGGTCTTCATCGGCAACACCGGCTCGCGCGCCGACCGCGCCCGCGACACCATGGAGGTGATCCAGAAGGAGGTGTGCCGCATTGCCAAGGAGGGTCCCACCCAGAAGGAGCTCGATGAGGCCAAGTCCTACCTCAAGGGCTCCCAGATGCTGGCGCTCGACACCTCCTCCAAGCTTGCGCAGGCGCTGCTGCAAAATCAGCAGGACAAGCTGCCGATCGACTATATCGAGAAGCGGAACGCCATCGTCGACGCGGTGACGCTGGACGACGCCAAGGCCGCCGCCAAGCGGCTGTGGGGCCGGGGGCTCCTCACCGTCATTGTCGGCCGCTCTCCACGAGCGGCAGCCGAGTAGACCAGAGCGCCATCGGCCGCGAAGCCGGCGACGCCCAATTAACTTTTCAAGTAGCTCGGGGCGGCATAGCCCCGAGTCCGGCTTTGCCCTGTCCCCCGTTTGCACTGTTCGCGCTGGCCGTGTGGTTGTTCCTGGAGAGCTTGGCACGCTCCTCGCGCACCCAGCTCTGCAGCCCGATAATCAAGAGGCGGCGACGCTCGTGACAGGCGCCCAGGCGCTCCCGCGAGCTCTCCAGAACGAGTTCAGCTTCTCGTGCTTGGACCAGCGTCGTCTGCGGAAATTTCTTGAGCCGGTCCGTTTTCCGTCGCCTATATGCGTCCGGCTCCCTCGAAGAGGCGCGGGTTCGAGCGGCGAACATGACGCAGTTTCGATCCGCACGTGATCGAGGCCATTCGCTCAACGATGCCGGGCGCCGGGACTGCGTCCAACCCTTTCTTCACGAAGCCGAGAAGTCCAAATGCGGTGCCGTCACTCCAGAATGCCGGTCCGACGCCCATTTCCGCTCAATACGCTTATTGCCGGCCCGCTCAGGAACTTCGCTCCAAAACTGTACTTGGTCGCTATCGAGCGAGCCTGCGCCCACTGCCGCCCGCCTGCACACCCGCTGCCGCGGCCTGCACACCGATCAAGGCTAAACGTTCGACCCCGCGGGCGCTTCTCCTTGGCCGCAGTCGGGGATCTTCGTCAAACCGACTGATGGCGGCTCAAACGTACCGACTGCCCGAATCTCGGCAATGCGCCCGTCAGAAGGTGCGGCGAAGGCAACACGCGGCTTGAACGATTGTGCCGACTTAGCTTCAGTTTGTGTTTGTTTTGGTATACGCCAATCCGCTTTTTGCTCGCTCGATGACGTCGCCGAAGTGGAGCAGCTCAAAATAGGCCTCGCCCAATGGTTGACGACTACGAGGGCCCAAAAGGAGGCTAAATTGAACCATCCCTGGCCCGACTGAAAACGTGTCCACGACCCGCTCAAGCGCAGCGGATTGACCATGTCGCGATAAGATAACTGTAAAATTGCCTCGGCCCGCCTCCCGATTTCGCCGCAAGCAAATGAGCGTACTCTGAAAGGTCACTGACATGTTCGTCATCGACACTCCGGAGACCTTGAATTCGATCATAATGGCTGAGCCTTCTTTGCTGAACAGAGCAATGTCTGGCCGCTTGTCGCCATCGCCCGCTTGGCAAGCAGCTTTTGGAACTCCTGGTCGATGGTCACTTTGGAAGATTTTTTGCTGTCATCCCATGACCGCACCCGGATCACCGCGCAGCTTACTCATGCCGTCTATGTTAGTCCGTCCGGAAAATATCTGCTGATTCGTCAGGGTGCGAAGCTGATCGGCAAAGACGACAGCTCTGTCGCGTTCGGCCAGAGCCGCATCCTCTTGGGGTACCCGCGTCGTCAGCCCGGCGGCAACTCGATTGTGCTGGAACGCCAACCCGGCGCCTGCGGCGGCAGCCGCTGAGCTGGCGAGAGAGGGTCTGAGGCGCTTCCTCAGACGGGGCGGTTTTCGCTTCTATTCTTCACCGGCTGCATTTTAGCCAGGCCGTCCTCGTATGGGATGTCCGTGTATGATCCATCGATGTCCTTGGCCGCGTCGAGCAAGTGGTCGAGTCTACCGGCGGTACCCAGCTTCTTGATGTCATTCTTCTCGACGCCGGCGAGATCCATCATCTCTTTCCACACCGTTGATTCGTCGCAAGGCAGAATGCGGAAGGTGATGTCGCCTATCTTGGTGCGGTACTTCGCGAGCAGATCAATGTTGTTGCAGAACATGAAATAGCTGCCTTCGGGGCTCAGCCTGCCGTCCAGCACCTTTGCAGCCTCAGGTAGATACGCGAACGAATGCAGATATCCGGCAAGAACTGCAATGGTCGGTTCGCCCTCCTGCGCGATTGCGAGAACTTGTTCGATAGAATAGTCGGGCGGTCGTTTTTCGTCGGCGAGCTGGGCTTGAAATTTCAGCGCGATGTCGCCTCGAAATCCAAATCGTCCCGACTTCGTTGTTTCGCTCTTAAGAACCGCATTCAGCAAGCGTCCCTCCCTGTCCAACGGGCCAAGAGCGGTGTTGTCGATCGACGTCATGGAGCCTCCTCATCAGAGTGTGGTATGCATGCGTCGCCCAATGCGACGTGTCCGCTACCCCTATGCAAGTTGTTTGCCGTCCCGCTAGGTGCCGGCACAATACGAGTTCTGGCCGAACGACGTCCGGACGTGGCAAATCCGCCTGTCGGAAAGCCG
>NZ_JBEPRF010000053.1:0-4328 GCF_040548225.1 Bradyrhizobium sp. S3.12.5
GGCAGATCGGCTATGCCTTCGATAACGTACTGCTTTATGCCAAAGGCGGCGGCGCAGTGACGAGCAACACCTATCAGATCAGCTCGAACCTCACGGGCGCGCCGCTTGGGAACAGCGAGCACGTTCTTTGGGGCGGCGCGTTAGGAGCCGGCATCGAGTACGGTTTCGCGCCGAACTGGTCGCTTGGCTTCGAGTACGATCATTTATTCATGCAGCCCGCGGCGGTGAACTTCGCCGCGCGCGCTGGTGGGACCGATCGCATCCGCCAGGAGTTCGATCTTATGACTGCACGGCTCAACTATAAGTTCGGCGGTCCGATTCTTCTCAAATATTGATCTGTCGCTCAAACCGCAGATTGAAAGCCCCGGCCATGGGCCGGGGTTTTTTTGACCTGTTGGTTTCATGTACAGGAGCCATAAACGGTCTTATGCATTCCGGCCGGCCGCGGTTGCTGCATCAAGGAAACCGTTCTTCTCGAGCGGTCGACGATAGTCTGCTAAGATCAAACGGACAACCGGCTGAGAGAAATACGATTTGGCTATCGCCGCCGCTCAATCGACACGGAGGTCGACGGCGATCTGGTCCGCGCCACTAACGAGAATGCCGGCCAATACCTCTGCAAAGCTTTCTTGATCTTCCATCGGCCGAAATGTCGAGATCCATGACAGTTCGCAGGCGCACTCGCCGCTGGCCGGAACGCACATCGTCGCCCGCGAGGTTCGTCATGCTCACGCGGCCTTCTGGTTTCAGGTTCGAGTCAGCCTGGGAGCTATCGCCAAATCTTGGTGACGGCCGGGGCCGGTCAGGCGGCGGCAGTTGCGGGCTGACGATCATTCGGCTTTGCGATGACCTCGACCCCGTTGTTGAATGTCACACCGAGAACGAGTTTTGGCAACTGGTTATGACCGTCGAGACGGCGCCAGTTTTTTTGGGCGCCCTCGATCAGTTTGAAGACCATCGTGAGCGCAGTCTTGTTGGATAGGCAGCCCTTCGATCGGATCGTGCGATGGCGCACGGTGGCGAAGGTGCTTTCAATGGGGTTGGTGGTCCGTAAGTGTTTCCAATGCTCGGCCGGGAAGTCGTAGAATGCCAGCAGCGTATCCCGATCCTTGGCCAGGCAGTCGGCCGCCTTGTCGTATTTCAACGCGTAGCTCTCGATGAATGCCTCGAACGCCAGTTCGGCGGCGGCCTTGGTTTCGGCCATCCATATCTCCTGCAACGCGCGTTTGGCTTTCGGCTGCTGGCTCTTCGGTAACTTGGCGAGCACGTTGGCGGTTTTGTGCACCCAGCAGCGCTGCTCGCGCGTTTTCGGCCAGACCTCGCCGGCGGCCTTCCAGAACCCGAGTGCGCCATCGGCGATGACGAGCCGCGGGAAAGCATCGAGTCCGCGCCGCTTCAGATCGAGCAGCAGATCGCGCCAGTCGTGTGCGCTCTCGCGGGCGCCATCGGTGAAGCCGACCAGTTCCTTGCGGCCTTCCGGCGTCGCGCCGATCAGCACCTGGATGCACTGCTTTTCGTCCTCCAGGCGGGCTTCGAGATGGATGCCGTCGGCCCAGATGTAAACGTAGCGCTTCGCCGACAGATCGCGCTTCTGCCACGCGGCGTGCTCGTCGAACCAGCCGTCCTTCAGGCGGCCGATGGCCGATGCCGACAACCCGGCAGCATCATTGCCGAGCAGCGCCGCCAACGCCTCGGAGAAGTCGCCGGTCGATATACCCTTCAGATAAAGGATCGGCAGCAGCGTCTCGATCGACTTCGACCGGCGCATGTAGGGCGGCAGGATCGACGGCGAGAACCGGATGCGGCCTGGATCGGCGGCGGCGGCTTCGCGATCGCGTACACGCGGCTGGCGGACGGCGACCGGACCGATACCGGTCATCACTTCGCGCTCCGGCAGGTGACCGTGGCGGACCACCCGCTGCTGGCCGTCCCCGGTCTTCAAATCGGCATGCTTGTCGAGAAAGTCCGCGACCTCGGCCTCGACCGCCTTGGCAAGCAGCGCACGGGCTCCGTTGCGTAAGATTTCGGTGAGTTGATCGTCGAAGAATCCTGGCTGAATCAGCTTGATAACGTTATCCTGTGGCACGGCATATCGCTCCTTCGGTGGAGAAGTGGAGGCGTCAAGCACCCCCACGATATGCCGCCTTTCCGATTCCCACCGTCACCAACTTTCGGCGATAGCTCTCAGCCTGGCGCACTGGCCCACTAGAGCTATCATCGGGTTAGCGCAGTCTGGCTTTGGTGAGAAACATGCGGCAACAACTACCGCGCGCAGATGCCGACCAGTGTTCTGAACGCACGCGTCATTGGAGAACGCTGCATTAAGCTCCGCCCAAGAGATCAGCGAGGCCTCTAATAATGGCAATCAGGAAGCTTATGAACATTAGCATTAGCCCAAGTGTGGTCCACACTATGTCGGCCAGCTTGGGGGACTCAATTTTCTGGCGGATTGAGCCTTCGACAGACGCCTTCAGCCTGCCAAGCCGTCCTGTTGCCTCGACTTGCTCGAGTTTCGATCTGCGAGCGCGCAGCCAAAAGTCTCTGAACCACGGCACGGCGATACATACTGGACTCGCGGCGCCGAGCACGTCTTTGAGCGCGTCCCACCAAGAGTACGCCATGTATCTCAGGCTCTCATCGACGGATCAGACTACATAGCCATTGGCATGTGCGCCGCGAGTTCTAGGTCATCGCTAGAGGCAGCAACGCCAAGCGTCTTGCCGCACGCAACCGAAATTCGTTCCATCAGATCCCAAGTTGGCCCCTGGGTCCCGACTCCCGATTCGATTTCGCTAATTCGAGCCTGGCTAATACCCAACTTATCCGCCAATTGTGACTGAGAGAATCTGGCATCCTTGCGCATGGCCCGAACTAGTTCGCCAGCACGCATTGCCGCACTCGACAGTTCCTTTTCAGCTGCAAGGCTTGCATCAGCTCGTTCGATTCTTTCGACCAGATCAGCAAGCGAACGACCACGCCCCTTACTGCTAACCTCAGCAACGGCTCGCACTCTACGTTTGTGACTTTTGTCGACTTTGAGTTTGACCATTGCAGCCTCCACTCTTCATACGAACCAAACTGAAGCTCGCGCATTCAGTATTCCGGTCTTCAAGGCGTTATAATCGCCGCCATTCCAGGAAGACCCTCCAGCGTACATCGGCACGCCATGCTCAGCCGCGAGCATGAGCGTTACCGTCACATCGCCATCATCATCGATTTCGACAGCGAAGATCGCAAACTTAGCCGCCGCGGAAGCATGGAACATCTCCACGCCCCTATACGTATAGAAGGGCAACAGATCCCTGCTATCCACTGATCCGCTGTGGACTTTCTGCAGGTAGAGCAGGATCTCGCAAGCGAAATTGTGCCCAAGCTGCTCCAACTCATCAGCCGCGTCTCCCAATCCGGGATCCTCGAACGAAACAAGCATATAGGGAATTCCTTATATTCTGTCAACCCCAAATAACGGCGAATATTGGAAAAAGAAGCTATAAATGTAGTCGACGACATGATGCAACTATAGCGCGCAAAGCGGAACTGTGAAGACCGGGAAGCCCTCAAAATAAGGGATTTTACAGGCGAACGAAGATACTTTCCGGCGCTCATGACGGTTGGGTCGCAGTCCTGCCGGGACTCACCAATGGTTCCAGATATTTACAACGGAATCGGAATCCTAACGTTCGCTTCGCTTCTAACACCGGACCTTCAACAGCCGGCGCGGCATGATCGAAAAGACCAGAACGGGACAAGAGAGCCTACGAATTGAGAGGCCCTGTAGAAAAAGGTCATGAGTCGCTTCTCGGCACTGCAGACGCAATCGGCGGAGCCAATACCGACTCGCTTGCCCTGGCGGGCGCGGCGGCGGCTTGATCGGATGCATTTTCGCTGCTCAGAAGATCGCCGAGGCGGCCGATGACGGCCGAACCGCTACGGCGGGATACTCCGATTCAGAGTCCATCCTGGCGACGCGACTTTATTGTGGGTTTATGGTCCGCTCGGGAGCGGAACCTGGTGCTATAATCCAATGCCTTATCCGAGCGAGCCGGATTATAAGGCGCCTATAAAACCTAAAAGTACCTTGCAAGTTCCAGTCGTCCTCCCAACGGCCCTTGCGCTAGCCCATCGGGTCGCGCAGGAACTTCTTTGGCTGTTGTGCCCTCCGAGGGCAAAGGTCACACGTTCGAATCGTGTCGGGTGCGCCAGATTTTTTCTTCGTTTGCAATGCGATTTGCGGTAAGCGCTTAGCCGCAACCCTATTGAGGCTGGCTTGACGTTTTGCGGAATCGCCATGGCATGAGGTCTTCGATACGGCTATGGGGATGGCCGTC
>NZ_JBEPRF010000054.1:0-3819 GCF_040548225.1 Bradyrhizobium sp. S3.12.5
GAAAGCGACCAGCGAAAGATTTGGCAGCTTGCGCTGCCAAAAAAAATGCGCTCGTCATCTTGACGACCGGCCGGCTAATGGGTGTCACCGTAATCTGCGTCATCCGGCAGCTACGCGACGAAACGGACCACGCCGCCATCCACCCGTAAAGCCGCGCCGGTTGTCGCCGAAGCCTGCTCCGAGCATGCGTAGATGATCATGTTGGCTACCTCATCGGTGGTCGCGAAGCGTTGGATGAGGGTGGTCGGACGCATTGCCTTCAGGAAGCCCTGCTCGGCTTCCTGCTGCGTGATTCCGTTTGCTTCGGCCTGCTTCGCCATGAAGTCGCCCAGGATCTCGGAGCGGGTGGGTCCCGGCAGGACGGCGTTGACGGTGACGCCCGTGCCCGCGACCGCCTCGGCAAGCCCGCGCGAGACCGCGAGTTGAGCGGTCTTGGTCATGCCGTAGTCGAGCATTTCCTTGGGGATGTTGACCGCGGACTCGCTACTTACAAACACGACGCGGCCCCAGCCTTTCGCCACCATCCGCGGCAGGTAATGACGGGTCACGCGCACGCCACTCATGACGTTCAACTGGAAGAGGCCGAGCCAGTCCTCGTCGGGGATCTTCGCGATGTCCTCGACGCCATTGTAGCCCCGGATGTGAGCCGTACCAACGTTGTTCACAAGGATATCGGCGTCCGGCGCCTGCGCGATCAAGGCCTCGGCACCCTCCGCTGTCGCAAGATCGGCGGCGATACCCGAGATGTCGCTTCCGGGAAAGGCCTGCCGCATCTGCCGTACCGCCTCGTCGACCCGGGTATTCCCACGGCCGTTGACGACGACCGATGCGCCGGCACGGACCAGCCCCTCCGCCGTCGCGCGGCCGATACCGGCGGTGGATCCGGTGACAATCGCCTTGCGGCCCCTGAGTTCAATATTCATGTCATTCATCTCCAATGGCAGGTGGTGATCATCCGCCCATCCTGGGGGGTTACGGGCGTTACGGTGAGTTAAGTGCACTGTCACCGTAACGCCGCGTGCCGCGCTTCTCTACTGTCCGCAATGCGTCGATTACTGCTCTTTCTTGAACAGATCCTTGAAGATGAGCCGGCCCCAGGTGCGGCCGCGTGCGTGCACCAGCGCGCCACCCTCGTTGAGCTTTCCCAAGTCGACAGGTGCGAACCCGAGTTGTTTGGCCAAGGCCGCCACCGGAGCGATCGCGTCCTCGTCGTCACCGGACAGAAAGACCACCCGGTGACCGCCCTCGACGACCGGATCGGCAGCCAGGGCGGCCGCAGGCAGGTGATTGAACCCTTTGACGAGCCTCGCCCCGGTGAACGCCTTCGCGACGAACGCGGAGGACGGGAGACCGTGCAGCTCTTCAGGGACTGGAAACGCGTTCATGGCGTCGATGATCGTCTTGCCTTTCCAGCTCGGCAGGGCCTTCGCAACCTCGCGATGCTCCCCGAACGGGACCGCCAGGATGATGGTGTCGGCCTCGAGCGCATCCCGCAGCGACTTGGCGACGACACTGGGTCCAATCGCCCGGGCTTGCGGCGCCAACGCCTCGGGCGGCCGGCGGCTCGCGACGGTCACATCGATGTTTTTGCGGGCGAAGGCGTGGGCGAGCGCCTGGCCTATCTTGCCGAATCCTACAATCGCATAGCTCATTCGAACTTCTCCGATCCGTGTTGTTGATATTGATTTGCTGGCGCTTCAGATCGCCGAGAAGCCGCCGTCGACGGACAACTCCACCCCATTCACGAAGCTCGAATCGTCTGAAGCAAGGAACAGCGCGGCCGCCGCAATCTCCTCGGGACGACCCATCTTTCCCCGCGGGATCAGGGATTCGAACATCCGCTTCGCCTCCTCGGTGAGAACCTGGTCCTGCATCGGTGTGGCGATCGGCCCCGGGTGCAGCACGTTCACCCGGATATTCCTGCCCTTCAGCTCGTTGAGCCAACCGCGTGCGAATGCGTGCAACGTCGCCTTGCTCGCCGCATACACGCTGTAGGCAGGAAAACCTTTGATCGAAGCAACCGACCCGGTCATGAAGATCGATCCGCCATCGCGAAACAGCGGCAACGCCTTCTGGACCGTAAACAGCGTGCCGCGCGCATTCAGGTTGAAGGTCGCATCGAAATGCTGTTCGGTAATCTCGCCCAATGGGACGGCTTCGCCCGTGCCGGCGCTCGCGTAGAGGATGTCGATCCCGCCCTTTTCCCGCTTGACTGTGTCGAAGAGACGGTCGAGATCGCCCAGATTGGCCGCGTCGCCGCGCACGCCGGTCACGTTCCGGCCGATCAGCTTGACGGCCTGGTCGAGCGCCTCCTGCCTCCGGCCGGTAATGAAAACATAGGCGCCTTCGTCAACGAAGCGCCTGGCGCTCGCCAGCGCCATGCCGCTCGATCCACCCGTGACGACCGCAACCTTACCCTCAAGCTTTCCCATAACTTCTCCTGTCGTGATGTCGGGACAGCATCTGCCCCCGAGAAGCTCGAGATGGGTCTGCCGGCCTCACGCGGCGAGTGCGGAAGCGCGCACATCGGTGATGCGAAATCGATCCGGCTGAACGACTGCAGCCGGCCGCGATCGGTATCCGCCGTTCGGAATGGGCCGTTCTTGCCGCTATAGGGCTAAGGACGACCGCCCTTACTGCTGGTCGATGTGTTAGAGACGGGCTTCGGAAGGCGCACCGCGCGGTGCGGGATTGCACCATGATCGACTGGGATGACGTTCGCTACTTTCTTGCCGTCGCGCGCGGAGGCTCGGTGCGGGCGGCCGCCGAGCGCCTCGGCGTGAATCACGCGACCGTGCTGCGACGCATCGCCCAGCTCGAGGAACGCCTCGGGGTCCACATGTTCGAAAAGCTGCCGTCGGGCTACCGCGTGACGGCTGCGGGCGAGGAGGTGCTCGAGTTCGCGGACCAGATGGAAGCGTCGTCGCACCAGCTGGAGACGCGCGTCTTCGGCCGCGACCAGAGCGTGCGCGGGCTGCTGCGGGTGACGCTGGCGCCGCCGCTGGCGACACACCTGCTCATGCCGGACTTCGCCGATTTCGCGCGTCTGCATCCTGATATCGAGATGGAAATCCTGTCGTCCGGCGAGCTGGCAAATCTGACCAACCGCGAGGCCGACGTCGCGATCCGCGTCGTCTACGACCGCAAGACCCTGCCGCTCAATCTTCACGGCCTGAAGGGACCGGAGCTGTACGGCGGCGTCTACATGTCCCGCGATCGACTGGCCGCGTGGCGTGCGGGCGCGCCTGATCCCATCCGGTGGATCGTCATCAGCATGCATGGCACCCCGGACTGGGCCAGCGAGGGTGAGGTTCGCACCACAGGCGTTCCATTCAGGATCACCGACGCCGAGGCGCAGATCGCTGCCGTGCGGCAAGGGCTCGGGATGACGACACTGCCGTGCTTCGTCGGCGATGCCGACCCCCTGCTGGCGAGGGTGCCGGGTACCGAGCTGCACATGTACGGAACGGTTTGGCTCCTCACACAGGGAGACACACGCAAGACGAAGCGCGTGCGGCTGTTCACGGAGTTCGTATCCCGCAGGCTCGCCGCGTACGCGCCGCTTCTCGCGGGACTGTCGATATCGCGCGAGTGAGGCGGGGGAGGTCGGCGGCGGCGGAGTTACGCGGACAGTGCACAAAACTGCCTTTGACCGGCATTGCGGATAGGGCGTGCCCTGCAGGATGGACAGTTTTGTGCACTGTCACCGTAATCCAACAGTTTTGTGCACTGAAGATCATCTAGCCGGCCTTCGCGACCAAGAAGGCGGTGGAGCTAAAGTGAGTTCGAAGTCATCGAATCACTTTTGGGCCACGAGGA
>NZ_JBEPRF010000055.1:0-3650 GCF_040548225.1 Bradyrhizobium sp. S3.12.5
CTGCTCAAGGTGATGTCCAAGATGGGCATCTCGACCTACCAGTCCTATTGCGGCGCGCAGATCTTCGACGCGGTCGGCCTCAAGGCGGACTTCGTTGCAAAATTCTTCGCCGGCACGCACACCCGCGTCGAGGGCGTGGGCCTTGCCGAGATCGCCGAAGAAGCCGTGCGCCGTCATGCCGACGCGTTCGGCGAGGCGCTGGTCTACAAGACCGCGCTCGATGTCGGCGGCGAATATGCCTATCGCAGCCGCGGCGAGGATCATGCCTGGACCGCCGAGTCGGTCGGGCTGCTTCAGCACGCCGCCCGCGGCAATTCGCTGGAGCGCTATCGCGCCTTCGCGAAGATCCTCAACGAGCAGTCGGAGCGCCTTTTGACGCTGCGCGGCCTGTTCCGGATCAAGAACGCGGAGGAAGAGAAGCGCAAGCCCGTGCCGCTCGACCAGGTCGAGCCGGCCAAGGACATCGTCAAGCGTTTCGCCACCGGCGCGATGAGCTTCGGCTCGATCTCGCGCGAGGCGCACACGACGCTCGCCATCGCCATGAACCGGATCGGCGGCAAGTCGAACACCGGCGAAGGCGGCGAGGAAGCCGACCGTTTCAAGCCGCTGCCGAACGGCGACAGCATGCGTTCGGCGATCAAGCAGGTCGCCTCGGGCCGCTTCGGCGTCACCACGGAGTATCTCGTCAACTCCGACATGATGCAGATCAAGATGGCGCAGGGCGCCAAGCCCGGCGAAGGCGGCCAGCTGCCCGGCCACAAGGTCGACGCGACCATCGCCAAGGTTCGTCATTCGACGCCGGGCGTCGGCCTGATCTCGCCGCCGCCGCACCACGACATCTACTCGATCGAGGATCTGGCGCAGCTGATCTACGATCTCAAGAACGTCAACCCGGCGGGCGACGTTTCGGTCAAGCTCGTCTCCGAGATCGGCGTCGGCACCGTCGCCGCGGGCGTCGCCAAGGCGCGCGCCGACCATGTCACCATCGCAGGCTTCGAGGGCGGCACCGGCGCTTCGCCGCTCACCTCGATCAAGCATGCCGGCAGTCCCTGGGAAATCGGCCTTGCCGAAACCCACCAGACGCTGGTGCGCGAGCGGCTGCGCAGCCGCATCGTGGTCCAGGTCGACGGTGGCTTCCGCACCGGTCGTGACGTCGTGATCGGCGCGCTGCTCGGTGCCGACGAGTTCGGCTTTGCCACCGCGCCGCTGATTGCGGCCGGCTGCATCATGATGCGCAAGTGCCATCTCAACACCTGCCCGGTCGGCGTCGCCACGCAAGATCCCGTGCTGCGCAAGCGCTTCACCGGCCAGCCCGAGCACGTGATCAACTACTTCTTCTTCGTCGCGGAGGAAGTCCGCGAGATCATGGCCTCGCTCGGCTTCCGCACCTTCAACGAGATGATCGGCCAGGTTCAGCTGCTCGACCAGACCAGGCTGGTCGCGCACTGGAAGGCCAAGGGCCTCGATTTCTCCAAGCTCTTCGTCAAGCAGAAGGAAGAGAAAGGCCAGAAGATCTATCACTCCGAGCGCCAGAACCATCATCTGGAGGCGGTGCTCGACCGCACGCTGATCGAGAAGGCACAGCCCTCGCTCGACCGCGGCGCGCCAGTGAGGATCGAGGCTGCGATCAACAGCACCAACCGCTCCGCGGGTGCGATGCTTTCGGGCGCGGTCGCCAAGATCTACGGCCATGCCGGCCTGCCGCAGGACACCATCCACGTCAGTCTCAAGGGCACTGCCGGCCAGGCGTTCGGTGCGTGGCTTGCCAACGGCGTCACCTTCGAGCTCGAGGGTGAGGCCAACGACTACGTCGGCAAGGGCCTCTCGGGCGGCAAGATCATCGTCAAGCCGCCGGCCAACAGCAGCATCGTGCCGGAAGAGAGCATCATCGTCGGCAACACCGTGATGTACGGCGCCATCCAGGGCGAGTGCTACTTCCGCGGCGTCGCCGGCGAACGCTTCGCCGTGCGCAACTCGGGCGCGGTCGCCGTCGTCGAAGGCGCGGGTGATCATTGCTGCGAATACATGACCGGCGGCATCGTAGTCGTGCTCGGCAAGACCGGGCGCAACTTCGCGGCCGGCATGTCCGGCGGCATCGCCTATGTGCTCGACGAGAGCGGCGACTTCGACGGATTGTGCAACCTCCTGATGGTCGAGCTCGAGCCGGTGCTGTCGGAAGAGCTGATCAACGCCGGCACCTATCATCACTCCGGTGACCTCGAGGCGCATGGCCGGGTCGACGTGTTCAAGGACCTGCTCGACTCCGACGTCGAGCGCCTGCACGTCCTGATCACGCGCCATGCGAAAGCGACCGGCTCCAAACGCGCCGCCGACATTCTGGCCAATTGGAAGGATTGGCTGCCCAGATTCCGCAAGGTGATGCCGGTCGAGTACCGGCGCGCGCTGCGCGAATTGGCCGCCAACGCGGACGCCGAGCCGAAAATCGCGATCGGGGCCTAGGAATATCAGCGCCCGTCATTGCGAGCGCAGCGAAGCAATCCAGATTATCTCCGGAAAACAGGGAGATTAGGAGTATCGGCGGTTGTTCGGCTCTTTGCTCGACTGCAGACAAGCTCTTCGTCCCGACCGCAGGGACCTTTCGGATGGCGCGCGGAGATCGCCTCAAGGTCGGCTCTTTAAAGCCGCCGCGTAGCGGCTTGACCTTGACAGGATCGAGCGCGCCATGAGGCTCGTGTCGTCGGGCGCAGGCGGGGCGAACTACTCCTCATCGTCGGCGATCTCAGCGTCGAGCCGGTTCGACAATCTGGTTTACATGCAAGATCAAACTCACATTCGAACGTCGCGCGATAGCGACAGCACCAACATTCCGCTTGCGGCGGGCCGGCTCGAGAGGACGAAGCCAGTCTTCGTTACGGCGTTTTGAAGCCATGCAATCCATCGGTTCGTCCCCCGGGACCGTCCAGGGCTGATCGGTTCTCCGGCTGATTGGTTGTCAGCTACGGAAACAGCTTGATCTCAGGCGGTCTTCATCACGGCTCCCTCGATCACGACGCCGGCGGTCGCGTACTTTGAGGGCCACGAGCAGCTTGCGCACCAGCGCCACAATCGCGCGCTTGCGGCTGCACTCGCTGTTCGCCTTGAACAACTGGGTCAGAGTCGATTGAGGCCGGTGGCGCACCTACAACCACGCGAGCTGAATTATCGTGGTTCTCAGCCGCGGATTGCCGGCCTTCGACACGCCCTGTTCGCGCTCGACTGCCCATGGCGTGGCGGCGAGACCGGCATAGGAGGCAACCTGGCGGCGGTTTCAATCGCGAAGGTTTGTGAGAGCCAGTCCCGGGCGAGGCGGGTGCAGTGACTTTCTTTGCGGCCAGCTCGTCGGCTGGCGAGAGACCGTCCGAGGCGCTTCCTCAGACGGGGCGGTTTTCGCTTCTGTTCTTCACCGGTTGCATTTTAGCCAGGCCGTCCTCGTATGAGACGTCCGCGTATGATCCATCGATATCCTTGGCCGCGTCGAGCAAGTAGTCGAGTCTACCGGCGGTACCCAGCTTCTTGATGTCATTCTTCTCGACCCCGGCGAGGTCCATCATCTCCTTCCACACCGTTGATTCGTCGCAAGGCAGAATGCGGAAGGTGATGTCGCCTATCTTGGTGCGGTACTTCGCGAGCAGATCAATGTTGTTGCAGAA
>NZ_JBEPRF010000056.1:0-2790 GCF_040548225.1 Bradyrhizobium sp. S3.12.5
ATCGCACCCCGCGCGGCCTCGACCGTAGCCTGCTGACGATGCTGGTCGAAGGCCAATGGATCGACGACCACGCCAACCTGCTGATCTGCGGACCCACCGAGCCCGCTTCATAATGCTCACCTTTCTATCTCGTTAGACTTCCAGTTCTTTTTGTAGCGGAGTGCCGGACGGCGGACGTCTGAGGCGCCGCGCGGTGGCGGCTCGTTTGACATCAGGACGCTCAAGATCGGCTGCTTTGATGATCCAAGGTGCCCCTTTGCAAAGCTGGCTCGCCGCGAGCTGGTCGTCCTTGATCAGACGTCGCACGGTTGACGGGCTGACGGAGAGGGCCGCGGCCGCCTCGTCCAGAGTGACCTCGCCGCGGTCGCGGCGCTCGCCTTCGCGATAGGCTGCAATGTCGTTGTGGCTACGCAAGCTGCACACTCGCGACTTGGTCCATCCATTGCCGCGCCCCGTGGTTTTGCCGGATCGGTTGAGCACCGACGCGATCGCTTTGTCTGGCATCTGCCGCGCCAGCACGCGCACGAGATCGACTGTCTCTCCCGCTGCGCTCCAGCGGTGCTGGCCGGAGCGATTCTTCTTGACCTTGAGAGCGGAGTGGTCGCCGCCGTGCCAGCGGATCACCAGATCGAGCGTGTTGTCCTCGACGCGGACGACGATCTCGTCGATCAGCGTTCGCACGATCCGCTTGCGTGTCTCGGGTAGCACGCCGGCACTTGACCAAGCACGCTCCAGGTCGGCGCCTAGCGTCATCATCCGCTCCCTGTCGGCAGGTGTGAGATCAACAGCGGGCGAAGCCGTCAGTCCCTCCAGCTCGGTCTCCAGATTGCGCACGACCGCCAGCCGGTCGTTCCATCGCTTTTCCAGCTCGGCGGCGACGAGACGATTGTCGGGATCGACGGCATCGTATTGGCGGCGCGCGCGCCCGACCTCATAGCGAGCCTGCTCCAGCGCCAGTTCGACTTGGCCGCGTTTGTCTTCGTTCGCACGGCTGCGCGTAGCCTGCGCGGCGAGTGCCGCCTCGATACCGAGCGGTTGCAGGCGCTCGATCACCTCGGCGGCCACGTCACGATCGATCCGCATGCCGCCGAACGAGATGCAAGGGTCACCGCCATGATTGTTGGCGCCGCCCCGACAATGGTAGCGACCGGTGTTGCCGTCCTTACCGGAGTAGGCGACGTGAAGTTTGCGCCCACAATGGCCACAGCGCAGCAGGCCGGCGAGCAGAGCCTCACCTCGACGCAGGGCACCGCGGCTCATCGGGTTCTTGCCGTTGGCGTTGTCCGCAATCAGGCCGATGTTCCTCTCATGGTCCGCCCAGCTCAGATAACCCTCATGATGGTTCGGGATCAACACCTCCCAATTCTTGCGCTCCTTCTTGAAGCCGCGAACCACCTTCTTACGGCCGGCCTCGATGCTGATGCGGCTGCCGGTGCGCCCGAATGCATACGCGCCGGCATAGATTGGGTTGGTCAGAATGTGCAGGATCGTGTTGTAGACCGGCAGCTTCCACTCGACCAGGCGGCCTTCGGCGCCATAGGTTGCGGCGGGCAACGGAACGCGCTCGTGTCTGAACCAGAGGTGCACCTGACGCACCGACTGCATCTCGGTGAACTTGGCGAAGACGAGCGCGATCGCCTCGCCGACGCGCCGATCCGGGTCCTTCTCGATGCGGTTATGGCCGACCCGCACGTAGCCGACGGCGACCGTCATGAACAGCTCGCCCCGGCGCGCCTTCTGCTTCAGCGCTTCGAGCGAGCGCTGGCGCAGTACCGACAACTCCATCTCGCTCATGGTGCCCTTCATACCGAGCAGTAGGCGATCGTTGGGCTGTCGCGGATCGTAGACGCCGTCCTCGTCGGCGATCAGTGTGCCGACGAGACCGCAGAACTCGAGTAGCGTGTGCCAGTCGCGACCGTTGCGTGCGAGCCGCGACGCCTCAATCGAGACCACGACCCCGACGCGTACCTCACAGATGGCGGCCAGCAGCTTCTCGAAGCCGGGCCGCGCGACGCCACCGCCGGAGCGGCCGAGATCGTCATCGATGACGGCAACATCGCTCCAGCCCAGCTGTCGCGCGCGCTCCGGCAAATTGTACTGACGGCGCTTACTTTCCAGGTTTTTGACGACCTGATCAGGCGTCGACTGACGGATGTAGACGACGGCCTGACGGGCGAGGTGCTCAGGCGTGACCTTGCTCATGAGCGGCCTCCCTCGTCTCTGTGGTTGGCGTGCCCGTCTCGATATTGGCGCCGTCGGCGAGGGCCTCGACCAGCAGCCCCTCGATCAGGCGGACGAGAGTGCTTCTCTGCGACGCCGGAATCTCCGGCGTCTGGCGATCCTCCTCGAACAGGCTCCCTTGCAAGTGGCGTCTTGGTTGCATGATCCCCTCCTTCACGCGGGGGCCATACCCCGCCTTGAGAGGCGATAAGGGCATCGATTCGCGCCCGCAGCTCGACGAGCCTTTCGACAGCCAACCGAGGGCTTGCTGTGAGCGTTGCAGAGCGGGCAATATCCTCGCTCATCCAGGCTGGGATCAGGGCGAGTGTCCCGTCGGGCTGCACCACAACCAGATGGTCCTCGCCAGCGAAGCGCTTGCGGTGCTCGACCTGCACCATCTGCCCGGCCCGAGGATGGAACGGATAGAGGATCAAAACCTCGAACGCCGGACACCCGGCATTGTGACGCTGTCTCGTCCGGGGTCGGCAAGAGCTGGCTCGCCTCGGCGCTCGGCAACAAGGCCTGCCGCGACAATCGCTCCGTGCTCTATCAACGCGTGCCGCGGCTGTT
>NZ_JBEPRF010000057.1:0-2630 GCF_040548225.1 Bradyrhizobium sp. S3.12.5
CGTTGCGCCGGACACGTTCATGCTGACGGCTCCCGCTGGCCTCATGATTTATGTTGCGACCCGACCTGTAGATTTCAGGAAGGGCGCAGATGGCCTGGCGCTGTTGGCGAAGGAGACGCTGGGCCACGATCCGATGAAGGGCGTGGCGGTGGTCTTCCGTGCGAAGCGCGCTGATCGGGTGAAGATTGTTGTCTGGGATGGTAGTGGCCTCGTGCTGTATTGGAAGCGGCTTGGGGGCAGCGCCTTCAAGTGGCCGCCGGTCGTTGACGGCGTCATGCGAATGAACGCCGCGCAGTTGTCCGCGCTTCTGGCCGGCATGGATTGGACACGCATGCATGCGCCTCGAATCCCGCAGCCGAAAGCGCTTGCGTAGGACATAAAATCTTCGCTGCATCGGGGCGCGAAGCATGACAGACTCGGGCCAATGAGTGATTTGCCTGATGAGCTGCCGAGCGATCCAGCCGAGTTGCGTGCCTTTGCCGCGGCTCTGCTGGATCGCTGCGCCAGGCTCGAGCGGTTGCTCAAGCTTGCAAAAGACGCGCAGTTCGGTCGATCCTCGGAAAAGCTTGACGCTGATCAGCTCCAGCTTGTTCTGGAGGATATCGATCAGGCTGTCGCGGCTCTCGAGGCAGCCGAGGACCGCGCCAATCCCAAAGCACGCGAGAAGAGAGCTGCCGAGCGCAGGGCCAATCGTGGCAGGCTGCCGGAGCATTTGCCGCGCATCATCGAGACCCTGATGCCCGCTGCAACCTGCTGCCCGTGCTGCGCAGGCGACCTTTTTGAGATCGGTCACGATGAGAGCCAGAGGCTGGACGTTGTACCGGCGCAGTATCGCGTCATCGTCACCCGCCGCCCCAAACTGGCCTGCCGCGCCTGTCACGGCGTCGTCCTCCAGCATGCTGCTCTCGAGCGATTGATCAGGGGAGGACTGCCGACCGAGCGGCTCGTCGCGCATGTGATCGACGCCAAGTATCATTGGCATTTGCCGCTTTACCGCCAGGCGCAGATGCTGGCGACGCACGGTATCGCCATCGACCGTTCCACGCTCGCCTTCTGGGTCGGCTACGCCGCCCAGGAATTGAAGCCCTTGTGGCATCGTCTGCGCCAGCTTCTGCTCGCCTCTTCGAAGCTCTGTGTCGACGAGACCCCCGCACCGGTATTGGATCCGGGGCGCGGCCGGACCAAAACCGGCTACTTCTGGGCGCTGTCACGCGATGACAGGCCCTGGGCCGGACCTGACCCACCTGGTGTGGTTTACGCCTATGCACCGGGCCGTGGGGCCGTTCATGGCTTGCAGCTACTTGAGGGCTTTCGCGGCATCATCCACTGCGACGGTTATCAGGCTTACAAGACTATGACCCGAGAGACGCGTGCGGACGCCTTGTCCGGGACGCTCGCCTTCTGCTGGTCGCATCTGAGGCGCCAGTTTGTGAAGATCGAGCGCGAGGCCGCTCCGGCGCCAGCTCCGGTTGCCCGCGAGGCTCTTGAGCGCATCGCCCAACTTTACGCGGTCGAAAAAGCGCTCCGCGGCCGATCAGATGTCGAGCGCCGTGCTGGCAGGCAGGCGCATGCCCGACCTCTGGCTACCGCCTTGAAGCAGTGGTTTGAGGCCAAGCTTGATCACCTTGCACAGAAGAGCGACACGGCGAAGGCCTTGCGTTACGCGCTGCGTCATTGGGACGGCTTGACGCTCTATCTTGATGACGGGCGCATCGAGATGGACACGAATGCTGTCGAGCGTGCGATGTGGCCGATCAAGCTCAACGCCAAGAACTCCCTTTTTGCCGGTTGCGACGAGGGCGCCGAGAATTGGGCAGTTCTGGCTTCGTTAATCGAGACCTGTAAGCTCAATGGCGTCAGTGCCGAGCACTGGCTCGCTGATGTTCTCGCGAAGCTCATCAATGGTTGGCCTGCGGCGCGACTGGACGAACTGCTCCCTTGGACATCGATCTACACGATGCATGCACACGATCCGAGGCTGGCGGCATGAGCCTGAACACGACCGCGGTCCGGATCAAGGTGACCCTCAAGGACGTAAAACCGGAGGTGATGCGTCGCCTTGTCGTGCCGCTCACGCTGCGCCTTGATCGGCTGCATCTGACGCTTCAGGAGTCATTCGGCTGGACGAACAGTCACCTCTTCGAGTTCTTCGCTGGTGAGGCACATTGGGGGATTCCCGACCCCGACAATGATTACGGCCACCAACCCATGGATGCCCGTAAAGCGCGGCTTTGCGATATCGTTCGAGAGACCGGCGCCAAGACGATCCACTATCTCTATGTCTTCGGCGACAGCTGGGATCACGTGATCAAGCTCGAAAAATGGTTCGACAACACCACGACGGAGGGCATGCCCTTCCTACTCGAGGCCGCCGGTCGTTGTCCTCCGGAAGACGTCGGTGGTGCGCCAGGCTATGCCGAATACCTCGACGCCATCAGCGACCCTGCTCATCCGGAGCACGAAAATATGCGCCGCTGGGGCCCGGAGCGGTTCGATCCCAACGTGATCGACCGGAAGGCCCTCGAGGCCGCCGTCAACGCGTTGTCCGACACATGGAAACCGCGGCGACGCGCCACGCGAACAAAATAGACGTCAAGCGCGATTCAAAAGGGCCGCAGAGCTACGCTTAC
>NZ_JBEPRF010000058.1:0-2538 GCF_040548225.1 Bradyrhizobium sp. S3.12.5
GTAAGCATCCGGCGAAGACCGCGCGCGGGTCATTTTCGGCTCAGGCGGCTTGATCAACGTTCCGGATGGCAGAGCGCCAATTCCATGGCAGCAGTTCGTCGAGCCTTTGGACGGGATGCTCCGCGATGCGCGCCAGAGCGTCGGCGAGCCAGGCTTGCGGATCGACGTCGTTCATCTTGGCGGTGACGATCAGGCTGTACATCACGGCCGCCCGCTCGCCGCCGCGATCCGAGCCGCAGAACAACCACGACTTCCGACCTAAAGCGATGCCGCGCACGCCACGCTCCGCCGCATTGTTGGACAGGCAGATGCGGCCGTCATCGAGGAAGCGGGTAAATGCGCTCCAACGCTTGAGCATGTAGTCCATGGCCTTGGCGACATCGTTGCTGCGCGAGAGCTTGGCGCGTTGCTCGCGCATCCAGGCTTCTAAATCGGCGATCAGCGGCGCGCTCAATTCCTGGCGGACGGCCCGGCGCCGTTCGGGCGTCTCGCCGTTGATGCCTCGCTCGATCTCGAACAGGGCGTCGATCCGGCGGACTGTTTCCAGCGCCAGCGGCGAGATCACTGCCGGCTTCTTGCCCTGAGCCTTGCGACGCGCATTCTCGGCCAGATCAGCCATCACGAAGAACGGCCGCCGGGCATGGACCCAGCACGCGGCTTCCAGGATCGGACCTGCGTTGCGGCCCGGTTCGTAAAGCCTGCCATAGCCGCCATAGGCATCGGCCTGGAAGATTCCGCTGTAGTTGGCCAAGTGAGCCTGGGGATGCTCGCCGGCCCGATCGCGCGAGTAATAGAACACCGCCCCTGGCGGGGCCTGCCCTCCAAAAGGCTTGTCGTCGCGCACATAGACCCAGATCCGGCCGGTGTCGGTCTTGGCTTTGGCCAGGACCGGGATCGTAGTGTCGTCCCCGTGCAATCGCTCGGCGCTCAGCACATGGGCCTCGAGGCGCCGGAACAAGGGCATCAACGCGGCCGTACAACCGCCGACCTGGTCGGCGAGGGTCGACAGACTGATCGGCACACCCTCCTTGGCATAGCGCTCCGCTTGCCGGTTCAGCGGCTGATGTTGACCAAACTTCTCGAACAGCACCATCGCCAGCAGGCTTGGCCCCGCCCAGCCGCGGGCAAGCACATGGAATGGCGCCGGAGCCTGGCTGATCTTCTCGCAATCACGGCAAGTAAACTTCTCGCGGACGTGCTGGATCACTTTCCAGGATTTCGGGATCACCTCCAGCGTCTCGGTGATGTCCTCGCCGAGCTTGGACAGCCGTGCGCCGCCACAGCAGGCGCACGCCACAGGTCCCGGCACCATCACCCGCTCGCGAGGCAGATGCTCCGGGAACGGCTGGCGTGACGGCCGCTTGCGCGTGAACGACGCCACCTTCGTGGTTTTGGCCGTGGCCATTTCGGCGGTGAGTTCGTCCTCCGTCGCCGAACTCTCCAGCTCCTCCAACGTCAGTTCAAGCTGATCCAATAGCCGCGCGGTACGCTCCGAGCGCGGACCATGGCGGTCGCGGTTAAGTTTCTCGATCTGCAGCTTGAGATGGGCGATCAGCGCCCGGTTGTCGGACTGCTCAGCGCGGGCGGCCGCAGCCTCCGCGCGAGCAACGATCAATGCCGCTTTCAGCGTTTCGACGTCGTCTGGCAGCGATTCAAGGCCGTCACCCATGGCCCCGATGGAATCACAAAAGGAGCGATTTGAGGCGTCTTTTCTTCCGCACCTCAGAACTTTTTGAGCCTATCCCGCGCTCTGTGGCCGCCACGTATGCTGCGGGTTGCGCCAGTCGATCGCCTCCAGCAGATAACTCATCTGGGCCGCGGTCAGCCCCACCACACCGCTCACCGTCGCCGGCCAAACAAAACGGCCACGGTCCAACCGCTTGGCGTAGAGCGACAGTCCAACTCCATCGTGCCACAAGGCCTTGATCAGCGAACCGCCGCGTCCGCGGAACACGAAGACATCTCCGGCGAACGGATCACGACCAAGGCTTTCCTGCACCAATAATGACAAACCCTGCATGCCCTTGCGCATGTCGGTGTGGCCGGTCGCAATCCAGATCCGTGCGTTCGAAGCGACCGGTATCATCGACGCTCCAGAACCTGCAGCACCCGCGCCAGCGCTGCCGCATCGACGCTGGCGTCGACAATCACGCGACGATCCCTGCCAATCACGATCACCATCTGCCCACTCGGCGGTGTGGCAGCAACCGCCGGCTCGACCTCAGCGGCCAGGACGACCCGCGCAAAGCCAGATTGTTCGCTTTGAGGGCTGATCGGCTCGGGCCCGAACGCGCGACGCCACGTCATCAGCAACGAACGTGATATGCCATGCCGCCGCGCCGTCGACGATATAGCGCGCGGCGCTTCAAAGCTCTCGGTCACGATCCGCAGCTTCTCGTCATCCGACCAGCGCCGACGACGACCAGTCTCGACCACCTCAAGCCGTTCAAGCTGAGTACTGCGCTTATGGCTGTCCATACGGACTGTTACGCACCAATTGGACTAATCCAACAAGGCGGCCCTCGCCGGAGGGAGACG
>NZ_JBEPRF010000059.1:0-2438 GCF_040548225.1 Bradyrhizobium sp. S3.12.5
GTGGGCGAGATCATCTCGGAATGGTGGGCGACATCAAATCGGAACGGCGGGCGAGATCATTCCGGAATGGTGGGCGACATCGAGCGGAATCAGCAGCGACCTCGGCCTCGACCGCCTTGGCAAGCAGCGCACGGGCTCCATTGCGTAAGATTTCGGTGAGTTGATCGTCGAAGAATCCTGGCTGAATCAGTCTGGTGACGTTATCGTTGGGCACGGCATATCGCTCCTTTGGTGGAGAAGTGGAGGCGTCAAGCACCCCCACGATATGCCGCCTTCCCGATTCCCGCCGTCACCAACTTTCGGCGATAGCTCCTACCGCAGAAGATCTGTGCCATCGATCAATTCCAATTTGGTATCAAATGCTCCAAAAATGGTATTGGCGCGGCGAGGGCTTGTTCATCCACATTTCACATAGCGAAATACGAGGGGGTGGGACGCGATGCATTGGGCGAGTTTGAGCTTCGGCCGTTGAACTTGCTGCCGAGAACGACTGTCGCCTTCCGCAGGGTCGCGAAGTGACAGCGTGCTCTTTCCTGGATTTGCGAACTAGAGCTCTTGGCGCGGCGGCGTTTTGCACGTGCTCCGACGCTGAGCGAATTTGTCGATCGGCGCCTCTCAAGGAAGAGGCCGATCCCTCAAGAGCAACGCGAGCGCCGGGAAGTCGGCGTCGATGGATTATGACGTCTCTCTCATTCTGGAGAGAGACCGGAGGCCGCCGGAGAACTTGAGGGGCATCTAGAGAGAATTGCGGAGCGGGCCCGTCAAACGTGGCTTGCTCGACCGATCGGGTGTCCGGGAGATAGTTGATGCTTCATCGGCCTAACACTGTTCGTCCTACTACGCGATTTTTCGTCAAGAATGCAATTTTGGCGAGTCTCTCCTTGCAGGATCTTGCGGCGATAGGAGAATTCCTCGAGCCGATCGTCTTGAGAGAACTTTCAGTACTGCAAGAGCCGAAAAAGCAGCTCGATTACGTCTATTTCGTCGAATCCGGACTCGTCTCGATGAGGATCATCGCGGAGGGGAGCATCCTCGAGACCGCGGTCATAGGCTATCGTGGTGTGGTCGGAGCTCCATTCCTGTTCGGAGGATATGGTTCGACCCATCAGTCCGTCGTGCTTCTTCCGGGACGCGCCCACAGAATACGCGCCGAGGACATGCGTCGTATCATGAGCGAGCGCTCGGAAATTCGAGATCATCTTTCCCGATACGCTCAAGGGCTGAGCTTGCATTGCGCTCAGACCGGATTATGCGGTGTCCGGCACGATCGCGAAAAACGGCTGGCCTCGTGGCTCTGTTTGGCAAGCGATGCCGTCGATGCGTCCGTGCTTCCAGTTACCCATGACTATCTTTCTTCCATCTTGGGATTGCGCCGTGCGGGCATTACGGAAACGCTGAACCGGTTTGAAGATGAGGGTTTGATTCGCAAAAATCGCGGCGTATTGCAGATAGAGGAACGGAAGAGCCTCGAGCGAAAGGCGTGCTGCTGCTACAGAGTGATTTCAGGCGCGTATGCGGTCTCTGAAGTCGCAATTGCAGCAAGGGAGCCGATTAATTGAGCAAGCTGGCTCCGGGGTCGAGGCTCGTTTGGCGACGACACTATCTCGTCTGCAGGGGCGCACTAAATTGGTGTAAAGAAATGCGACAGTGCAATCGAGTCGGAGCTATCCTTAATCTCGACGCCTACCCTTTGGAGAAATGGCGCCTGCCAAAAGCGTAGCGCGTCTGCTGGAGCCGGCTCGTCGGTCCAGCGTTGGTACATGTGCTCTCCTCATGCGTGCAGATCGAGCTCGGTCGGGTGTTTCATGCCGTCCCACACTTCCGTTCCAGCTCGACCTTGGGGGTTGCTCGCCAACGAGACGAGGAAGAATTCCATAGGCTGCAGCGGCTGCGCCGGAGCCGCTTGCCACGAGTGCAGGTAGTGTGCGGGAGATTCTGCAAGAGCTGAGACGCTAAAGCGGTCATGCTAAGTCCGGTGATTGCGAAGTTCGCCGCTCGTAGAGGAGCATAGATCACCATGACCGTGACGACGAATGCCTCTGCGGTCAAACACTTGTTGAGATCGGACAAGTAGTTCCTAGAGCCGCTGATCCAGGCCGCTGTGCAGGATACGCTTGAAGCCGAGATGGTGGAAGCGCTAGGCACGGAGAAAGGAGAGCGCACCGAAGCACGCGTAGGCTATCACTTTGGCTACTACACGCGCTCGCTGATCACCCGGGTCGGCAAGATCGACCTGAACGTGCCGTAGGACCGGCAGGAACGGTACTCGACCGAGCTGTTTGAGCGCTATCAGCGGTCGGAGAAGGAACTGGTTCGAGAACATCGATGAGACCTTGATCTACTGTAAGCGGGGCTGCGAGGCCCATCAGATTGTTTGTGCGTAGACCTATGAGCGCCGTTAGAAGAGTCATCTTCTGCAAGGGTGCTCACAATGGACG
>NZ_JBEPRF010000060.1:0-2241 GCF_040548225.1 Bradyrhizobium sp. S3.12.5
CCGTCTTCGAGGAAGCGGGTCAGCCCTTGCCAGTGATTGAGCGCGTAGCGGATGTCCTCGGCGAGCGTCGAACCGCTGGAGATCATCGACAGCTGCTTCTCGAACCAAGGCTTTAACGCGGCGACCATGGGCAGCGAATGCTCCTTGCGCGCGGCCAGCCGGATGTCCGGCGATGAGCCGCGTACCATGGCTTCGATGGCGTAAAGCTGTGCGATGTGCCGAACGGCGGCCTCGGCAATCGGCGATTTGCTGTTACGGGCCAATTTGACGAAGCGCCGGCGCAAATGGCTCCAGCAATGCACGAGTGTCCATGGCCCCTGCGGTCGAACGACTTCGGTCAGCCGGTCATAACCGTCATAGGCATCGCATTGCAGGAAGCGTCCGCCAAAGCCATCCAGGAACTGCTCCGCGAAGGCGCCGCTGCGACCGGGGGCATATCGGAACAGCACGATCGGCGGACTTGGGCCGCTGTGGCCGCGGTCGTCGGAGACGATCGCCCAGAAGTAGCCTTTTTTGGTTTGGCCACGCCCGGGATCGAGCACCGGCGCCGTGGTTTCATCCATGAACAGACGATCCGCCATGGCCAGGCGGCGGCGCATGTGGTCCGCGATCGGCTGAAGATGGAAGCAGGCGCGGCCGGACCAGTTGCCCAGTGTCGCCCGATCAAGTCGGATCCCCTGGCGCGCATAGATCTCGGCCTGACGGTAAAACGGCGTATGGTCGCCGAACTTGGAGACGATCACGTGCGCAATCGCCGCTTCGGTCGGCAGTCCACTGGGCACGACGTGCTCCGGCGCGTGGGCCTGCACGACGGGGCCCGAGCAGCGGCGGCAGATGTATTTCGGGCGGCGCGTGACCAACACCCGCCATTGCGCCGGGATCACGTCGAGGCGTTTGCTGACGTCCTCGCCGATCTTCGTCATGGCACCGCAACCGCACGGACACAGCGTGCTCGCAGGCTCGATGATCCGTTCCACCTGCGGCAAATGGGCAGGCAAGCAGCCGCGATTGCGATGAGAACCTTCCGGCACGCTCCGCGATCGACCCTGGATCACAGCCTCGGCTCTCTCCTGCGCCGCGTCCAGGATGCCTTGCGCGATCTCCACGTCTTCCAGCGGCAAGTGATACTGATCTGGCCGAAGCTTCTCGGACTTCGCGCCGAACTTCTCGCGTCGCAATTCCCCGAGAATGACCTCGAGCCGACGCCGCGCTTCCTCCGATACTGCCAGCGCCCCCTGATGCTCGCTCAAGGCCGCCTGCGTTTGCGCCAAAAGCGCCTTCAGGCGTTCGTTTTCGTTGCGCAGCGCCGCAATGCTCATGCGCTATTTCGAGCACATCGTCACGGCGCGTGCCACGTTCAAAATAGCTCCCGAGTCAATCTGCCGCAGTTATCCAGCCGCCTGGGGACGCCGCGCTTCTTCCGGGCGGACTAACCTCCAATCCAGCCCTTCGAACAGGGCTGCGAACATCGCTGGCGATATGCGCATCACGCCGTCTGCGATCGTTGGCCAAACGAACTTGCAGCCTTCGAGGCGCTTGTGAATTAACACCAGGCCCGTTCGATCCCAGACCAAAATCTTGATCCGGTCCGCTCGTTTCGATCGGAACACGAAAGCTGCGCCGCTGAACGGGTCGAGACGAAGCATCTCCTGCACCTTCGCCGCAAGCCCATCGTGGCCACAGCGGAAGTCGATGGGCCGCGTCGCGATGTAAATCTTCAGATCGGCACCGGCCGCGATCATCGTGACGCTCGCATCGCGCGGATCACACGGGACAGCTGCTCGCCATCTATGGCGGGGTCCGTCCGCAGCACGACATCGCCGATCGCGATCTCAAGCTTGATCGCCGGAACCTGACGCTCCTCCAACGCACCTTCCACGACTAGCGGCGCGAATGCCGACTGCGATGCCTCGCGCGGCGGCAACATGCCTCGCCGTCGAAACCGCCGCCGCCAATCGTAAATCTGCCAGCGCGTCGCTCCGTGCTTGCGCGCCACCTCGGACACCTGGGCACCCGGTAGTAGACTCTCGGCCACGATCCGAGCTCTCTCGGCCTCCGAACGCACGCGGCGTCCCGACGGTCCTTCAAGCACCTCCAGCCGGCTCACCCGCCCTCCCGATGAGCCGTCCAAATGGACGTCCTTTTTGCTGTCCAATCCCATCCCAAACCTCCGTCCAAGCCGGAGGCTTCTTCGCACGTTCATTCGGATTCTGAAGCAAGGGTATCGGCTTCGCGCTTACG
>NZ_JBEPRF010000061.1:0-2074 GCF_040548225.1 Bradyrhizobium sp. S3.12.5
GGGTCCGCAGATCAGCAGGTTGGCGTGGTCGTCGATCCATTGGCCTTCGACCAGCATCGTCAGCAGGCTACGGTCGAGGCCGCGCGGGGTGCGATAGTCGATGTCCTCGACGCAGGCCTGCTGGCGCAGCTTGGCGTATTGCAGCCGCTTCGACAGCCGCTTGTCGCGTCGTAGCGAGGCTTCGCGCTCCAGCAGCAGCGCGAGCCATTCGGCGTGTCCGAGGCTTGCGGCGTCACCGCCGGCTTCGATGTCGGCGAAGGCCTTGGCCATGCCGTGAAGGCCGAGTTGATGGAGTTGATCGAGGGTCGGATGATTGAGCAAGACGAGATCTCCTAGTTGTAGTAGCGCGGCCCGCGGATGTTGGGATGGAGGATCGGCGCATCGTCCGCGGACCGCTTTTGCGAAGGACGCCGATCGAGATTGTTGGCGAGGATCGATTTGACCGAGCCATAGGTGCGCGCGCCGATATCGATCGCTCGCATGGCGGCGGCATCGAGCCGCTCGCGGCCATAGGACCGGGTGAGCCGGATGATGCCGAGACAGGCCCGAAAGCCCTGCTCAGGGTGCGTGCGTTCATCGAGGATCAGGTCGCACAGCGCCGCGGTGGCCGACCCGATCGCGGCGGCATCCTGGCGGATGCGCTCGATGGTCCAGCCGGCGTAGCGCCGATGACTGGACGCCATGTGTTCCGGCACGGTGGTGTGCTTGTGGTTGCCGCTCATGCGCTGATGCGCGGCGATCCGCTCGCCCTTGTGGAAAATCTCGACAGTGCGGGCGGTGAAGCGCACCTCGACCTCTGCGCGAAGGAAGCGATGCGGGACGCTGTAGTAATGTGCCTCGACCTCGACGTGATAGTCGATGCTGACCCGGCAGATCCGCCACTCGGCAAACACGTAAGGGCTCTCCGGCAACGCCATGAGCGCGGGCCGGTCGATCTCCTCCAACAGCTTGCGGCGGGTCACCCCGAGCCGCCGGATCGGCCGTTCCTCGTTGAGCCGGGTCAGCAGCTCGGCGAGCGCCGCATTGACCTCGGCGAGGCTGTAGAAGGTCCGATGGCGCAGCCGCCCAAGCAACCAGCGCTCGACCATAAGGACGGCCTGTTCGACCTTCGCCTTGTCCCGTGGCCGCCGCGGCCGGGCCGGCAGAATGGCGGTGCCGTAATGCGTCGCCATGTCGGCGTAGCTGCGGTTGATCTGGGGATCGTAGAGGCAGGCCTTGATCACCGCGACCTTGGTGTTGTCGGGCACCAGCAGCGCCGGCACCCCGCCGATCGCCTCGAAGGCGCCGACATGGCTGCCAATCCAGTCGGCCAGTCCCTGCGTCCACGTCGCCTGCGCGTAGGTGAAGCTGGACGCGCCCAGCACCGCGACAAAAATCTGCGCGGCGCGCCGCTCGCCGGTGCGCCGGTCGATCACCACCGGCACCCCGTCGCCGGCATAATCGACGAAAAGCTTGTCGCCGGCCGCATGCGACTGGCGCATCGTCACCGACAGACGGCCTTCCCAGGCGCGGTACAGCTCGCAAAACCGCGAATAGCGATATCCGCCGGGTTCGCCGGCGATGTACTCCTCCCACAGGATCGACAGCGTCACGTGCTTGCGCTTGAGCTCGCGATGCACCAAAGCCCAGTCCGGGTCCCTCTGCCGCCGATGGCCCCGCCGGGTGCCGGCACCGGCTCCCGCACCAGCGAACAGCCGGGCCTCCAGCTCTGTGTCGGTGACGTCGTCGGACAATGGCCAACTCAGCCCGGCCGCCTCGAACCGGCGGATCGTCAGCCGTACCGTGGACGGCGCCGTCCCCGTCCGCCGCGCAATCTCCCGGGTCGGCATCCCGGCCATCTTCAATCTGATCACATCACGCACATGACGCATCGCAAGCCTCTCCGTCGGCATCCAGATCCCCCTTTGCAAAGCCGAAAGGCGGGATCGTATCGGAGCCAGAAGAGGCCACGTCACCCCGGGCGACATCATCCCGGAAGGGTGGGCGAGATCATCTCGGAATGGTGGGCGACATCAAATCGGAACGGCGGGCGAGATCATTCCGGAATGGTGGGCGACATCGAGCGGAATCAGCA
>NZ_JBEPRF010000062.1:0-1707 GCF_040548225.1 Bradyrhizobium sp. S3.12.5
GAGACTGGGCAAGAATTGTTCTCGCCCGAATCCGGATCGATGTACGATTCTATTCATGACGAATCGCACTTATAAGACTGGTCCGCGGCGGGAGCAGTTGAGCCTTCTGCCGCCTCGCGTCGAGGATTATGTTGCGCAAGACAACCCGGTCCGGGCGATCGAGGCCTATGTCTGTGCGCTCGATCTTGAGAAGCTCGGGTTCCGGCATGCCGGTGGTGGCACCGGGGCGGGACAGCCAAGTTACCATCCGGCGGACCTGTTGAAGGCCTATCTTTACGGTTATCTCAACCGGGTCCGCTCCTCGCGTCGCCTCGAGCAGGAGGCGCAACGCAATCTGGAACTGATGTGGCTGCTCAAGGGACTGACGCCCGGCTACCGGACCATCGCCAACTTCCGCCGGGATAATTGGTCGGCGCTCAAGGCGACGAACCGAGAATTTGTGCTCTTGCTGCGCGAACTTGAGCTTCTGGGCGGCAAGCTTGTGGCGATCGACGGCGCCTTCTTCCATGGCGATGCGAGCAAGGCGAGCATCAAGACGAAGAAGCGGCTGGCGGAGCAGCTTGCTTGTATCGATCGCGACATCGAGGAATATGGCAAAGCGCTGGCGTCGAACGACGCCAGCGAAGAAGCGCATTCGTCAGGTGACGGAGATGGCGGGAGCGCGAATGGGAATGGCGGCAGGGTTGCGGACAAGCTGGCGGCGTTGATGGCGCGCCGGGCGAAAGCCCAGGCCGATCTTGATCGTCTGGAGGACGGCGGCGAGACCCAGTTGTCGACCACCGATGCGGACGCCCGGCTTTTGTCGAAAAGAGGCCATGTCCTCGCAGGCTACAACGTCCAGATTGCGGTCGATGACAAGCACAAGCTCATCGTTGCGAGCGAGGTCGTCAACGACGGCAACGATACGGGCCAGCTTTACGAGGTGGCCAAAGCGGCAAAAGAGGCATTGGGAGCCGAGACGCTGCAGGCGATTGCCGACACCGGCTATTACAATGGCACGACCCTGAAAGAATGCGAGGAAGGCGGCATTGTTGCCTATGTCCCGCCGCCCAAGCGAACAGGGGGTTTGGAGGAACAAGGCCGCTTCACGCATGAAGCGTTCAGCTATGACGCCGAAGCCGACGCTTATCGCTGTCCCGCGGGCGCGCTGTTGAGACCGATGAATGGCGTCAAAATCAGCCCGGCCGGTCGGCAAGACGTCCGCTATGTCAGCCTGAAATCTGTCTGCAAGGCTTGTCACTTGCGCGAGCAATGCCTTGGTCAAAAGTCGGACAAGCGCACCATCTATCGCTGGCAGCACGAAGAGGTGATTGATCGTCACAGGGAGCGGATGAAAGAGGCGAGCGAGTTGATGCGCCAGCGCTCCTGCTTGGTCGAGCATCCCTTCGGCACGCTCAAATGCCGCGCCGGCTATCGCCACTTCCTGGTCCGCGGCTTTGCCAAGGTTCGCGGCGAATGGAGTCTGATGGCGCTCTGCTACAATCTCGCCCGTGTGCTGAACATCCTCGGCTTTGACGGCTTTGTCGCGTTTTTTGCCAACCGGGTGGCCAGGAGCGCAATTTTGCGCGTCCTGTGCGCCGTCGTGCCCGCCATAGGCCCTGCCATCGTCTCTATCAGAGGCCTCTCAGCCAAATTAGGCCAAAAACCAGCGATCATCCGCTTCCGCTTCAGCATCGCAGCGTAACCGCGAGATTCTTGCCCAGCCTC
>NZ_JBEPRF010000063.1:0-1548 GCF_040548225.1 Bradyrhizobium sp. S3.12.5
CCCTCAGAGGGTGTGAATCTTTTGACTGCTTGCAAGCAAGTATAGCGGATCGCCGGTACATATGATTCTCTTCGCGATGGATTGGCGGGAGGCGGTGATGTCGGCTGATGAGTTGTTTGGGCAGCTGCCGGAGCAGGCGAAGGCACAAGCCGGAGCGGCGCCGCTCGGCGCGCCGCGGCTGCGGGAACCCCAACGCGACCAGATCGAGTTGCGGGCGGTGGATATCGAGAGCCTGATTGGGGAAGACCATCCGGTGCGCCTGTTCTGGTCCTATGTCGAAAGGCTTGATCTGAGCGAGTTGGAGAACCGGATCAAGGCGCGGGGTGAGCGGCCCGGTCACCCCGCGACCTCGCCGCGGCTTTTGCTGGCGCTGTGGCTCTCAGCCACCAGCGAGGGCGTCGGCAGCGCACGCGCTTTGGAGCGGCTGTGCGAGAGCCATGACGCCTATCGTTGGCTGTGTGGCGGGGTGTCGGTGAACCATCACACGCTGGCGGACTTCCGGGTCGGTTGCGCCGAGCTGCTCGACCGGCTGCTTAGCGAGCATCTGGCGGCGCTGGCGAAGGCTGGCCTCGTCGATCTGGAGACGCTGGCGCAGGACGGGGTGCGGGTGCGGGCCAGCGCGGGAGCCGCCTCGTTCCGGCGCGAGGCAACACTGGACAAACATCTGGCTCAGGCTGAGGCGGTGGTGGAAGATCTCAAGCGCGAGGTCGACGCACGCTCGGACGCCAGCAATCAGCGCATGAAGGCCGCAAAGGAGCGCGCCGCGCGCGAGCGTCAGGCACGCGTGAAAGCGGCGCAGACGGCGCTTGCCGAGATCAAGCAGCAGCGCAAGGAGCGCGAAGAAAAACGCGGCAACGGCAAGAAGCCGAAGGAGCCGCGGGCTTCCACGACAGACGCCGATGCACGGGTCATGAAGATGGCCGACGGCGGCTTCCGCCCAGCCTACAACGTGCAGGTGACGAGTGCGGCCGGCCAGCAAATCGTCGTTGACATCGAGGTCTGCAACACCGGGTCCGATCGCGGCCTGATGCGGCCGATGCTGGAGCGGCAGCGCATACGTCCTGGCGGCCTGCCCAAAGACCATCTCGTCGATGGCGGCTTTGGCAGCGCGGAGGACATCGAATGGGCGCATGCCGAGGGCATCGAGGTCTTTTGTCCACCCACTCAATCCAAACATGGTACGGACCCGTACCTGCCGCGGCGCGGCGACGGCCCGGGGGTCCTGGCCTGGCGCGCGCGGATGGCGAGCGAAACGGGCAAGGCCCGGTACAAGGCCCGTGCGATCTGCGAGTGCATTCATGCCCGCTGGCGCAACTGGGACCTGCGCCAACTGACCGTGCGCGGCTTCGAAAAGGTCCGCGCCATCGTGCTCTGGTACGCTCTCACCAACAACATCCTGCAAGGTCACCGCCTCGCCAGCACATAGAGAGGCGCTCACCGACATCCACCAACCTCCCCACAGCCGCCCAAACCACCCGTTGCCACTGCGAGGAATTGCCGCATCCTTAGATGGACCACGCAAAACGAGAAAGATTGGCAAGCTCTCAG
>NZ_JBEPRF010000064.1:0-1512 GCF_040548225.1 Bradyrhizobium sp. S3.12.5
GGTTCAGAGCACTCCTTTTCGTCGGCGATCCAAGGTTCGAGCCGGTTCTGCAATCTGGTTTACGTGCCAGATCAAACTCACATTCGGTCGTCGCGCGATAGCGACTGCACCAACATTCCGCTTGCGGCGGGCAGGCTCGAGAGGACGGGACCATTCTTCGTTGCGGCGTTTGAAGCCATGCAATCCATCGGTTCGTCCACCCGGATCGACCGGGGCTGATCGGGCCCCGGCGGATGGGTTGTCGGTTAGGGAGAGGTCTCCCGATCTCAGGCTGCGCTCTTCATCACGGCTCCCTCGATCACGACGCCATGGGTAACGTACTTCCACAAAGCGACCAGAAGCTTGCGTGCCAGAGCAACGATCATGCGCTTGCTGCCGCGCTGGCTGTTGGCCTTGAACCAGAGTGTCAGCGCCGATTTGGGCTGATGGCGCACCCAGAGCCAGGCGAGCTGGATCATCGTCGTGCGAAGCCGCGGATTGCCGGCCTTCGAGACGCCTTGCTCTCGCTCGATTCCTCCGCTGCGCCACGGCGTCGCCGCAAGACCCGCATAGGCGGCGATCTGGCGCCGGTTGGAGAACTGCCGGTAGAAGGCCTCCGACCAGAGAATGATCGCAAAATTGGGCCCCATCGCCTTCAATGCCGACAGCATCGCCACCGGCTCCGTCGTCCCGCTTTCAAACTTTGCGGCAGCAGCCAACAACGCATCCTGCTCGGCCTCGACCGCCTTGATCTGGGTGAGTAACAGTTCAAGCCGGTCGAGTTCGCGGCTGATCTGCGCTTTCAAGTGCGCCGGCAGTTCCCGTCCGTCGCCGGTCTGCAAGGCCGCGAGCCGTATCCGTCGGTTCTGCCGCAAAGGCACGTAGTCGGATATGCCCTGTGCAAACAGAAGGCCTTTGATCCGGTTCACATGCTCGATCCGCTCGGCAATCAATGTCCGCCGTTCGCGGCTCAGCCGACGGCGATCTTCCTCTTCGGGCGAAGGGGCCGCCACCATCGCGCAGACCCGAGGCTCGCCGCGCTTGTAGGCCAGAAGGGCCCGCAACAGCGCCTCGCCATCGAGCCTGTCGGTCTTGGCCCGGCGTCGCCGTCGCGACGTCGCAATCGAGGCGGGATCGACCACGTGGCTCTCGATCCCCTCCTGTCGCATAACCCGGTGCAGCCAAAACCCCTCCAGCCCCGCCTCCTGGATCGTGATGATCGGATAGGTCTGACCGGTCCGGGCCATCGCCTTGCGCTTGAGTTCCGAAAACAGCTTCATCAGCTCAGCCGTATCGCTCGCCGAGACGCTATGTCTGGACATCTTCTCGCCGTTGCCAGGCGAAAGTGACGTGATCAGCCACGTCGAACGGCTCAGTTCCAAAGACACAAAAATTGCGCCAAACTGCGTGCGGATAGCGGTCGGTCCGTCGGAAGGATGATCGAGCAACATCGGTGTCTCCAGGTTGGGTGGTTTTGCAACTCCAGTCTGGCTCCAGACTCGGTCGCTATCCACCCCCCATGGAATCTTCGCT